>NZ_JBITCU010000009.1:0-306870 GCF_044453545.1 Streptomyces sp. NPDC051664 | reverse complement strand
CTGGTTTTTGTGTGCCGGTGGGCGCCCCCCGCGGGGCGGGCCGCCCCCCGCCCCCCCCCCCCCCCCCCCCCCCCCCTTCGCGTTGCCCTGGTACGGAGCTCAGCTCACCGGGTGCCGCGCAGCCGGCGCCAGGGGGTGAACGTGAACACGGCGCCGCCCAGCAGGATCGCCGTACCGGCGACCAGGCCGAGCGCGCGCAGGGTGCCGTCGTCCTCGGCGCCGGTGGCGGCCAGTCCGCCGCCGGAGTCCGTACCGCCGCCGCTCGTGGCGCCGCCCGCGTCCGAGCCGCCGGCAGCCCCGCCGGGCTGGGACGAGGTGTCCAGCTCCAGGGAGACCGCGACATCGGCGGGCGGGGTGCAGGTCGTCGTCGTACCGAGCGCCATCACGGTCAGTACACCCGGGCTGAGGGTGGACTTGCCGCTTGCGCCCGGCTTGTACGTACCCGTGAGATCGGGGATCTCGATCGGATCGCCGGACTTGATGGGCTCCTTGTTGGTGGGGCCCTCGACATGGACCGTGCCTTTGTCGGCCCCGCCGAGCTTGACCTCCATGGAGGGCTTCACCGAATCGGCCGGGATGTCGGCGGGACTGTCCATGACCGACTTGCTGAACTTCACCGTGAGGTCGAAGCTGCCGCCGTTCTTCTTCGCGTCGATCTTCACCGGGGAGGTGGCGTTCTTGTCACCGATCGGCGTCTTGCAGGCGTACGCGACGGACACCTCCTTGCCCTCGAAGTCGGTCTGACCGCCGCCGCCACCGCTCGACCCGGCGGTGGTGCCGCCGGATTCCGTGCCTCCGGTGTCCGTACCGCCGGCCGTGGTGCCCGCCGTGGTCCCGCCGTCGGCCGTCGTCCCGCCCGCGGTGGTGGTGCCGGTGGTCGTGCCGGAGATGGTGCCACCCACCGTCGTGCCGGCGATCGTGCCACCCACTGTCGTACCGGTGGTCGTGCCGCCCGCTGTCGTACCGCCGCCGTCCGTGACCTTGATCGTCGCGCCCGGCTGCACGGTCTCCTTCGGGGAGCACTTGGTGTCGGTGGAGATCGGCTTGGAGACGTTGATGTTGTACGCGTCCGGCGTCAGCGTGATCTCACCGGCCTTCTCCAGCTTCAGCATGCCCTTCATGTCGGGCAGCACCATGGGGCTGTTCTTGGGGATCGGCGGATTCTGCCGGGGCCCATCCATCGGCAGGTCGCCACTGGCCGCGCCGCCCACCTTGATCGTGCCGGTCGGCTTGACCGTGTCCTTCTCCAGATCGAGGACGTCGGGGTTGCTGGAAGCGGCCGCCACCGTCTTCCACACCACCTCGACCGTGTCCCCGACCTTCGCCTCGGCGGGCGCGGTCAACTGCACCTTCGTCGTGCCCTGTACGGGCGGCAGCCCGGAGATGGGCGGCGGAATGCACTCCGTCTTGTACGAGACGTCGGCGGCCTGGGCCGGGCTCGCGGCCAGCAGGATCCCCGCGCCGCCGAGCATCAGCGCGACTCCGGCCGCGCTCATCCTCCGTTGGGTGCTCACGAATGTCCCTTCGTCGTGGGTCTGTTCTCTGACGGTGCGGATTCAGGTGTGAACCACGGCAGCGTGGCCGTGGTGGCCGCGCCCGAAGCGGAGCCGGTGCGCCCCGCCCGGTCCGCCGTCGCGGGGTTCACAGGGGTGGCGCCCGGTGCCCGGCGCAGCTTCGGGAGCTTCGCGGTCACGTCGGTGAGCTGTGGGTGGCGGTGACGTCCGGCCAGGACCGAGGCATGCGGGGTGCGGGGCCGGGCCTTGTCGACGATCGCCATGCCGATCCGGAACACGGCGGCCGGTACGACGACGCAGAGCAGGATCCAGAAGAGGGTGACGCCCCACGGTCGGCCCACCCCCCACGGCTGTTCGGCCAGCACCTTCGTCCCGTAGCGCAGGGAGATCTGGTAGTCGCCGTGCGCGCCCGCCGTCAGTTCGACCGGGAGTCTGATCTGCGCCTTGCGGCCGGGCGCGATGGTGCCGCGCCACTGCTGTTCCTCCCACTGCGGGGCGAAGACGCCGTGCGCCGTACCGAGCTGGAAGACCGGGTCCTTGACGGGTGCCGTGCCGAGGTTGCCGACGGTGAGGACGAGCCTCCGTGCGGGCGGGGCACCGAACCAGGTGAGGATCCCGCTGTCGCCCTCCAGCCGGGTCGTGGCGAGCACGGCGAGCTTCCCGCCCTCGGTCTGCTTCGGCAGTGGGGCGACCGGGTGGCCCGCGACGACGAACACGGCGTCGGCGGTGGCCTGTTCCCCGGTGACCGTCGCGACATGCACCACGCACGGGCACGGCTCGGGCGGCTCGGCGACGGGCATCTTCTTGCTGAAGGCGCCCTTGGCATCGGTGGTGACGGCGCGTCCGTCGGCGTTGGAGCAGGAGTTGGTGCCACCGATGACGCCCCTGCCGGGCGCGGACTGCCCGCAGATCAACATCATCAGCAAGGTGTCGGGCCGCCAGCCGCTGCCTTTGACGGTGATCTCACCGCCCTTGCCCGCCTGCTGTTTCGAGAGGGTGACCGTGGGCTGTCCGTCCGCCGCGCGGGCACCTGGGGCGGGCAGGAGCAGCAGGGCGGGCACCAGGGCCACGAGCAGCGCGGTGACCCATCGGTGGCTGCCGCGCCGGAGGGATACCGGTCCGGTCCGTCGGCCCATGTGTCCGGTCTGTCGTCTCACCTGTCCGCTCCCGCCTTCACCAAGTGCCTTTCGTCCGACGTGGGTCGAGATACCGGGACGTCGCCGTCCGGCGGCCGCCGCTGTCTGCGCCGCAGCCGGTACGCGGACGCCGCGGCCAGGAACAGCAGTACGCCGACGGTCACCGGCGCCCAGGGGACACGGACCACCGAGCCCGTCGCCTCGCTGTGCGCGCCGCCCGCGGCAGTGACCCGCAGCCGGACGGTGACGGAGTCGAGGGCGGGGACGGCCCGCCACGGTTCGGTGAGCTTTGCCCGCTGTCCGGGCAGCAGCTCCACCGGCAGGGTCCGGGCCTCACGCCGCAGCAGCGTGCCGAACACGCCGTCCGCGCTGACGGCAAGACGCGGGGCGAGGGCCGCATTGCCACGGTTGACGAGGGTGTAGTGAATGGTCCCGCCGGACACGGTGACGTCCTCGACGGTCAGTGCGGCCAGGGTCGGCCCGCTGACCCGGAGATGGACTCGTATCCCGACCGAACGGCCGGCGCTCTCGGCGACGATCGCGCCGGGGTGATCGCCCGGTGGCGCACTCGTCGGCACGGTGACGGAGAACGGCACTTCGGCACGGGTACGGGCGGGCACGGTCACCCGGTCCGCCGCGAGCCGCAGCCAGGCACCGGTCCCGGTGGAGCCCTTCGATCCGCGTACCGCGAATTCACCGTTCCCGGCGTTGTACGCGTCGGCCCCGCGCAGCCGCACGGTGACCGGGGTGCGGCCCGGGTTGGTGACGGCAAGCCGGTCCTGCAGGACGGTGCCGGGCACGCCCTCCAGGTAGAAGTACGGTCTGCCGCCGTCGTCGCCGGTCCGGGTCGCGGCACCGCTCGCGGCGGGCCGAGCCGTCCAGTCCGTGGCACTGTCCGCCCGGTCGACGGCCGCCGCCGGGGTCATGGCGAAGGCGCACAGCAGGACGGCGACAACGGCTCGGGCGGCGTGACCGGTCAACGACGGCATGGGCGGGGCTCCCTGGTGCGTACAGAGCTGGTGCGTACCGAGCTGGCGTGTACGTACGGTGCGCGGACGGGGACTGTGGCTGTAGCGGCCATAGGGTTGTCGCGGTGACGCGGTTCGTGGCTCAGCCCGTGGCCCGCTGCCCGCGCCGGGTCAGCCACAGCACTCCGGCCGCACCGGTCAGCAGCACCGTGCCGCCGAGCGTCCCGAGCGCCATCGCGGAGTCGAGCGGACCGGTCTTCGGCAGCTGACCGCTGTCGTCCGACGTGTCCTGCGCGCCGCCCGCCGCCGTCACATCGAGCTCCAGCGACGGCTTGGGGCTGTTGCCCGGGGTGCAGGTCGTGGTCGTGCCGAGAGCCTTGATGGTGAGCACCCCCGCGGTGAAGCTGACCTTGCCGCTCTTCTTCGGGGTGTACGTACCCGTCAAGTCACTTATCTTGATGGGAGTGTTGGCCGGGATCGCCGCGGCGTTCGCCGGGCCCGAGACCTGCACCTGGCCCGATTCGGCGCCGCCCAGCCGGATCACCGCGCTGGGCTTCATGGCGCCCTTGCCCAGTTCGACCGGGCTGGACGAGACGCCCTTCTGGAAGGACATCGTGAGCATGTAACCGTTGCCGCTCTTGACGCCCTTGATGTCGATGGGCGATACGGCACTCTTGTCCCCGATCGGGGTCTTGCACTGGTAGTCGACGTCCACGACCGTGGCGTGTGCGGCGGGCGCGGCCAGCAGCACCACCGAGCCGGCCAGCGCGGACGCCAGGGCGAGTGTTCGCTTCGGGTACGACACCTCGAGTTCCCCTCCTGCCGGTGGTCGCCGCACGCCGCATCACATCGACGCAAGTTACTGACGACACATCAGATTGGGCGCTCAAGGTACGCCTGAGGCCCTGTGGAGGGAAGACAAAGAGCGCGCCGATCCGGCGCGCTCCTCGGGGATGCAAAGTCAGGGGTACGGAGTCGGGGGCGGCCCCGCGACTACGCAGGGGCGGCCAGCTCCGCCCAGACGGTCTTGCCGGGTTCACCCGGCACCCGCAGAACCCCCCAGTCCAGACAGAGCCGCTGGACGATGAACATGCCGTGCCCGCCGGGCCGGCCGGCACGGTGCGGGGTGCGGGGTGCGGGCTGTCCCGCTCCGCCGTCGAGAACTTCCACCCGCAGCACCTTCGAGCTGCAGCCGATGCGCAGCTCCTCGGGTCCCTCCGCGTGCAGGCAGGCGTTGGTGACCAGCTCGGAGACGACCAGCAGGACGTCTTCGGCAGCCGCTCGGCGGTCGGCGCTCGACGCCGGGAGCCAGCCCCAGTCGTGGAGTGCCTGGCGGGCGAAATCGCGGGCCGCCGGCACGATGCCGCTGACCTGCCGCAGCGGCAGCGTGCGCCACTGTCGCTCGGCCGGCTCGACGGAGGGTGCGTCGGCGCCGTCGCCCGTGCCCTCCGGCTCGCGGCCGAGGTCGCCCGGCTGATGCTGCCGGGTGGTGCTCATCAGCGCTTCACCTCACCGATTCACCATGTCGCCATCGAACAGATACAGATACAGATGCGGGTACAGATTCGGGACCGCTGCGGGCGCCGGCACAGGTTCGGTACAGGTACCGACCAGCTACAGAGTGTGCAGGTCGTCCCGGGCTCGCAGGGTCTCTCCTGCCCGGCCGAATCGTGACAACACCCACTTCGCTACGCGGATCGCGTGACTCGGGCGACACACGCGACTCCCGATGCCACATGCCGCGCCACGATCAGGTGTCCAGAGCCTCTTCCAGGGAGTCGTGGACGGTGAAGACCGCCTCGGCCCCGGTGATCTCGAAGACCCTCGCCACCACCGGCAGCATTCCGGCCAAATGGACCCCTCCCCCGCCCGCCTCCGCCTTGAGACGGGCACCGAGCAGCACATTGAGCCCGGTGGAATCACAGAATTCGAGTCGCGAACAGTCGACCACCAGGCGCACCCGCCCTTGCTCGACCGCGCTCTCCAAGGGCTCGCGGAGCAGGTCGGCGGTGTGGTGATCCAGCTCACCCACCGGCGTCACGACCTCGCTGCGCCCCTCGGTCCGGACCTCGACCTGAAGTCGACCCCGGTTCGCACTGCCGACCGTCTGGCGGTCCATGCCCGTCCCTCTTCGCCGTTCGCCATTACCTGTGTCACTGCCTGCGTCTTCGCTCACGCGTCACCGACTGTCACTGTGTATGCGGTTGCGTGTGCAGCCGTCGCCAGCTTTCGTAAAACAGTACGCGTTCCGTACGCCACGCGGTAGCCAAGGAACCCAACAAACCGGACATTTAGCATTAATTGGCAGTTGTAACTCACCGCCCGGACCGGGTAAGGGTAGGAGGACACCCGAAACACGGCCGGCTTTGGAGGCGCCGCTTCACCGCAGGAACACGTAAGGGCATCGGCAGCCATATGCCGAGAACGATGGAGGAGACCATGTCGCCCCGGCTCGACGGACCGCGTACCCACAACGCAACGTCAGCATGTCCTCAGGGACTGACCGAATCAGACTCCCCTGCAGCGGTTGCCGTACCCGGCCCGCGCAGCAGCAACACCAGCAGTACCCGCAACACCAGCAGCATCGGCGACGGTCTCGAAGACCTTCCCGAGATCCCGCCGTACTCCGAAGTGGGTCCGCTGGACGCCAGAGCGCTTTCCAAGACGCTCTTCGCGCGGCTCGAATCCCTCGAAGAGGGCACCCACGAGCATGCGTACGTACGCAACACACTCGTCGAACTCAACCTGGCCCTGGTCAAGTTCGCCGCCTCCCGGTTCCGCTCCCGCAGCGAACCGATGGAAGACATCGTCCAGGTCGGCACCATCGGCCTGATCAAGGCGATCGACCGGTTCGAGCTCAGCCGGGGCGTCGAGTTCCCCACCTTCGCGATGCCCACCATCATCGGCGAGATCAAGCGTTTCTTCCGCGACACCAGTTGGTCCGTGCGCGTCCCGCGACGACTGCAGGAGTTGCGGATCGACCTGGCCAAGGCGGGCGACGAGCTTGCCCAACACCTGGACCGGGCGCCCACCGTGGGCGAACTCGCCGACCGCCTCGGACTCACCGACGACGAGGTCGTCGAGGGCATGGCCGCGAGCAACGCGTACACCGCGAGCTCACTCGACGCCAAGCCCCTGGAGGACGACACCGAGGGTGCGCTGGCCGACCGGATCGGCTACGAGGACCACGGACTCGCAGGCGTCGAGTACGTCGAGTCCCTGAAGCCGCTGATCGCCTCGCTGCCCGGCCGTGACCGGCAGATCCTCTCGCTCCGCTTCGTCGCCAACATGACGCAGTCGGAGATCGGTGAGGAGCTCGGCATCTCCCAGATGCATGTCTCGCGGCTGCTCTCCCGGACGCTGGTCAAGCTCAGGAAGGGCCTGACGCTGGAGGAGTGACTCCCCGGCACGTTCCGCGCCGTTGCGCGGCCTCACCATGCGGAAGGACCTGACCCGGCAACGGGCAGGTCCTTCCGCATGATCGAGGTGGTGTCGGCGCGTTGTCGACGCGGTCAGAGCGTGCGTTCGCCGCGCTGCCAGACCGCCTGGACCAGCGGGACACCCGGCCGGTAGGCGAGGTGGACATGGCTGGGGGCGTCGAGCAGGACCAGGTCGGCGCGGGCCCCTGGGGCGATGCGGCCGATGTCCGTGCGGCGCAGGGCCGCGGCGCCGCCCGCGGTGGCGGACCAGAGCGCCTCGTCCGGGGTCATGCCCATGTCGCGTACGGCGAGGGCGATGCAGAAGGGCATGGAGGAGGTGAACGACGAACCCGGGTTGCAGTCCGTGGAGAGCGCGACGGTGGCTCCCGCGTCGAGGATGCGGCGGGCGTCGGGCCAGTCTGCGCGGGTGGAGAACTCGGCGCCGGGGAGGAGCGTGGCAACGGTGTCGCCCTGGGCGAGGGCGTCGACGTCCGCGTCGGTCAGGTGGGTGCAGTGGTCGGCGGACGCGGCGTCGAGCTCGACGGCGAGCTGGACACCGGGGCCGTAGCCGAGCTGGTTGGCGTGGACGCGGGGGTGGAGGCCCCTGGCCATGCCGGCCGTGAGGATCGCTCGGGCCTGGTCGCCGTCGAACGCGCCCTTCTCGCAGAAGACGTCGACCCAACGGGCGTACGGGGCACAGGCGTCGAGCATCGGTCCGGTCACCAGGTCGACGTACCCGGCAGGATCGTCTGCGTAGTCGGGGGACACGACGTGGGCGCCGAGGTAGGTGACCTCGTCGGTGTGGCGGGCCGCGATACGCAGGGCGCGGGCCTCGTCCTCGACGGTGAGCCCGTAGCCGGACTTGGTCTCGAACGTGGTGGTCCCCTGGCGGAGTGCCTCCGTCAGATAGCGGACCACGTTGGCGGAGAGCTCGTCGTCGCTGGCGGCGCGGGTGGCGGCGACCGTGGTCCTGATGCCGCCCGCGGTGTAAGGGCGGCCGGACATCCGGGCGTTGAACTCCTGGGTGCGGTCCCCCGCGAAGAGGAGATGCGAGTGGGAGTCGACGAACCCCGGGATCACCGCGCGGCCGCTCGCGTCGACGGCGTTGTCAGTGGCGGGTGCTTTGCTTGACTCACCGGTCCAGACGACGCGGTCGCCCTCGATGACGACGGCCGCGTCCAGGATCAGGCCCAGGGGGGAATTGTCACCGAGGGAGGGGTCGTTGGTGACCAGACTGGCGATGTTGGTGATGGCGGTCGTCGTCATCGGGGGGCTGCTCTCCTTGCGAGGGTCCGGCGTCAGCCGTGCAGGACGGCGATGGCCGAGGCGAGTGCTGCGGGTACGTCCTCGACGAGCGCGTGCTGCCCGTCCCGGACGATGTGCCGGCCTGCCACGACCGTATGCCGCACATCAGCGGCGGAGGCGGCGAATACGGCTGCTTCGGCTGCCAGTCGGGGCGCCGGTCCAGCTGTTCTGACCGAGTCCAGGGCGACGGTGGTGAAGTCGGCGAAGGCGCCCGGTTCGAGGGTGCCCGCGTCGGGACGGCCGAGTGCGGCGTGCCCGTCGGCGGTGGCGGCGCGGAGCAGTGCGGCCGCGGTCCAGTGGCCGCGGGCCTGGGTGCGCAGGCGCTCGTTGAGCTCCATTGCGCGGGCCTCTTCGAAGAGGTCGATCACGGCGTGGCTGTCGCTGCCCAGGGAGAGCGGCGAACCCGCGCGCTGAAGGGCTACGGCGGGGCCGATGCCGTCGGCGAGGTCGCGTTCGGTGGTGGGGCACATGCAGGTGCCGGTGGCCGAGGAGCCGAGCAGCGTGATGTCCTCGCCACTGAGGTGGGTGTTGTGGATGCCGGTGGTGCGCGGGCCGAGGACCCCGTGGTCGGCGAGGAGCCGGGTGGGGGAACAGCCGTGGGCGGCCTGGCAGGCCTCGTTCTCCGCAACTTGTTCGGAGAGGTGGACATGGAGGGGGGCCCGCCGTCCCTCGGCCCACGCGGCCACGGTGGCGAGCTGTCCGGCGGGCACGGCGCGCACGGAGTGGACGGCCGCGCCGATCAGGGCGTGGTCGGTGTCCTTGAGAAGGGAAGCGCGTTCGGCCCAGGCCTCGGCCGTGGTGTCGGAGAACCGCAGCTGGTACTGGTTGGGCTGCTGGTACTGCCCGGCCCGCTGCCCGAACCCGGCGGCGAGATAGGCGGTGTCCAGCAGCGTGATCCGGATACCGGCCGCGTCGGCGGCGGCGATCAGGGCCTCGCCCATCGCGTTCGGGTTGTTGTACCGGACTCCGCCCGGCGCGTGGTGCAGATAGTGGAACTCACCGACGGCGGTGATGCCGGCCAGCGCCATCTCGGCGTACACGGCGCGGGCGAGGTCGTAGTACGTCTCGGGGGTGAGCCTGGAGGAGACCTGGTACATGAGCTCGCGCCAGGTCCAGAAGGTGCCGGAGCCGACCTGGACGGTCGAGCGCAGGGCGCGGTGGAAGGCGTGCGAGTGGGCGTTGGCGAGTCCGGGAAGAGTGAGCCCGCGCAGCACGGTGGCGCCCGGCGGCGGGGCGTCGACACCGATACGCACCCCGGCGATCCGCCCGTCGGCGACGTCCAGGGCGACGCCCGGCTCGACATGGGTGCCGAGCCAGGCGTGGGACAGCCAGAACGTCGCGGTGTCGCGCTTTCCCCTCGGTGTCGTTGTCAGCTGCACGCGAGACCTTCCAGTACATCGGCGAGTGCGATCACTCCGGCCACGCAGTCGTCCTCGGCGGCGTGTTCGGCCGGCGAGTGCGAGATCCCGGTGGGGTTCCGTACGAACAGCATGGCGGTAGGGACCGAAGCGGACAAAATACCCGCATCGTGCCCGGCGCCGGTGCCGAGGACGGGTACGGCGCGGCCCGCGTCGTCGCCACCCCTGCCCGTCAGGATCTTGCCGAGTTCGTCGCGCAGGGCGTGCTGGAACTCCACGACGGGCGTGAAGGACTCCCGTACGACATCGAGATCGATGCCCGCGCGCTCGGCGTGTTCCCGGGCGGCCCGCTCGATGCCGGTGACGACGGCGTCGAGGGTGTCCTGGTCGGCGGCTCGCGAGTCGAGCCAGCCCCGGACGAGGGAGGGGATGGCGTTGACCCCGTTCGGCTCGACGGCGATCTTGCCGAAGGTGGCGAGCGCGCCGGTGAGCTGCGCCTCGCGACGGGCGGCCAGCACGGTCTCGGCGTATGTGAGCATCGGGTCGCGCCGGTCCACGAGCCGGGTGGTGCCCGCATGGTTGGCCTCGCCCCGGAAGTCGAACCGCCAGCGGCCGTGCGGCCAGATGGCGGAGGCGATACCGACCGGGTCGCCGGTGAGGTCGAGGGAGCGCCCCTGTTCGACGTGGAGCTCGACGAACGCACCGATACGGGCCAGCCGTTCGGGGTCCGGGCCGATGGCCTCGGGGTCGTAGCCGGCGGCCTCCATGGCCTGCGGAAGTGTGATGCCGTCGCCGTCGCGGAGCTGGTGCGCCTTCTCGACGGTCAGCTGCCCGGCGGCGAGCCGGGACCCGACACACGCGAGCCCGAACCGGGCCCCTTCCTCGTCACCGAAGTTGGTGATGGCGAACGGACGGGTGAACTCCGCTCCCCTGCGGCGGAGTTCGTCGAACGCGGCGAAGGAGGAGACCACACCGAGCGGCCCGTCGAAGGCGCCGCCGTCGGGCACGGAGTCGAGATGCGATCCGGTGACGACGGCGTCGTCACCGAGCGGATCCCCGAGCCAGGCCCACTGGTTCCCGTTCCGGTCGACCTCGTACCCGAGCCCACGGGCTTCGGCCTGCGCCCGGAACCAGACACGGCAGTCACCGTCGGCGGCGGTCCAGGCGTAGCGGCGGTAGCCGCCGCTCCCGGGATGCCGCCCGATGGGGGCAAGCTCCTTCCACATGCCCTGGAAGGAGACTTGCGGGCCTTCGTTCCGCGGGGCGGGGGAGGTGACTCCCCCGCCTTCAGGGCCATGGCGGAGGGTGGGCGCAGGCGAACCCGCGCCCGACGGCGAACCCCCCACCGAGCCGGCCTCGCCAGGCACCGTCACTGCCCGCCCTCGGTCATCGGCACCCGCACGCCCTTGTCCGCGGCGACGGACTCCGCGATGTCGTACCCGGCATCGACATGCCGGATGACGCCCATGCCCGGGTCGTTCGTCAGCACCCGGCGGATCTTCTCGCCCGCCAGCTTCGTGCCGTCGGCCACGGTCACCTGCCCCGCGTGGATGGAGCGCCCCATCCCGACACCGCCACCGTGGTGGATGGAGACCCAGGAGGCACCGGACGCCACGTTGACCATGGCGTTCAGCAGCGGCCAGTCCGCAATCGCGTCGGACCCGTCGAGCATCGCCTCGGTCTCGCGGTACGGGGACGCCACCGACCCGCAGTCCAGGTGGTCGCGGCCGATCGCCAGCGGCGCGGCCAGCTCACCACTGGCCACCATGTCGTTGAACCGCTCGCCGGCACGGTCGCGCTCGCCGTAGCCGAGCCAGCAGATCCGGGCGGGCAGCCCCTGGAAGTGGACGCGTTCGCCGGCCATCTTGATCCACCGGTGCAGCGACTCGTTCTCGGGGAAGAGTTCGAGCATCGCCTTGTCGGTCTTGTGGATGTCCGACGCCTCGCCGGACAGCGCGGCCCAGCGGAACGGGCCCTTGCCCTCGCAGAACAGCGGCCGGATGTACGCGGGGACGAACCCGGGGAAGTCGAATGCCCGGTCGTAGCCCGCCAGCTGGGCCTCGCCGCGGATCGAGTTGCCGTAGTCGAAGACCTCGGCCCCGGCGTCCATGAAGCCGACCATCGCCTCGACGTGCTTGGCCATCGCCTCGCGGGCCCGCTGCGTGAAGTCGGCGGGCTTCTCGGCGGCGTACGAGGCCATGTCGTCGAAGTCGACGCCGATCGGGAGGTACGCGAGCGGGTCGTGCGCGCTGGTCTGGTCGGTGACGATGTCGATAGGGGCGCCCTCGGCGAGCATCCGGGGCAGCAGCTCCGCCGCGTTGCCGAGCAGCCCGATGGAGAGCGGCTTGCGTGCGTCGCGCGCCTCGACGGCCAGCTGGAGCGCGTGCTCCAGGGAGTCGGCGCGCACATCCAGGTAGCGGTGCTCGATGCGGCGCTCGATGGCGCGCGGGTCGCAGTCGATACAGATCGCGACGCCGTCGTTCATGGTGACCGCGAGCGGCTGGGCGCCGCCCATGCCGCCGAGTCCGGCGGTCAGGGTGATCGTCCCGGCCAGCGTCCCGTTGAACTTCTTCGCGGCGACGGCGGCGAACGTCTCGTACGTGCCCTGCAGGATGCCCTGCGTGCCGATGTAGATCCACGACCCGGCGGTCATCTGGCCGTACATGGTGAGTCCGAGCGCCTCCAGGCGGCGGAACTCCTCCCAGTTCGCCCAGTCGCCGACCAGGTTGGAGTTGGCGATCAGGACGCGCGGCGCCCACTCGTGGGTCTGCATGACGCCGACCGGCCGCCCGGACTGGACGAGCATCGTCTCGTCCTGCTTGAGCGTCTGCAGCGTGCGCACCATGGCGTCGAACGAGCGCCAGTCGCGGGCCGCCTTGCCCGTACCGCCGTAGACGACGAGCTTGTCGGGGTGTTCGGCCACCTCGGGGTCGAGGTTGTTCTGCAGCATGCGGAGGGCGGCTTCCTGCTGCCATCCCAGGGCGCTCAGTTCCGTACCGCGCGGTGCCCGTACGGGGCGGGGTCCTGACATGGCAATGCCTCCTCGCGTCTGTGATTCTTCTATTCACATCCTGTCGCTCTGAATACTTGTAGTCAACAGGCACGCCCGAAAGACCTGCCCGGAAGACGGGGAGCGGCACCGAAGACGGACAGAACATGACAGGGGCGTCAACGGGTCCGACCGTTTCCGACCGTCTTCCGCATGTACCAATGGAAAATGCCAGAACTCCCACCTCGGGCGAGCACGTTGCGTAGCCTCAGGGTCACAGCCGTGCGGCCGGTCGGGGGAGGGAGTCCGCGTGTCCGGAATCGACGAGTGCCTGCTCGAAGTCATGAGGCTGCCCGGTGCCCGCGGCGCCGCGGTGGTCGACTGGACGAGCGGTCTCGCCCTGGGCACCATCGGTGACTCGCCCAACGGCGATCACGAGACGACCGCGGCCGAGACGGCCGAGGTGGCGCGCATGGCGGCGGAGCAGCCCGCGTTCGCCCTCTCCGTCCCGGAAACCTCAACCGGCCCGGACGAGAACGCCGTTACGGGAACGGGCGCGGCGCCTCCGGTGGAGGACGTCATCATCACCACCCGCGCCGGCTACCACATCCTCCGATTCGTCGAGACGGCCTTCGACAGCAGCGTCTTCCTGCATCTGTGGCTCGACCGTTCCGACGGCAACCTGGCGCTCGCCCGGATACGGCTGGGCGAGCTGGCAATGCGGCTGGTCCTGGCATGAGAACCACCGTGCCCGAGAGAACACCCCCCGACGGAACCCACAGAACCTCACCCGAGAGAACCTCCCCCGTGAGAGCAGCCTCCGCCCTCTCCCCCATGCTCCAGCGCCTCGCCGCCGAGCGCGCCACCGGCGCCCTGATGCGCGACCGCGGCACGCTCTACCTCGCCGACGGCCAGGTCGTGCACGCCGAAAGTCCCGCGACACCCGGCATCGACATCCTGCTCACCGCCGGCGGTACCCTGCACCGCGACGGCTGGTGGGACGCGGTCACCCAGGCGGGCGCCGGGCAGCGGGTCGGCCGCTACCTGGTGGACAGCGGACGGATACCCGGCGGCGCACTGGAGCTCTGCCACTTAGGGGCTCTGTACGACGCCGCCTTCTTCGCCCTCGCCCCCACCCGGACCCCGGCCCGGTTCCGTTACGGGGTCTCGCACTGGATCGGTCCCGTGCACCCCGTCCCCGTCGATGCCGTGCAGCGCGAGACGCTCCGGCGCCGGGAACTGCTGGACCGGATCTGGCCCGACGCGACGACCGACACCGCCCCGCTCGTCCGGGCGGCCCATCCCGTCGACGCCCCCGTCCCGTCGCGCAGGCGCCGCGTACTCGACCTGGTGGACGGAGTGCGTACGGCATCCGACATCGCACAGCACCTGGGCCGCTCGGCGTTCCACATCCTCGTCGATCTGCGGCGGCTCACGGCCGCCGGACTGGTCGAAGCGGTCCGGCAGACGGCGGCCCCGTCCGCCTCCGCGCCCGGCCGGATCACGCTTCCCGAGGTCACGGCCGACCCCGACGTCGCCCTGCTGCGCCGACTCAGAGACGCATTGGAGGCCCTGTGATACGCGCGCTCAGACAGCGTGCCGGGAGGAGACAACTGATGGTTCCCGAGGCCGAAGTCCAGGACGTCCTGGCCGAACTCCAGCGGCTACGCGCCCGGGTTCCCCTCCTCGCGGGCGCGCTGGCGGCCAGCACCGACGGACTCGTCCTGGCCCAGGACACCCCGGGAGTGGAGGCGGAGGGCGTCGCCGCACTGACCGCGGCCTCGCTCGGTGTCGCGCTCCGGATGACGGAGGCGACCGGCCGGGGCGGCTTCCGTGAACTGCTCGTACGGGGCGAGACCGGCTACATCGCCACGTACGCGGCGGGCTCCTCCGCCGTCCTCACGCTCCTGGCCGAGGACCGGATCAACGTCGGCCGGCTCCACCTGGAAGGCCGCCGGGCGAGCACCCGGATCGGTGAACTGGTCGACGCCGCACTGCAACGCACCGCACAGCCCGCGCCCGCGTCGCACGCCCCGCGCCCACGTACCCCGCCCCCCGGCGGCCCCCTCCCGCACCGCCCGTAATACCAGTCACATCCGTACCAGGAACGCCAGATATCGGAGCCGGTCACCTCGGCCGGCAAGGAAAGGAAACGAGCACTCATGGCCAACACCGAAGCGTCGCTCAAGGAAGCGATGACCTCCATCGAGGGCACCCTCGGTGTCGCACTCGTCGACTACACCAGCGGCATGGCGCTGGGCACCCTCGGCGGCGGCAAGGACTTCAACCTGGACGTCGCGGCCGCGGGCAACACCGATGTCGTACGTGCCAAACTCCGCACGATGGAACACCTCGGCATCAAGGACGAGATCGAGGACATCCTGATCACCCTCGGCGCCCAGTACCACCTGATCCGGCTGCTCAAGGCGCGCGGCACCAACGGTCTCTTCCTCTACCTGGTGCTGGACTCCGCCCGCGCCAACCTGGCGATGGCCCGCCACCAGCTGAAGCGGATCGAGGCCGAGCTGGAGGTCTGACCTCCGCAGCACACCCTCAGCGACGCCGCGCCCCACCGGGCGCGGCGTCGCCCGCCACCGGCCCGGTCGTCCGGTACGCCGCGACCTGCTTGCCCGCCGGCCGCCCCTTCTCCACCCAGTCGGTCCGCACCCAGTACAGGACGTCGTTCTTCCGCTCCCGCTGTCCGATCCGGACCGTCTTGAGCCAGAGCCCGGCCCCGGCACCCGCGAGCACCAGCCCACCGGCGCCGGGCAGCAGGAACCCGCTGGCGATCGCCACCAGGAATCCGCCCAGCAGCCACCACCGGTGCCCGCGCCGCCAATTGCGTACGGTCACGGCCCGGTCCTGGAGGAAGTCGGTCCGCCCGGCACGGGTGGCGGCCCTGGCCAGTTCCGCGTACCTGCCCCCGCGTACGAGCGCCACCACCACTGCGGTGACCAGGAAGAGCGCGGCTCCGGCGAGCAGTCCGATCCGCCGGCCGGTGAGCCCCGGGACGAGCGCGCCGACTACGGCGGCGAGCAGTCCCGGCCACCACAGTGGTACGGCTCCGGCCCGTACGATCACGGCCACCCTTGCCAGCGACTGCGCTCCGCGCCCCACGTCCGTACCCCTTTCGACAGCCATCGGTGCTGTTTCTGTGGGCGCAGATTAATGGCCGTCTCTGAGCAATGTCTGAGCAGTTTCTGAGAATCCGCAGTGATTCCTGGGCCCCGGCCGGGCAGGCAGTACCGGTCGGGCAGCGGCCCCGGCCCGATGCTCACTCGGCGAACAGACCGCGCGCCACCGCCCGCGCGTCGAACTCCTCCAGGCGCGCCTGCGCGTCGGGCAGGTCGTCGCACATCGCCTCCAGCAGCACCCGCCCCAGCAGCATCGGCGCACACGCCGTGTCGAACGCGAGCCCGGTGCCGACGGCCGCCGGAATCAGCAGATCGCTGTGTCTGGCCACCGGGGCGAATGCCGAGTCGGCCACCGACACCACGGTCAGCCCCTGTTCCTGGGCGTACGCGAGCGCGTCCACGACCTCCTTCGGGTGGCGTGGCAGCGCAAAGCAGACCAGCGCGCTCGCCCCCGCCCGTCGCGCGGCGTCGATGCGGTCGCGCAGCATGCTGCCGCCCTCGTCGAGCACCCGCACATCCGGGTGGACCTTGGCCGCGAAGTAGCCGAAGCCACGTGCCTGCGAAGAGGCGGCACGCAGCCCGAGCACGGGCAGCGGCCGTGACGCGGCGAGCAGCCGTCCCGCCCGTTCGACGGGAGTGGGGTCGGCGAGCAGCTCGGCGAGGTGCCGCAGGTTCTCGATCTCGGCGTGGACGGCCTGCTGGTATTCGTTGTACGTGTCGTCGACGGCGCCCGCCGCCTCACCGGGTCCGGGCGCGACCTCCCGCAGGTGCTTGCGCAGCGCCGGATACCCGTCGAACCCGAGCGCGACGGCAAAGCGGGTGACGGACGGCTGGCTGACCCCGGCCAGCTCGGCCAGTTCCACGCTGGACAGGAACGGCACATCGGCGGCCCGCCGGACCATGGAGTGCGCGATGCGCCGCTGGGTGGGCGTGAGCCGGTGCCCCTCGAAGAGCTGCTGCAACCGTGCGGCCGGGCTGCTCCCGCTGCTCATGCTGTCCCCCTTGTACTGGCGAGTCCGGTGTCCCGGCTCGTTCCGGTGAGTCCGGTGTTCCACAGATCCGTGCAGCGGTCGAGCAGTTCCCCGGCCGCCGCCTTCACATCATCGGTGAGCGGCCGGTCCGCGAGCTCGGCGTCGAGCAGCGAATCGGCCAGCGCGAACGCCCGCCCGACCGGCAGCTCAGGATCGGGCCGCAGGTCGCGCAGGCGCAACGCCCTCACGGCGGAAACGAGTTCGCAGGCGACGACCTGCCGGTAGGCGCTGCAGGCGCGCAGTGTCTGACGGGCGGCAAGCGAGGCGAAGCTGGCCTGCTCCTCGACGCCGCGGGAGAGCACGGCATGCCCGAGCGAGGCGGGCGCGGAGAACGCCCGCAGATCTCCGAGGGCGGCCCCGGCCGCGTACTCCAGGATCATCACGCCCGAGGCGGCGGGCTCGCCGTCCGCGAGGAACGGCCGCAGCCGGGTGAAGGACGGCTCGTTGAGAGCCGAGAGCCGAGAGGTGGAGAGCCGGGCCACCTGCGTGACCGCGAGCCTGAAGTGATCGAGAGCCAGGGCGAGTTGGGCCATGTAGAAGCCGCCGTGGTGGTAGGCGGCGGGGCTGTCGTTGAGACCGGCGTCCGGGCAGATCAGCGGGTTCTCGGCGGCGGCGTTGATCTCGACCGCGAGGACACGTTCGAGCGCGTCGGCGGCGTCCTGCGCGGGGCCGTGGATCTGCGGCAGGCAGCGGAAGCCGTACGGGTCCTGGATGCGGCCGAGCGGCGGCCCCGGACGGTCGGGGGCGCCGAGCAACTGCCGCATCCGCGCCGCGACCTGGTACGAGCCGGGGTGCGGACGGGCGGCATGGACCGGTTCGGCGTACGCCTCGTACGAACCGTCGACCGCGAGCAGCGAGAGCGCGGCGACCGCTTCGGTGGCGGTGACGAGCCGGCGCAGCTCGTCGAGCGCGAGAGCGGCCTGGCCGAGGGTGAGGGCATTGCTGCTGATCAGGGCAAGGGCGTCGTTGTTGTCGAGCGACTGGGGCTCGGGCGCGGCACCGGGCCCCTGCCAGGGGTGCTCCCCGGCGAGCGCGAGGCCGACCTGGGCGAGGGCGGCGATGTCCCCTGTACCGACCGAACCGAACTCGTTGACCACCGGGTGCGCGCCGGCCTCCAGCGCCTCGCAGAGACCTACGACGACGCCGGGCCGCAGTCCGGCGCCGCCCGCAAGCAGCTGATTGGCGCGCACGGCGAGCATGGCACGGACCTCGCGGGCGGGCAGCGGGTCACCGATGGCCCCGGCGTGGCTGCGCAGCAGGCGCAGCCCGTGATCGGCGGCGGCCTCGGTGGGAACGCCCTCGTTGCGATTGGCGCCGACCCCGGTGGAGCGCCCGTAGACTCGCCCGGTCGCGGCGAGCTCCCGGGCGGCGGACCAGGAACGGTCGACACGCTTCATCGCCTCGGCACCGGGCACGGGCCGGGCGGTACCACGGGCGATCCGGACGACGTCGGCGACGGGAAGGGTCCGGCCGTCGAGCTCGACGACGGTGACGGCATGGTCCGCGGCCCAGCCACCGAAGGGCGAGGAGTCCATCATGTGGGACGACATCATGCGCGAACCCTCCTCATTCAGACACTGCGTCTCGCCGCTCGGGCTTCTGTAACCAGTGTTTTACCCCGAGGCATTGACAACCTATTCAGTCAACGAGAACTCTGCATGACTATATGCAGCCGGGGCAAGGGACGACCGATGATCAAATTCGACGCAGTGAACAAGCGTTTCCCGAACGGCACGACAGCAGTTCATGAGCTCAGCCTCACCATGCCGGAGGGCGGCATCACCGTCCTGGTCGGTTCGTCCGGCTGCGGCAAGACCACCACTCTCCGGATGATCAACCGGATGGTCGATCCGAGCTCCGGCACGATCACGCTCGGCGGCCGGAACATCCTCGAAGCGGACGCCGCCGAACTCCGCCGGGGCATCGGATACGTCATCCAGCAGGCCGGGCTCTTTCCGCACCGCACGATCCTCGACAACATCGCCACGGTCCCGCTGCTGCTGGGCCACGGACGCAAGCGCGCCCGGGCCCGCGCGGCCGAGCTGCTGGAGACGGTCGGGCTTCCGGCAGACGCCGCCAAGCGCTACCCGCACCAGCTCTCCGGCGGCCAGCAGCAGCGCGTCGGTGTCGCGCGTGCGCTCGCCGCCGATCCGCCGGTGCTGCTGATGGACGAGCCGTTCGGCGCGGTCGACCCCGTCGTCCGGACCCAGCTCCAGGACGAGCTGCTCCGGCTCCAGCAGGAGCTGAACAAGACCATCGTCTTCGTCACCCATGACATCGACGAGGCGGTACGGCTCGGCGACCGGATCGCCGTGTTCCGTACCGGCGGTCATCTGGTGCAGTGCGCACCGCCCGCCGAACTGCTTGCGCGCCCGGCCGACGACTTCGTCGCCGACTTCCTCGGCGCCGAACGCGGCCTGAAGCTGCTCTCGTTGAGCACGCTCGCGGATCTCCCCCGGCAGCCGGCGACGACGCTACGGGCCGACGAACCCACCCCCGCCGGGCGAGCCGACTGGCAGCTGGTCGTCTCCGCGAAGGGCGAACCCCTCGGCTGGCTGGACCCGGCAGCCGCTCCGTCGGGCCCTGCGGGCGACGCCCCGCTGCTCCCCGTGCGGCCGCTGCGCGACACGGACTCGCTGCTCTCCGCGCTGAACGAGTCGGTCGCCTCCCCGGCCGGGCTGATAGCCCGGGTCGACGACACGGGCGTACTGACCGGGGTCACCGCGCGCGAGGCCGTCCACGCGCGGGCGGGGGACGCCCACACCGCAGCGGTCGCGGCCCCTCGGCCCCTGACGGCTCCGGCCGGAAAGGGCAGCGCATGACCATCGACTGGTCGTGGATCTCCGACCACGCGAGCGACCTCGCCACCCTCACCGTCTCCCACCTCCAGGCCGCCTTGACCGCCGTGCTCCTCGGCCTGCTGATATCGCTCCCGCTGGCCGTCCTGGCCCACCGGGTACGCCCCCTGCGCGGCTTCCTCCTGGGCCTGTCGAACATCCTCTTCACGATCCCGTCCATCGCGGTCTTCGTCCTTCTCCTGCCGGTGTCCGGCCTCACCCGCACCACCACGGTGATCGGCCTGACCGTCTACACACTGGTCGTGCTCCTCCGCAACACCGTCGAGGGCCTGGACTCCGTCCCGGCGCGCACCAGGGAGGCCGCCAAGGCGATGGGCACCCGCCCGCTGCGCATCCTGCTCACCGTCGAGCTCCCCCTCGCCCTCCCCGTGATCATGGCGGGCGTACGGATCGCCACGGTCATGTCGATCTCGCTGGTCAGCGTGGCCACGTACATCGGCGACGGCGGCCTCGGCCAGCTGTTCACCGACGGGTTCCAGCGCAACTTCCCGACCCCGGTGGTCGTCGGCATCGCCCTGACCCTGCTGCTCGCGCTGGTCGCGGACGCGGTGCTGGTGGCCGTGCAGTACGTGCTCACCCCCTGGAAGCGGAAGCAGAGGGCCTGACCGATGTACGAACTCTTCGCGAACCTCGGCACCTGGCTGACCAGCGCCGAACAGTGGCAGGGCCCGGACGGCATCGCGCACCGCCTTGCCGAGCACCTCCAGTACTCACTCCTCGCCACCTTGATCGCCACGGCGATCGCGCTCCCGGTCGGCCTGCTCATCGGCCACACGGGGCGCGGCGCGTTCCTCGCCATCAACCTCTCGTCGTTCGGCCGGGCGCTCCCCACGGTCGGCCTGGTGGTGCTGGTCTTCCTGGCCAGCGGGCTGTCGATGACCCCGGTGTACGTGGCGCTGGTCGCCCTCGCCGTCCCGTCGATCGTCACCAACACCTACGCCGGGATGACCGCCGTCGACCCGGAGGTGAAGGACGCCGCCCGCGGCCAGGGCATGCGTGGCCACCAGATCCTGTGGCAGGTGGAACTCCCCCTCGCCCTCCCTCTGATCATGACCGGCCTGCGCCTCGCCCTGATCCAGGTCGTCGCCACCGCCACGGTCGCCGCGTACGTCAGCTTCGGCGGCCTCGGCCGGTACGTCTTCGACGGCCTGGCCCAGCGTGACCTCGTCCAGGTACTGGGCGGCGCGGTCCTGGTGGCGGTCGTGGCCGTCGCCCTGGACCTGGCCCTGTCCGGACTGCAGCGCATCCTCTTCCGCCACCGCACCGCCTGAGGAGACCACCCATGACCCACCAGCCCCACAGCACCACCCGCCGCTCCCTGCTGGGCGGCCTCCTCGCCGCGGCCGCCGTCCCTGCACTCGCGGCCTGCAGCAGCGGCATCACCTCGCTCGACGGCCAGGGCGGAGGCAGCAGCGGCGCCGGCTCCAGCGCCGGCGGCATCACCATCGGCACGGCCAACTTCACCGAGAACCAGGTGCTCGGCTACCTGTACGCCGAAGCCCTGAAGGCCGCCGGAGTGAAGACAGGGGTCCGCGCCAACCTGGGCACCCGCGAGATCCTCATCCCCGCCCTCGAGGGCGGGGACATCGACCTCCTCCCCGAGTACCAGGGCGCCCTCCTGCACTACCTCGACCCGAAAGCGAAGGCCACCGAGGAGGGCGAGATGCAGAACGCCCTGGCCATCGCCCTCCCCAAGGGCCTCCAGATCCTCCCGTACGGCATGGCCGAGGACTCGGACGCCTTCGTGGTGACCCCGAGGACGGCCAGGAAATACGGCCTGTCCTCCCTCGCCGACCTGGCGAAGCAGAACGGAAAGCTCGTCATCGGCGCGGCGCCCGAGGTGAAGAAGCGGACGGTCGGGGCGGTGGGCCTGAAGGACGTGTACGGGGTCGAGTTCAAGGAGTTCAAGTCGCTGGACTCCTCCGGCCCGCTGGTCAAGGGGGCCCTGAAGAAGGGCGACGTCGACGTCGCCAACCTCTTCACCACCGACACGGACATCGCCGCCGAGGGCTGGGTGGTCCTCACCGACCCCAAGAACCTGATCCCCGGCCAGCACGTGGTCCCCCTGATCGCGGACCGCGCGGCGGACTCCACGGTCCGCAAGGCACTGGCCCGCCTGGGCGCCACGCTCACGACGAAGGACCTCACGGAGCTGAACCGCCTGGTGGACAAGGACAAGAAGGACCCGGAGGACGTGGCGCACGAGTGGGCCGCGGCGCACGGCCTGACACAGAAGTAAGCGAAAAGGAGCACCCCCATGGCCGACTCTCTCGTCGAGCGTCGCTCGATCGACGTCGTACCGGACGACGAACGGCACGGAAACGCGTTCTCCCAGTTCACCCTCTGGCTCGGCGCGAACCTCCAGATCACCGCAGTGGTCAGCGGCGCGCTCGCGGTCATCTTCGGCGGCGGCGCCTTCTGGTCCCTGATCGGCCTGCTGGTGGGCAATCTGCTCGGCGGAGCGGTGATGTCGCTGCACTCGGCGCAGGGCCCCCGGCTGGGCCTGCCCCAGATGATCTCCAGCCGGGCACAGTTCGGGGTGCGGGGCGCGGTCGTGCCGCTGCTCCTCGTCGTCGTGATGTACGTCGGCTTCTTCGCCAGCGGCAGCGTGCTGGCCGGTCAGGCGGTCGGCGAGCTCACCCACCTCGGGCAGACCTCCGGCATCCTCGTCTTCGCCGTGATCACCGCGCTGATGGCGGCGATCGGCTACCGGGTCGTCCACGTCCTCGGCCGGGTGGCAAGCGTGGTCTGCGCACTGGCCTTCGTCTATCTCGGCATCCGGCTGCTGGACCGGATCGATCTCGGCGCCGCCCTCGCCGACCGCGCCTTCGACCTGCCGATGTTCCTGCTCGCGGTGTCGATCGCGGCGTCCTGGCAGCTGGCGTTCGGGCCCTACGTCGCGGACTACTCGCGTTACCTGCCGCGCCACACGAGCGCCCGCGCCACCTTCTGGTGGACACTGGCCGGCACGACGCTCGGCTCCCAGTGGTCCATGGCCTTCGGCGTGCTGGTCGCGGCATCCGCGGGCGAGGCGTTCCTCGACGACCAGGTCGGCTACGTCGTCTCGCTGGGCGGCACCGGGCTGATCGCCTCGCTGCTCTACTTCGTGATCGCGCTCGGCAAGCTGACCATCAACGTGCTGAACACCTACGGCGGGTTCATGTCGATGGTCACCGGCATCAGCGGCTTCCGCGGGCAGCGCGCGCTCTCGCAGCGCGGCCGCTCCGCGTACATCGCCGTGATCATGATCGCTGGCACGGCGGTCGCCCTGCTCGGCAAGGACACCTTCCTCACCTCGTTCAAGGACTTCCTGCTGTTCCTGCTGACCTTCTTCACCCCGTGGTCGGCGATCAACCTCGTCGACTACTACCTGATTTCGCGTGAGCGGTACGACATCCCGGCCCTGTCCGACCCCAACGGCCGCTACGGCGCCTGGCGATGGGACGCACTGTCGGTGTACGCGGTGGGCATCGTCGCCCAGCTCCCCTTCCTGGCGACGACCTTCTACACCGGCCCGCTGGTGGAGCCGCTGGGCGGCGCGGACATCTCCTGGGTGATCGGCCTGCTCGTACCCGCCCTGCTGTACTGGCTGCTCGCCCGCCGCGACACGACACACATCCCGACGGCCACGATCACCTCGCCGGACCGGGTCCCGGCCGGCTGAGCCCGGTCCCCACCGGGTCGCGGTCGACCACGACCCGGTGGGCCATGGCGCGACGGCCCGAGGCGTCAGGAGCGAGGTCGTCACCATCGACGGGTGGGCCATCTCCACCGAGGGCCGGCCCGGGGCGCCCCCGACCTCCAACAGGGGGGCTAGCCCCACTGTGCCGGGCTTGTTCGCTCCGTACCGTTGGGCCATGGAAGCCCGTGACTCCGAGCTCGAGAAAGAGCTCAATGCCACCTTGCAGGCCCGCAGTGAGCTGGGGCCCGAGTACGAGTCGGCGCTCATCGACTCGTTTCTGGAGAAGGTCGACCGGCGCCTCGACGAGACGCTCGACCGTCGCGTCCGGCGTCATCTTGCCGAGCAGCAGATCACGGTCGCCCGAGGGGCCCGGGCGCCCCAGGAGCCGATGGCGAACTTCGGTGAACGGTTCGGGTTCGGGATCATCTCGCTGGTGCTGGCCATCCCGCTGTCCGCGATCGGGGTCGCGAACGCCGGGATGGAGGGGCTCGTCGTGGCCTGGCTGGGGATCGTCGGGGTGAATGTCGCCCAGGTGGTCCGCGGTCGGCCGTCGTCCCGGCGCCCGGAGGGACGCACGAAGTCCGACTGGGAGGACTGAGCGGCCGCCGGTCACGCCTGGCGTGTGGGGAGCACGATCAGCTGGCGCAGGTTGACGTGGCGCGGGCGACTGGTGGCGTAGGCGACCAGATCGGCGATGTCGTCGCCGGACAGGGAGCCCATCGTGTCGAACATGCCGTCCAGTTCGCCCGACAGCTCCGCGTTGTCGATGTGGCTGCCCAGCTCCGTGTCGGTGAGGCCCGGCTCGATGTTCGTGACGCGGACGTCTCGCGGGCCGAACTCCGTGCGCAGGGATGCCGACAGGTAGCTGAGCGCCGCCTTCGTCGCCCCGTACACGGCGTAGTTGGGGAACGCGATGTGCGCGCCGATCGACGAGATGTTCACCAGGTCCGCGGTGCGGCCCGCGGAGGCGGCCGCCACCAGGTCGGGGGTGAAGGCACGGATGATCCGCAGCGCGCCCGACACATTGGTGTCGAGCATCCGCTGCCACTCGTCGGTACGGCCCTCTGCCACCGGGTTCGGCAGCATCACCCCGGCCGCGTTGACCACCAGGTCGACCTCGCCGTAGGCGGTGTGGACACGCTCGGCAGCCGCGTCGACGGATGCCTGGACGGTGACGTCCGCCGCCACGACGAGGGCTTCGCCGCCCTCCGCCGTGACCTTGGCGGCCACTTCCTCCAACCGGTCCGCCCGTCGGGCCAGCAGCGCCACCCTGGCTCCCCGGGCGGCGAGCAGGAGGGCGGTGGCGGCGCCCATGCCGCTGGCGGCTCCGGTGATGACAGCGGTGCGGCCTGCGAGGGTCTCGTACGACATGGCGTGCTCCTTGCGCTCCGTGGTGCCCGCCGGGCGTCTGCCCGGTGGCGGGTTCCACTCTTCGCCGCCCGGCACCCGTTACCCAGGGATGCGTCTTTCCTGGGTCCGGCAGTACCAGGCTCCGCTCCGGCCCATCTCCTAGGATCGAACGCATGGATGGGGACCTCGGAGACTTTCTCCGCTCGCGACGAGCACGGATCCAGCCCGAGGACGTAGGCCTGCAGGCGTACGGCCGACGCCGGGTGCCGGGGCTGCGCCGCGAGGAGGTCGCACAGCTCGCGGGAGTGAGCGTCGACTACTACATCCGGCTGGAACAGGGGCGCGGACCGAGCGTCTCGGACGCGGTGCTCGACGCGATCGCCCGGGTGCTGCGGCTGGACGAGACGGAGCTGGCGTATTTGCACACCGTGGCCCGGCCGAGCACGAAGGCACGCGGCGAGCGGCCGGCTACCACGCAGCGGGTACGGCCCGGGCTGCGGCTGCTGCTGGACACCATCGACCGGGCCCCCGCGTTCATCCTGGGCCGCCGCATGGACGTGCTGGCCTGGAACGCCCTGGGCGACGCCGTCGTCGGTTTCTCCCGGATGCCCGCCGCCGTGCGCAACATGCCGCGCCAGGTGTTCCTGGAACCGGCGGCGCGCGAGCTGTACCCGGAGTGGGCGGCAGTGGCAGCGGAGACGGTCTCGCATCTACGGCTGGATGCCGGGCTGCACCCGACGGACAGACAGCTCGCCACGCTGGTCGGCGAGCTGTCGTTGCGAAGCGAGGACTTCCGGCGGCTGTGGGCGGACCACCAGGTCAAGGCGAAGACCTACGGGGTCAAGCGCATCCGGCATCCCGTGGCGGGTGAACTGACGCTTCCGTACGAGACGCTGGCGCTGCCCGGCGACCCCGACCAGTCGCTGGTCGTCTATACGCCGGAGCCGGAGACCGAGACTGCCGAGCGGATCGCGCTCCTGGCGAGCTGGTCGGCCGCGCCCGCCGGATGAGCGGCCCTTGGCCGCCGCTGGACGCGCGTGGAGGTATGTCGCAGGGACCGCCGCACCCCCGGTTTCCCAGGGGGCGGGACGACGGCGGTCCCCGCGAGGGACGCGGGTCCGGGTCAGGGCCGGCTGATCGCGTCCTGGCGACAGTGGAGGTCCGGGAGCCGCTCCGTAGTCCGTGTCGCCGTCTCGGGTGCCGGCGGGTTTCCCTGCCGACACCCACTAATGTGCCGGAGCCGTGTTAAGCCGGTGCTGCAGGTACGTGTCGTGCTCGTACCGTTTTCACGAAGCCCAGCTTCCCGCTCTACTGCTTCGGACCGGCGTCCTTCGCCAGGAACGACAGCAGGTCCTGCCTGCTCACGACGCCCTTCGGCTTGCCCTCCACCAGGACGATCGCCGCGTCGGCGGCGTCCGCACCGCTGAGCACCGACATCAGGTCCTCGACCGGTTCGCCCGAGCCGACCTGCGGCAGCGGCGGCGACATGTGCTTCTCCAGCGGGTCGGTGAGCGAGGCGCGCTGCGCGAACAGCGCGTTCAGCAGCTCCCGCTCCACCACCGAACCGATGACCTCCGCGGCCATCACGTCCGGGTGTCCGGCGCCCGGCTTCACGATCGGCATCTGCGAGACGCCGTACTCGCGCAGGACATCGATCGCCTCGCCGACGGTCTCCTCCGGGTGCATGTGGACGAGCGTCGGGATCGGGCCCTCCTTGTGGGCGAGTACGTCCCCCACACGTGCCGACGGGCCGGTGCCCTCCAGGAAGCCGTAGTCGGCCATCCACTCGTCGTTGAAGATCTTGCTCAGGTAGCCGCGCCCGCTGTCCGGCAGGAGCACGACGACCACGTCGTCCGGGCCGAGCCGCTGCGCGACCTCCAGGGCCGCCACGACCGCCATGCCGCAGGAGCCGCCGACGAGCAGGCCCTCCTCCTTGGCGAGTCGGCGCGTCATCTGGAAGGAGTCCTTGTCGGACACCGCGACGATCTCGTCCGTGACCGTGCTGTCGTACGCGCTCGGCCAGAAGTCCTCACCGACGCCCTCGACCAGATACGGGCGTCCGGAGCCGCCGGAGTAGACCGAGCCCTCCGGGTCCGCGCCGACGATCTTGACCGAGTCGCCGCTGATCTCCTTCAGATAGCGGCCGGTGCCGGTGATCGTGCCACCGGTGCCCACACCCGCCACGAAGTGGGTGATCTTCCCGTCCGTCTGCTCCCACAGCTCGGGACCGGTGGTCTCGTAGTGCGAGCGCGGGTTGTTCGGGTTCGAGTACTGGTCGGGCTTCCAGGCGCCCGGCGTCTCACGGACAAGCCGGTCGGACACGTTGTAGTACGAGTCCGGGTGCTCGGGGTCGACGGCCGTCGGGCAGACGACGACCTCGGCACCGTACGCGCGCAGCACATTGATCTTGTCCGTGGACACCTTGTCCGGGCAGACGAAGATGCACTTGTAGCCCTTCTGCTGCGCGACGATCGCCAGGCCGACGCCCGTGTTGCCGCTCGTCGGCTCGACGATCGTGCCGCCGGGCTGCAGCGCGCCGCTCTCCTCGGCCGCCTCGATCATGCGCAGGGCGATGCGGTCCTTGACCGAACCGCCGGGGTTGAAGTACTCGACCTTGGCCAGCACCGTCGCCTCGATGCCGGCCGTCACACTGCGCAGCCTCACCAGCGGGGTATTGCCAACGAGACTGATCATCGAATCGTGAAATTGCACCGTGTTACTCCGGGGTCTCCGAGATGGTGCGGCCAGCGTATGCGTACGGGGATGAGATTGGGCGAAGCGATTGGGCGACGGTCGTTACGGGGCAGTTAGCTCTATGTACGGCGGTACGGCGACGAGGAGGTGGACCGGACTGTGTCGAGAGCAAGGGTGGCACGGCGGATCGCGGCAGGGGCCGCCTACGGCGGCGGCAGTATCGGACTGCTCGGTGCGGCGGCGGTGGGCGTGGTGGTGGCGGAGGTCCAGCTGGCGAAGCGGCAGGTGGGTGGCGGTATCGCACCCGTCCCGCCGAGTGCCGACGGGCGGTACGGGGTGGCCTTCGCCGGTCCGGCGGAGCCATTGCTGCTCGGTCTGCTCGGCGACTCCACCGCGGCCGGCCAGGGCGTGCGCAGGGCCGGGCAGACCCCCGGGGCGCTGCTTGCCTCGGGGCTCGCGGCGGTCTCAGAGCGTCCGGTGGATCTGCGGAATGTCGCGCAGCCGGGGGCCCGGTCGGACGATCTGGAGCGGCAGGTGTCGGTGCTGCTGGCCGACACGTCCCGTATGCCCGACGTCTGCGTGATCATGATCGGGGCGAACGATGTGACACACCGGATGCCCGCCACCCATTCGGTGCGGTGCCTGACCACCGCCGTGCGCAGACTGCGTACGGCGGGCGCGGAGGTGGTTGTCGGCACGTGCCCTGATCTCGGCACGATCGAGCCGGTCTACCAGCCGTTGCGCTGGCTGGCCCGGCGGGCGAGCCGCCAGTTGGCCGCGGCCCAGACGATCGGTTCGGTGGAACAGGGCGGGCGCACGGTGTCGCTGGGCGACCTGCTGGGGCCGGAGTTCGAGGCGAACCCGCGCGAGCTGTTCGGCCCGGACAACTACCACCCGTCGGCCGAGGGATACGCGACGGCGGCGATGGCACTGCTGCCGACCCTGTGCGCCGTGCTGGGGCTGTGGCCGGAGTCCGACCGCCTCGACGGCTCGCGCCGCGAGGACATGCTGCCGGTGGCCAAGGCGGCGTCTCAGGCGGCCAGGGAGGCCGGTACGGAGGTCACAGGGGCGCGAGCTCCCTGGGCCCTGCTCAAGCACCGCAGGCGGCGGCGTCTGCCTGCGGCCACGGAGCCGCAGTCGGAGCCTCAGCCGCAGTCGGAGCCCCTGGCGCGGTCCCATCCGCATCCGGACGGGCAGCACCCCGACGTACCGCTGCCGGACGGCCAGCACCCGGACGGGCAGCGCCCGGACGGCAAACACCCCGACGTGCACCAGGACAGGGACCCGCGCGCGGGCGGGGACGCGGGCACGGATCCCGCGCCCCGGCACGCCTGAACATCGGCATGCACTCGGCCCCGTCCACCGACCCCACCCAGTCGACTGAGCGGTCGCTTAGAAAAGAGGTCCGCATCACATGGCCTGCCGGGTGACCTCAGCGATACGGCCGGGTAACTTCCAAGGCAGTCCTGCCCGTCAGGTCTGCCGGTCAGTCCTGCGGGACGGCCAGCCTTCCAGCCCTCATGGAGCCGCGTGATGCCTGAAGCCGTGATCGTCTCTGCTGCCCGTTCCCCCATCGGCCGGGCCTTCAAGGGTTCACTGAAGGACCTGCGGGCGGACGACCTGACCGCCACGATCATCCAGACCGCGCTGGCCAAGGTCCCCGAGCTGGACCCGAAGGACATCGACGACCTGATGCTCGGCTGCGGCCTCCCCGGCGGCGAGCAGGGCAACAACCTGGGCCGCATCATCGCCGTACAGATGGGGATGGACCACCTTCCCGGCTGTACGGTCACCCGCTACTGCTCGTCCTCCCTGCAGACGAGCCGCATGGCGCTGCACGCCATCAAGGCCGGCGAGGGCGACGTCTTCATCTCGGCCGGTGTCGAGATGGTCTCCCGCTTCGTGAAGGGCAACTCCGACAGCCTGCCGGACACGCACAACCCGCTCTTCGCCGAGGCCGAGGCCCGCACCGCAGCGCGCGCCGAGGAGACCGGTGCGAGCTGGCACGACCCGCGCGAGGACGGCCTCGTCCCGGACGCGTACATCGCGATGGGGCAGACCGCCGAGAACCTGGCCCGGCTCAAGGGCGTCACCCGTCAGGACATGGACGAGTTCGGCGTACGGTCGCAGAACCTCGCCGAGGAAGCCATAAAGAACGGCTTCTGGGCGCGCGAGATCACCCCGGTCACGACCCCCGACGGCACGGTCGTCTCCCAGGACGACGGCCCGCGCGCGGGCGTCACACTGGCGGGCGTGCAGGGTCTGAAGCCGGTCTTCCGCCCCGACGGCCTGGTCACCGCCGCCAACTGCTGCCCGCTCAACGACGGCGCCGCCGCGCTCGTGATCATGTCCGACACGAAGGCGCGCGAGCTGGGTCTGACCCCGCTGGCCCGGATCGTCTCGACCGGCGTCTCCGGCCTCTCCCCCGAGATCATGGGGTACGGGCCGGTGGAGGCCAGCAAGCAGGCCCTGAAGCGCGCCGGACTCACCATCGACGACATCGACCTGGCCGAGATCAACGAGGCGTTCGCCGCCCAGGTGATCCCCTCCTACCGCGACCTCGGCCTGCCGCTGGAGAAGGTCAACGTCAATGGCGGCGCGATCGCTGTCGGCCACCCCTTCGGCATGACCGGCGCCCGGATCACCGGCACTCTGATCAACAGCCTGCAGTTCCACGACAAGCAGTTCGGTCTGGAGACCATGTGCGTGGGCGGCGGCCAGGGCATGGCGATGGTCATCGAGCGGCTGAGCTGAGCTGCAGCGGAGGGTAGGGGGCGCCTGAGGTACGAAGGCGGCACCTGCCCGCAGCGGAAGCGAAGCGAACGCGACCAGAGGCCCGAGCGGCTGAGCTGAGCTGCAACGGAGGGTAGGGGGCGCCTGAGGTACGAAGGCGGCACCTGCCCGCAGCGGAAGCGAAGCGAACGCGACCAGAGGCCCGAGCGGCTGAGCTGCAGCCGAGCCGAGCCGAGCCGAAGTGAGCTGATCACTTCCGGAGCCGCCGGGTCGGCCTCTCCCGGCGGCTCACCCACCCACGCCATGGCTGGTTCCGAGCCCCGACCGTGACCGAATCTCCCCCAGGATGTGACCTATCTCCTGGGGGAGAGGTGTTTTTGCAGGTCACACCCACATCAGGGGTAAACACGAGCCCCAAAGAACTGTCCAATTCGTGACGTAATGCACTGACAACGGGCACAGGCGCGGGCCAAGCTGATGTAGGAAGTCGTGGAATCAATTGAAACCGGGAGTATGTCAGTGAGCATCATGCCTCTTGCCCTGTTGCTGACCACCGCCGCTGCGACGGCTGTGGGCGCTGCTGCGCTGCACGCTGCTCACGGGCTGCGCAAGCAGGTCACGGCCCTGCGCATCGAGCTGGCCGCGGGTCACGCCCGTACCGCATCGGTGCCGCCGCAGAGCCGCGCCACGGCTACCCCCGCCGCCGAAATACGCGCTGCTGTGGCCGAAGCACTGGCCGAGGAGCGTGAGCGCGAGCTCGCCGAGGCCCGTGCCTTCTGGGCCTCCCAGGAAGCACGCGACGCCGCCGACGCCCCGTCCCTGCTGGGCGGTCTCTCCGGGATCGGCGAGGATGCGCCGTTCTTCCTGCCGCGCCAGGCCGACTTCGCGGGCCTGGAGGCCATGGACCTCGATGCCACCGAGGCGCTCGAAGAGCTGACGGAACTGGCCGAGCTGGCGGAGATAACCGAGCTGCCCGAGACGGCGGAGTTCGCCGAGGACTCCCCCGAGCTGGCCGCGGCCCGTCGCCGCCACCCCTCGCATCCCGACTTCGTGCCGGTGCAGACCCCGGTCGTCACCGACCACGAGCGCACCGTGAACCGGCTGGAGGAGCTCGCCGACCGCCGTACCGAGCTCGCCGATGTGCGCCCCGGCCCGCTCGGCACCCTCGATGTCTACGTCTTCGCCGACGGCACCACACTCTGTATGACCCCCGGCCACCGCGAGACGGCCGAACAGCTCGGCCGGGCGCTGCTGGCCGGTGAGCACCCGGTGCTGCTGGGCGGCTCCGGCGTCTCCGGCGCGTACGCGCTGACGTTCTCCTGCGGCAAGGAGAACGTCTACATTCTCGCCGACCGCGTCATCGCCTCGTTCTGACCCACCGGAAGCACTCCCGGAACCCCTGGAGCCCCCGGGAACCCTCCGGGAAGCCCGGGTTCCCCGCAGCGGCTCCCGTCGGCCGCCGCCCGAAGGCCGCTACGCGAACGCCCGGGCGGCCGCTTCCTCGACGAATCGCACGGCCTCGTCCAGCTCAAGGGACGGGGCCGTTTCCTGTGCCATCGCCAAGTCCCGCCCCGCGACCGCGAGTTGGTCGCCGATTGCGAACATCCCGACGTCCGGCAGGATGCGTGGCTCACGGTCCGGCGCCTCGATGCGCTGGGCCCGTACGGCCAATTCCCTGGCCGTGGCCAGCCCTTCGGCGGCGGCTCCGCGCTGCAGCCTGCTCTGCGGAGCGGCACGCAGCCGGTCGGCAAATCGGTCCACGGCGGTGATCAGCGGGGTCGTATCGAGCACCCAGTGACCCTACGCGCCGGTCCGTGATGGTTGCCAACGGGCCAACGCTCAGGCACGGTGTCGGGAAGGACCAGCAACGCGCAATGCGTCGGAGGCGCCGATGAACCATGTCTTCTCCGAAGAGACCCATCGCAATCTGCTCTCCCGAATCCCCCGCTGCACCGGTCGTGAAGTCTCCGACTGGCTCCGCACCGTCGACGAAGGCCCTGCCCTCCGGTTCGACGAGAAGGTCAGCTGGCTGCGGAGCGAACACGACCTCGCCTATGGACACGCGAAGGCACTCATCCACGAGTACGACCTGAGGCGGGCGGCGCGGAAGCTGCTTTAGGCGTACGAGATCCGGACAAGCGGAACGGCCCGCAGGCGGTGTGCCTGCGGGCCGTTCCGTCGTGAGGGGCTCTGCGGTCAGTCGTCGCCGCTGAGGATGGAGAACAGACGCAGCATCTCCAGGTAGATCCACACCAGGGTCATGGTGAGGCCGAAGGCCGCCAGCCAGGACTCCTCGCGCGGAGCGCCGTACGCGATGCCGTCCTCGACCTGCTTGAAGTCCAGGGCCAGGAAGCACGCACCGAGGATGATCCCGATGACGCCGAAGAGGATGCCGAGACCGCCGCTGCGGAAGCCCAGGCCGTCGCCCCCGCCGAAGGCGGCGAACAGCAGGTTGACCACCATCAGGAGCATGAAGCCCATGGCGGCGGCCATCACGAAGCCGTAGAAGCGGCGGGTGACGCGGATCCAGCGCATCTTGTACGCGAGAAGCACACCGGCGAAGACACACATGGTGCCCAGCACCGCCTGCATCACCACGCCGGGCCCGATGTACGTGGAGACCGCGCTGGAGATCACCCCGAGGAAGACACCCTCGAAGGCCGCGTAGGAGACGATCAGCGCCGGGACCGGCTTGCGCTTGAACGACTGGATGAGCGACAGGACGAACGCCACCAGGGCGGCACCGATGGCGATGCCGTAGGACTTGCCGAGGTTGGCCTCGTCGACCGGCAGCAGGGCCCAGGCGAGGGCCGCGCCGAGCACCACGGTGCCCAGCGTGATCGCGGTCCGCGTGACGACGTCGTCGATCGTCATCGCGCCGGTGCGCGCGGGCGCCTGCGGGGCGCCGTACCGGGTGTCCTGCTGGGCGTAGGGGTTGGTGGCGTACGGGTTCGCGGCGGTGCCCTGCGCGTACGGGCCGGCGCCCGTCACAGGGGCCCCGGCCTGCGGCGCCGCGTTGAAGCCCGCGTAGCCGTTGTCGCGGCTGAACCCCCGTCGCGAGAAGACCGGGTTGCTGCTCCTCATTGCTCTCCTCCATGGCCACCCTGCGTGGCCTTCCCACAAGAGTAATGGGTAGGCAAAAGAATCACCCTAGTGCCAGGGGAGGATCTTTATGAAGGTTGATCGCTGAAGTAACGCCTGTCCGGACCGGTGCCCTCACTGAATGTCGCAGTGGTGCCCGGAGCCGGACTCGAACCGGCACGCCCCCGAGGGGCAGCGAGGTTTAAGCTCGCCGTGTCTGCATTCCACCATCCGGGCCTGGCGCGCGGCTCCGCGTTGGCACATGACCCTATCCGTGGACGTCCCCCGATCAGCGGAGCTGTGGCTCGATGTTGTCTTATTTTATTGGCCGTTTGAGGGACCGTCAGCATAGCTGAGAGGGCATCGGCACATGCCTGGCCGGGGTAGTGGGTACCAAGACCCACAATCGGGATTGACGGAAACTCGCCGCACCCGGACGGCCCAGTGCGCCATGGGTGCGCCATGGTTCGCCATGGGCCCGCGCCAGGGATCACGGGACAGCCCTCAGGCAAGGGTGTCGTTGACACACCTCAGCACCGGGTGGGTCCCCAGTGCCCCGGGGTCCTCGATCACCGCGCCGGTCACCCGGAAGACGGTGCTCTCCCCCGGCAGCAGGGTGACGAGCATCTCGTCCACCTCGGCCGCCGGATCGAGCCGGTCGGGGAAGAGCGCGAGATCCCGCAGCAGTGTCCGGGCGGTCACCTCGACACGGTATGCGGACGCGTCGCCCTCACTCCGGGTGATCCTCGCGTCGTAGCGGGCGGGCGGCAGAGCCAGCCGGGTGTCCTCCTCGTAGAACTCGACTGTCCGCACCTCGCCCAGCCGTGCCACCAGCAGTTCCCGCGTCCGGTCCGCCGGCTCCGCGACGGACGGCGGCAGAGTGAGCCGGGTGACCTGGCGCGGGGCCGTGCTCACCCTCAGCTCCTCCTCGGCCAGCACGGTGCCGTCCAGATCGTGCCGGGTCAGGCACAGCGTGCCCGCCCACGGCCGGTCCGCATCGTTGACCAGGTGCAGCGCACCGTCACGCACGACCAGCAGCCGGTCCGCGTACACGGCACGCAGCGCGTACCAGAGGGGCTTGCGGCGGCCGTCGCCGTCGACTGCGGCCCAGGAGACGACCGGCCAGCAGTCGTTGAGCTGCCAGACCACGGTGCCCATGCAGTACGGGGTGTGCGAGCGGAAGTGCCGGATGCCGAAGGCGACCGCGCGGGCCTGGTTGAGCTGGGTCAGCCAGTGCCAGTCGTCGAAGGACCCGCCCGGCTGCGGCAGGTGGTCGCCGAGGCCGCGGAGCAGTTTGGCGTTGCCGTCCTCGGCCTTCTGGTGGTGGGTGAGCAGCGGGGCGTCGGGGGCGAGAGGGCCGCTGACGGCGCGCCGCAGGGTGGCATGGGCGGGCGGGCCCTGGAAGCCGAATTCGGCGACGAAGCGGGGGACACGGTCCGCGTAGGCGCGGTAGTCGGCCCGGTTCCAGACGTCCCAGATGTGGATCGTGCCGCGGGCCGGGTCCTGCGGGTGCAGGTCCGGCGATCCGGAGTAGGGCGAGCCGGGCCAGTACGGGCGGGTGGGATCGGTCTCGGCGCAGATCGCGGGCAGCAGCTCATGGTAGTAGCCGTGCCCCCAGGTCCGGTCGCCGAGCTCCTTGCGCCAGCCCCAGTCCGCGTGGCCCTCCAGGTTCTCGTTGTTGCCGCACCACAGGACGAGGGAGGGGTGCGGGGCGAGGCGGACCACGTTCTCGCGCGCCTCGGCCGCCACCTCGTCGTACAGCGGCTGCTCCTCCGGGTAGGCGGCGCAGGCGAACGGGAAGTCCTGCCAGACGAGCAGTCCCTTCTCGTCGGCCAGCTCGTAGAAGTCGTCGCTCTCGTAGAGGCCGCCGCCCCAGACCCGGATCAGGTTGACGCCTGCGGCCACGGCCTGGTCGAGGCGGTCGGAGATCCGCTGCCGGGTGAGGCGGGCCGGGAAGCAGTCGTCGGGGATCCAGTTGACGCCGCGTACGAAGACGGGTTCGCCGTTGACGGCGAACCGGAACGCCTCGCGCTCCAGGGACACGGAACGGAAGCCCGTCCTGCCGTGCCAGGTGTGGCCGCCGAGGCGGACGGTCACCTCGTAAAGGGGCTGCTCGCCGTGACTGTGCGGCCACCAGACCTCGGCGTCCGGGAGGAAAAGAGCGGTGGTGGCGCTGTCCTGCCCGGCCGGGACAATGAGCTCGGCCCGTTCACCGGCCACCTCCGCGACGGCCTGCAGCGTGCCCCGGTCGCCGCTCCGGTCCACGTCCAGGGTCACGCTCAGCCGGGGCACTCCGTCGTCCGCGAGGTCGGCCAGCAGCTTCACCGAGGCGATCCGCGGCCCGGTCCACGACTGAAGGGCGACCGGCCGCCAGATGCCGGAGGTGACCAGGGTCGGCCCCCAGTCCCAGCCGAAGTTGCACGCCATCTTGCGGATGAAGGGGTACGGCTCGGTGTACGCGCCCGGCCGGTCGCCGAGCCGTTCGCGCAGCTCCTCGGCATAGGTGTACGGAGCGGTGAACCGTACGTCGATCGTGTTGGTGCCCTCGACGAGCAGCGGGCGGACGGCGAAGCGGTAGCTGCGGTGCTGGTTGGCGGTGCGGCCCACCTCCGTACCGTTGAGCAGGACGGTGGCGACGGTGTCCAGCCCGTCGAAGCACAGGTCGGCGTGGTCGTGGCCGTCGTCCGTCCAGTCGAAGGCGGTGCGGTACGTCCAGTCGGTCCGGCCGATCCAGTCGAGCCGGGTCTCGTTGTCGTCCAGGTACGGGTCGTCGATGAGTCCGGCGGCGAGCAGATCGGTGTGGACGCACCCGGGCACGGTGGCGGGGACGCCTCCTGTGGGGAGCCCGAGGGGCACGGGACCGTCGGCGCCGAGCGTCCAGCCGTCGTGCAGGGGCAGGTGGCGAAGGGTCACGCCGGGTTCCTTCCGCAGTCGGGGAGCTGGGCGCAGGCGACGAAGTGGTCCGGTTCGGTCTCGTACAGATCGGTGTCCTGTGCTCCCGCCGCGTGGAAGGCGCAGGTCTCCACGGGCTCGGGCAGGGTCCACGGGCTGTTGAGCCGGGGCACGGCGGCCAGGAGGGTGCGGGTGTAGGGGTGGAGCGGGTTGCCGAACACCTTCTGGGTGTCGCCGCGCTCGACGATCCTGCCGCGGCGCAGCACCACGGTCCGCTCGGCGAGATAGGTGCCGAGCGAGAGGTCGTGGGTGATGTAGAGAACGCCGAGGCCACGCTCCTTGAGCCCGGCCAGCAGGTTGAGGACGTCGATGCGGGTGGAGGCGTCGAGCATGCTGGTGATCTCGTCGGCGACCAGGAAGCTCAGGTCGAGCAGGAGGGCGCGGGCGATCAGGAGGCGTTGCAGCTGGCCGCCGCTGAGCTGGTGCGGGTAGCGGCCGAGCACCTGTCCGGGGTCCAGGCGCACGTCCCGTACCGCCTGCTCGATGCGGTCGGCCCACTCCTTGTCCGGTACTCCGGGGTGGTAGGCGCGACGGACGAGGGCGAAGACTCGGTCGGCCTTGAAGACGGGGTTGTAGCAGGAGAAGGGGTCCTGGAAGACGCCCTGGACCCGGCGGTAGAAGTCCTTGCCGGGGCGGACCGCCTTCCCGTCGAGGGTGAGGCGGCCGTCGCTGACCTCGGTGAGACCGAGGATCATCCGGCCGATGGTGGATTTGCCGCTGCCGCTCTCGCCGATGAGCGAGACGACCTCGCCCGGGGCGGCGTCGAAGGAGACCCGGTCGACGGCGGTGACGGAGCCGCCGCCGAAGGCGCCGGCCCGGTAGGTCTTGGTGACACGGTCGAGGGTCAGCATCAGGCCGCCTTCCAGCATGCGACGGAGTGACGGGGGGCCACCTCGACGACGGGGGGCTCTTCGGCGCACCGGCCGTCGGCGAGGGGACAGCGGGCGCGGAAGCGGCAGCCGGCCGGTGGGTCGAGCAGGGAGGGCGGAGAGCCCGCTATGCCCTTCAGCGGCTGGTCCGCGTACCGGGCCCCGACCTCCGGGAGCGAGCCGAGCAGGAGTTTGGTGTACGGGTGGCGGGGCTCGGTCGTCAGGACCTTCGCGGGTGCCTTCTCGGCCGTCTTTCCCGCGTACATCACCATGATGGAGTCGGCGATGTGCGAGGTCAGTCCGAGGTCGTGGGTCACGAAGATCATGCTGGTGACCAGGCCCTTGTCGCGCAGTCCGGTGAGTGCGCCGACGACGGCCCGCTGGGTGGAGACGTCGAGAGCGGAGGTGACCTCGTCGGCGATGAGGACGGCCGGGTCGAGCAGGGTGGAGATCACCATGACGGTGCGCTGCTTCATACCGCCGGACAGCTCGATGGGGTAGCGGTCCAGGACGTCGTGGTCCAGGCCCACCAGATCCAGGCGGCGGTGCAGTTCGTCGGTGTCGACACCGACGCCACGTGAGGCGAGGAGTTCGCGGATCATGCGCCCGATGCGCCGGGTCGGGTTGAGGGCGCTCATCGAGTACTGCGGCACGAGCGATATCCGGTGGAAGCGGAAGGCGTTCATGGCACGGTCGTCGGCGATCGGGACGTCGTCGCCGTCGAGGGTCACGGTGCCGCCGGCGTGGCGCATCCGGCCGTCGAGGCGGATGAGGGATTTGCCCAGCGTCGTCTTGCCGCAGCCGGACTCGCCCGCCAGGCCCAGGATCTCCCCGTCGGCCAGGTCGAAACTGACGCCGTCCAGCGCCCGGACCTCGCCCCGCAGGGTGCGGTAGTGGACCCGCAGATCGGTGACGGTCAGGGTCATGTGTTCAGGCCTCCCTCAGCTTCGGGTTGAAGACCTCGTCGAGGCCGACATTGGCGACGTAGAGCGCGCCCACGATCGCGGTGATCCCGGCACCGGGCGGAACGAACCACCACCACATACCGAGTTGGAGTGCGCTCCACTGCTGCGCGCTCTGCAGCATCAGCCCGAGCGAGACGCCCTCGGTGGGGCCGAGCCCGATGAAGTCCAGTGAGGAGGCGATCAGGATGGAGCCGCCGAAGAGCAGGATGAACATCATGAAGAGGTACGAGCTCATGTTGGGCGCGATCTCGCGGAAGACGATCCGCCAGGTCGAGCAGCCGCTGAGCCGGGCCAGGTCGACGAACTCCCGGGTGCGCAGCGAGAAGGTCTGCGCACGGATCGCGCGCGCAGCCCATGGCCATGAGGTGAGTCCGATGAACAGTCCCTGCACGGCGACGGACCGCACCCCGAGATAGGCGTTGATGATCAGCAGGACGGCGAGGGCGGGCAGGACCAGCACCACGTTGGTGACCATGTTGAGGATCTCGTCGACGACTCCGCCGCGGTAGCCGGCGAGGAATCCGACGAGCATGGCGATGACGGCGGCGATGGCTCCGCCGACTACGCCCACCAGGAAGGTGGCGCGCAGTCCGTGCACGAACTGCGCGTACACGTCCTGACCGAAGGTGGTGGTGCCCATCCAGTACGTCCCGTCCGGCGGTGCGGCCTGCGGTCCCACGTACTCGTTGGGGTCGGCGTTGTCGAGCAGCGGCGGGCCGATGATGCCGACGACCAGGAGCAGCGCGACGACCGTGAAGCCGATGAGCAGTTTGGGGTTGCGCAGGGCGTAGTGGAGCGTCTCGCGGGTGGGCTGGGACGCGGGCACGGCGACGGTGTCGGTGGCCGGTTCGGGCACGGTGCTCACGACTGGCCTCCTGCCATGCCGGTACGGGTGCGGGGGTCGACGACGACGTACACGATGTCGATGAGGAAGTTGGCGATCAGCACTCCGATGACGATGAACAGGAAGGCACCCTGGAGCAGGAAGAAGTCCTGGTTCTGGATCGCCGCCAGGATGAGGGAGCCGAGGCCGGGATAGGCGAAGACGATCTCGGTGACGAGCGCTCCGGCCACCAGGACACCCAACTGGAGCGCGAGGCCGGTGATCTGGGGCAGTACGGCGTTGCGGAAGGCGTAGCGGCGGATGAGGCGCTGCGGTGCACCGAGGGCCGACAGATAGGACGAGTAGTCGGACTCCAGCTCGTAAATGATCATGTTGCGCATGCCGATCGCCCAGCCGCCGAGCGCGACCAGGAAGAGGGAGAGGAAGGGCAGCACCCAGTGCTGCAGCAGGTCGACGACGAAGTCGATGCTGTAGCTCGGCTGGATGTTCAGGCTGTAGCCGCCCGAGAGGGGGAACCAGCCGGCCTTGGAGCCCAGCGCCCAGGCGAGGATGACGGCGATCCACATGTACGGCATCGCGGTCAGCAGGTATCCGGCCGGGAGCAGTGTGTTGTCCAGGACCTTGCGGCGGGCCGCGAGGGCGCCGGCCCAGTTGCCGACGAACCAGCTGAGCAGGATGGCCGGGATCATCAGACCCAGGGTGTACGGGAGCGCGTCGAGCAGGACGTCCGCGACGGGCTTGGGGAAGACCCAGATGGAAAGACCGAAGTCGCCCCGCAGGAGGGCACTCCAGAAGTGCAGATACTGCTGCCAGACCGGCTCGTCGAAGCCGAACAGATCGTTGTAGTAGGAGCGCATCGCCTCGACGGCCTCAGGCTGGGAGACCCGGGCGCGGGCCACCATGGCCGACACCGGGTCACCTGGCATGAAGCGCGGGATCATCCAGTTGACGGTGACGGCGACGACGAAGGTCAGCGCGTAGATCAGGAGTTTTCTGGCGAAGTAGCGGCGCAAGGGGGCTCCCCGGGGAGAGCCCCGCCGTGCGGACAGCGGCCAGGGCGCGCGCACGGCGGGGCGGTCATGGAATCAGAACGGCCGTGTCACTTGGCAGGCTTGAGCTGCGTGAGCGCTTCAAAGCCGCCCATCTCCAGCCAGTTGCGCCACAGGGCGGGGGCGTACTTGGGTGCTCCCGAGGCGTCCGACGGCCAGTTGGTCCAGGTCCCGGTGGTGGACTGCGACCAGAGGCCGTTGTACCAGAGCGGGATGACCGGCATCTCCTTGAGCTGGATGTCCTGGATCTTGGAGATGACCTGCTTCATACCCTCGGTGTCGTCGGTCTTCACCCCGCCGAGCTGCTGAACCAGCTTCCAGGCTTCCTTGTTCTCGTACCGGCCGAAGTTGACCGTGTTCTGCTGCTTCTGGACCGGCAGCTGGAACATGTACTCGTAGTACGTCCACGGGGTGTTGGAGAGCTGGCGCTCGTTGTTGATGACGAGGTCGAAATCGCCCTTGCCGCGCTGCTCGTTGAGGGCGTTCTGGTCGGGGAACTCGGTGGTGATCCGGATGCCCGCGGCCTTGCCCGAGGCGGCGATGACCTTCGCGGCCTCCATCCAGTCGGTCCAGCCGGTCGGCACGGCCAGCTTGAGGCTGATCTTCGAGCCGTCCGTGTTCTCCACGAACCCGTCGCCGTCGGTGTCCTTGTACCCGGCGTCGGCGAGGATCTGCTCGGCCTTGCCCGTGTCGTAGGAGAAGCCCTCCTTCGCCACCAGGTCCTGGTCGACGAACTGGTTCCACTGCGGGAGCAGCCCGGTCGGGTCGGCGGGCTTGACCAGCTCTCCGTACACCCCCTTGACGATCTTCCCGACGTCGACGGACGCGGCGAGCGCCTTGCGGAAGGCCGCGTCGTTCATCGGCTTCTTCTTGGTGTTGGGCACCAGCCAGGCGGTGTTGGCGGAGAGCATGTAGGGCGGCTTGTCGTAGTACGAGACGACCTTCTTGCTCTTGATCAGCGAGGAGGCGCCCGGCAGGAAGTTGTTGCTCAGGTCCAGCTGGCCCTGGCCCAGCTGGCCGATGACCACTTCGTTGCTGGGGTTGGAGACGTCGACGATGTAGCGGGGGGCCGGCTTCATGCGGAGCGTCTTGACTCCCCACCAGTCGTCGCGCCGCTGCCACACGACACGGTCCTGGGTGTGACTCTTGAGGGTGTACGCCCCGGTTCCCACCGGCTTGTCGTTGACACCGTCGAGGACTTCCTTGTCCGAGCGCTTGCTCCAGATGTGCTCAGGGACGATCGGACGGCCGTAGAGCGTGAAGTCCCATTCCTGGTACCGGGCCTGCTTGAAGGTGAAGCGGACGGTGGTGGCGTCCACCGCCTCCGCCTTGTCGAGCCAGGTCCACAGGTTGTGGAAGGACGACGCCTCGATCTTGCCGATCCCGTAGGAGTAGGCGACGTCCTGGGCGGTGAGCGGCTTGCCGTCGGACCAGGTGATGCCCGGTCGCAGCTTCAGCTCATAGGTCTTGTCGTCGGTCCAGCTGCCGGACCGGGCCAGCCAGGGCGTCAGCTTGCCCGCCTCGGGATCGAAGTGGAACAGCGTCTCGTAGACCAGACCCTTGGTGCCGGTCGCGTGGTCCCAGTCGTGCAGCGGGTTGTAGTTGGCCGGCGGCCCCCACTGCGTACCGGTCGTGTAGAGCGTCTCGTTACGCGGAAGCGCGCCGCCCGAACCGCCGCCGGAGCCGCCCGAACCACCCGACGAGGAGCCGCCTCCCGTGCACGCGGTGGCGGCGAGTCCGATCACGGCGAGCGTGGTCGCGATCCGTCCCCGGAATCCCGTACCCATCATCTCTCCCTTTCCCCGCCATCCCTGCCGAGCGGAGTTACTGAACCGGGTAAGTGCCGTGAAGTTAAGACCACCGAGAGGCCGTGTCAAGGGAGCGGGAGCGCTCCCATTCCTTTATTTTTCAGGCCAGTTGAGCGATCATCGACCTTCGTCGGGAGATCGCAGGCAGCAGAATCGGTCATTAGGATGGCTGAGGAACAGGAACCGGTTAAGCGAGGTCGCATGCCCAAACACCGTCCTACGATCGCGGACATCGCGCGCCGCGCCGGGGTCTCAAAGGTCGCGGTGTCGTACGCGCTGAACGACCGGCCGGGGGTCTCCACGGCGACCCGCGCCTCGATCAAGGCCATCGCGCAGGAGATCGGCTGGCGTCCCAACAGCGCCGCCCGCGCTCTGACCCGGGCCCGCGCCGACGCCGTCGGCCTCGCGCTGTGCCGGCCCGCCCGGCTGCTCGGCATGGAGCCGTTCTTCATGGAGCTGATCAGCGGCATCGAGAGCGAGCTCTCCCCGCGCGGCTGCGCCCTGCTGCTCCAGGTCGTCGACGATCCCGCGCAGGAGCTGGAGGTGTACCGCCGCTGGTGGGGCGAGGGCCGGGTGGACGGGGTGTTCCTCGCCGACCTGCGCAGCCCCGACCCGCGGATCGAGGGCGTCACCGAACTCGGGATGCCTGCCGTGGTGATCGGCCACCCCTCGGCGGCAGGCCCGCTCACTTCCGTATGGTCGGACGACTCGGCGGCGGTGCGCGACACCCTCACGTATCTGACCGCGCTGGGCCACCGGTCCGTCGCCCGGGTGGCGGGGCTCCCCGATCTGATCCACACGCAGCTGCGCGACCGGGCCCAGCGCGAGATCTGCGCCGAACTGGGTCTGGGCGAACCGCTGATCGTCCACACCGACTACTCCGGCGACGACGGGGCACACGCCACCCGGCGGCTGATCAGCTCCGCCGCGCGGCCCACCGCCGTCATCTACGACAACGACATCATGGCCGTCGCGGGTCTCTCGGTCGCCCAGGAGATGGGGCTCGACGTCCCCGGCGACCTCTCCCTGGTCGCCTGGGACGACTCCCAGCTCTCCCGGGTGGTCCGGCCACCGCTGACCGCGCTGAGCCGGGACATCCCGGCCTACGGAAGTCATGCGGCGCGCACCCTGATGGCGCTGGTCACGGAGGGCAGCGCGCCCGGATTCGAGGACTCCGCCGCCCGCCTCGTCCCGCGCGGCTCCACGGCGCCGCCGCGCTGACCGCCGGGTGCGGGGCGGCCGGCGCGACGTGCCGGAGGTGACGTCCCGGCTGTGACGTGCGCGGTACGTCCTCAGGGTCGCCGTCATACCGCAGGAGGACGCGCCTGCCCCGCCGATGCGACTCAAGAGGGCCTCCGGAACGGGCACGGGGACTGACGACCGGTGGCGAATCGGCGGAGAGGATGAAGCGGTGCCTTGCAGAAGGCCCCGTACCTGAACCGAGCCCCGACCCAGGAGTCTCCCGTGACCACCATGTCCACCGCTCACCGCGCCACCGCGGTGGCCGCCCGCGCCACGGAACTGTCGAAGATCTACGGAGAGGGCGAGACCAAGGTGACCGCCCTGGACCGGGTCACCGTGGACTTCCCGCAGGGCGAGTTCACCGCGATCATGGGTCCGTCGGGCTCCGGCAAGTCCACGCTGATGCACTGCGTGGCAGGCCTCGACAGCTTCAGCAGCGGTTCGGTACGGCTCGGCGAGACGGAGCTCGGCTCCCTCAAGGACAAGCAGCTCACCCAGCTGCGCCGGGACAAGATCGGCTTCATCTTCCAGGCGTTCAACCTGCTGCCGACGCTGACCGCACTGGAGAACATCACCCTGCCGATGGACATCGCGGGCCGTAAGCCGGACGCCGACTGGCTGCGTGGGGTGATCGACATGGTGGGCCTGTCCGACCGGCTCAAGCACCGGCCGACCGAACTCTCCGGCGGCCAGCAGCAGCGCGTCGCGGTGGCCCGCGCCCTGGCCTCCCGGCCGGAGATCATCTTCGGTGACGAGCCCACCGGGAACCTGGACTCCCGCTCCGGCGCCGAAGTCCTGGGCTTCCTGCGCAACTCGGTGCGCGAGCTGGGCCAGACCGTGGTGATGGTGACGCACGACCCGGTCGCCGCCTCCTACGCGGACCGGGTGATCTTCCTCGCGGACGGGGCGATCGTCGACCAGATGGTGCGCCCCACCGCGGACGGGGTGCTGGACCGGATGAAGGCGTTCGACTCCAAGGGCCGCACCAGCTGAGCGCCGTTCCAGCTGCGCACCCACCGCCTTCCCCGTTCCCGCTTCCGGCCCCCATCCCAGGACTGACAGACATGTTCCGTACCGCCCTGCGCAATGTGCTCGCGCACAAGGCCAGGCTGCTGATGACCGTGCTCGCCGTGATGCTCGGCGTGGCCTTTGTCTCCGGCACCCTGGTCTTCACCGACACCCTCGGCAACGCCTTCCGCAACCAGTCGGCGAAGAGTTACGACGACGTCGCCGTCGCCGTCACCACCCACGCCGACCGACGCGACGAAAAGTCGTCCGGCATCGACGCGGCCACACTGAAGAAGATCCAGTCCCTGGACGGGGTGGCCACTGCCACCGGCCGGGTCTCCGGATTCGCCGGGGTCGCCGACCCGGGCGGCAAGCTGATCGGCAACGGCTGGTCCAACACCGGCGGCAACTTCTCCCCCGGCACGGACGGCAAGGACGCCTCGTACACCTTCGTCGACGGCACGGGCCCGGTCGGCGACGGCCGGATCGCGCTCGACAAGGAGACCGCGAAGAAGGGCACGTACGAGGTCGGCGACCGGATCAGGGTCGCCACGAACGGGCCGGTGAAGGAGTACACCCTCTCCGGGATCTTCACCACCGAGGACGGCGCGGTCAACGCGGGCGGCAGCCTGGTCCTCTTCGACACCCCGGTCGCCCAGCAGCTCTATCTGAAGCCCGGCTGGTTCCAGGACGTCACCGTCACCGCCGCGGCCGGCGCCTCCGACCGGAAACTGCTGGACGCGGTGGAGCCGCTGCTGCCCAAGGAAGCCACCGCCAGGACCGGCAAGGTCCTCGCCGATGACCAGGCGAAGCAGATCGAGGACGGCCTGGGCAACCTCAACACGATGCTGCTCGCGTTCGCGGCCATCGCCCTGTTCGTCGGCGTCTTCCTGATCGCCAACACGTTCACCATGCTGGTCGCCCAGCGCACCAAGGAACTGGCGCTGCTGCGCGCCGTCGGCGCCTCCCGTCGCCAGGTCAAGCGGTCCGTACTCCTCGAAGCGGCCGTGGTCGGCGCGCTCGCCTCGGTGATCGGCTTCCTGCTCGGTCTCGGTCTCGCCACCGGACTGCGCTCGGCGATGAGCCTGATCGGCGGGAAGATCCCGGCCGGTCCGCTGGTGATCTCCCCCGTCGCGGTCGGCGCCGCGCTCGGCGTCGGCATCCTGATCACCGTGCTGGCCGCCTGGCTGCCCGCCCGCCGCGCCGCGAAGATCGCGCCGGTGGCCGCGATGAGCAGCGTCCACGCGGTGGCCACCACCAAGTCGCTGGTCGTGCGGAACTCGATCGGCGGGGTGCTCACCCTGCTCGGTGCGGCCGGGATCGTCGCGGGTGCGGCGGCCGGTTCGGACGGCCGGACCATCATCGGGGCCGGCGCCTTCGTGGCACTGATCGGTGTCATCGTGCTGATCCCGCTGCTGTCGCGGCCGGTCATCGCGCTGGTGCGGCCGCTGCTGCTGAAGCTGTTCGGCGTCTCCGGCAAGCTGGCCGCGCAGAACGCGGTCCGTAACCCCCGGCGTACCGGAGCAACGGCCTCCGCGCTCGCGATCGGCCTCACCCTCGTCACCGGCATCTCGGTGCTCGGCGTCACGCTCGGCCAGGCCGTCGACCGGATGACGACGGACAACATCAAGGCCGACTACATGATCTCGATGGCGAGCGGCGACTCGCTCGACGAGTCGGCACTCACCGCCCTGGAGAAGTCCGACGCCGTCTCCGCGGTCTCGCCCCAGCAGGCCGCCTCCATCAGGGTCGAGGGCGCCTACCACGCGGCGTCCGGGGTGACGCCGGGCGATGTGCAGAAGGTCTTCTCCGTGAAGACGGTCTCCGGTTCGCTGGATTCGCTCGCCGACGGCGAGATCGCCGTCGGCGACAAGACCGCGAAATCCAACGGCTGGAAGCCCGGCACCTCGCTCCCGGTGACGTACGACGACGACAAGAAGGGCACCCTGCAGATCGGTGCGGTCTACGAGGAGAACGAGTTCCTCTCGCCCGTCCTGATGCCGAAGAACATCCTGGACGCGCACCAGAGCCGCCCGGACATCCGCGAGATCTGGCTGAAGACGGACGGCGGCGCGTCCAAGGCCAACGAGCAGGCCGTGGTCGACGCCCTGGGTGACAACCCGGCGATGTCCGTGATGGACCGTCAGGACATCCGGGACATGTTCGGCGGCTTCATCAGCACGGCGCTGAACATCATGTACGGACTGTTGGCGATGGCCCTGATCATCGCGGTGCTCGGGGTCATCAACACCCTGGCGATGTCGGTCTTCGAGCGCCAGCAGGAGATCGGCATGCTGCGGGCGATCGGGCTGGACCGGCGCAAGGTCAAGCGCATGATCCGGCTGGAGGCCGTGGTCATCTCGGTCTTCGGTGCGGTGGTCGGGGTCGCGCTCGGTACGTTCCTCGGCTGGGCGATCGGCCGGACGCTGGCCTCCTCCATCCCGGGCTACGCCCTGGTGATCCCGTGGGACCGGATCGCGGTCTTCCTGGTACTGGCAGCGCTGGTGGGCGTGCTGGCCTCGCTCTGGCCGGCCCGCAGCGCAGCGAAGCTGAACATGCTGACGGCGATCAAGACGGAGTAGCGAGTGAGCCACTGATGGCCGGCCCCTGATACGGAGGGCCGGTACCCGCAAGCTGGAGCTGCGGGTACCGGCCCTCTCTGCATCCGTATGCGATCAGTCGGCCGCGGAGGCCTTCCATTCGCGGGCGCGCAACGGCATCCGGGACGCCCCGCCGTCCATGGGACGCACCACGAGGATCTGGTTGACGCCGATCTTGTTGTGCTCGAAGGAGAGCGCGGAGGCCGCCATGTAGAGCCGCCAGACCCTGGCCCGGCCGGGCGTGGTCATGGTGACGGCGCGGGCCCAGTGCTTCTCCAGGTTGGCGACCCAGCCGCGCAGGGTGAGTGCGTAGTGTTCGCGGATCGACTCGACGTCACGGGCTTCGAAGCCCGCTTCCTCGAGCGTTGCGACAGTCCGGCCCACCGGCGCGAGTTCGCCGTCCGGGAAGACGTACGCGTCGATGAACTCGTCCACGTGGTACGCGGACTCGTCCTTCTCGGGGCGGCGGGCGATCTGGTGGTTGAGCAGCCGGCCGCCGGGCCTGAGCAGTGCGTAGAGGCTGTCTGCGTATTCGCGGTAGCGGACCGAACCGACGTGCTCGGCCATGCCGATCGACGAGATGGCGTCGTACGGGCCGTCCCTGACGTCCCGGTAGTCCTGGACCCGGATCTCGATCCGGTCCGTCAGGCCCTCTTCGGCGATGCGTTTGCGGGCGAACGCGGCCTGCTCGGTGGAGAGGGTCACTCCGGTGACCTGGGCGCCGTACTCGCGGGCCGCGTGCATGGCCATGGAGCCCCAGCCGCAACCGACGTCGAGGAGGCGGTCGCCCTCCTTCAGGGCGAGCTTGCGGCAGACCAGATCGAGCTTGTCGCGCTGTGCGTCCTCGAGGCTGCCGTCGTCCTCCCAGTAGGCGCAGGAGTAGACCATGGACGGGCCGAGGACCAGTTCGTAGAAGTCATTGCCCACGTCGTAGTGGTGGCTGATGGCCTCCTTGTCGCGGCGCCTGGTGTGGAGGGGGCCCGTGCGGCGGCGGACCTCCTCGGCGGGCGGGGGCGGGGGCGGCCAGGGCCCGGCCAGCTGCAGCAGGCCGCGGGCGGCGGCCCGCACCTTGGGGTCCCGGATCGGGTGGACGGCGTCCTTCGCGTCCGCCCCGCGCTCCCAGAGCAGCCCGGCCATCCGGTCCAGGGTCTCGTACAGATCGCCTTCGATGTCGAGTTCGCCCGCCACCCAGGCGCGGGCCAGGCCCAGTTCGCCCGGCTTCCAGAGCAGCCTGCGCAGCGCCCGGCGGTTCCGGACGACGAGTACGGGGGCACCTGGCGGTCCGGATTCACTGCCGTCCCAGGCCCGGATCCGGACCGGTACGGGTTCTCCCAGCAACTCCTCGGCGAGAGCGGTCAGCCGCAACGCGGCGTCTGCCATGGCGTACACCTCCGTAATGGTGTTTCCCAACGTGCCCGAACATGCCCAAACATGCCGTGAACCACGCCCTGCACCCGTGGTGCCACGACGAGGTACACCCCCGTCAACACTCTCCGGCGCCAACGCCATCCCGCAGCGGAGCAACGGATCGGCAAAATACCTGTAGTCCACATGCACTTACCGGGTCGAAGGGCCGGCCCCTCCCCGGGCACGCCGAAGGGGCCGCCCGCACCACGGATGGCGGACGGCCCCTTCGGGGTCATGCACAAGCTGCGCGGATGCGAGCATCCGCGATTGGACTAGGAGGCGTTGGCCTTCTCGCCCTCGGCCTTGGCGGCGGCCGGAGCCGGAGCCGGCTTGGCGGCCTCGTAGAACTCCTCGCGCGGCGTCTCCATGGCGCCGAGCGAGACGACCTCGCGCTTGAGGAACATCGCAAGGGTCCAGTCGGCGAAGATCCGGATCTTACGGTTCCAGGTCGGCATCGCCACGCCGTGGTAGCCACGGTGCATGTACCAGGCGAGACGGCCCTTGAGCTTGATCTTCACCTTGCCCATGACGATCATCGCGACGCCCTTGTGCAGGCCGAGACCGGCGACCGCACCCTTGTTGGCGTGGCTGTAGTCCTTCTGCGGGAAGCCGCGCATCCCGGAGATGACGTTGTCGCCGAGAACCTTGGCCTGACGCAGTGCGTGCTGGGCGTTCGGCGGGCACCAGGCGTTCGGGTTGCCGGCCTTGCGGCCGACCATGTCCGGAACCTGGGCGTTGTCGCCCGCGGCCCAGATGTAGTCGGTGCCCTGCACCTGAAGCTTCTCGGAGGTGTCCACGTGACCGCGCGGACCGAGCGGCAGGCCGAAGCGGGCCAGCGCCGGGTTCGGCTTCACGCCGGCCGTCCACACGATGGTGTTGGAGTCGACCTCGAGGCCGTTCTTCAGGACGACGTGACCGTCGACGCAGGAGTCCATGGAGGTCGAGAGGAAGACCTCGACACCACGGGACTCCAGGTGCTCCCGGCCCCAGGTGCCCAGCTTCGGGCCGACCTCGGGAAGGATCTTGTCGGCGGCGTCGACGAGGACGAAGCGCATGTCCTCGCGCTTCACGCTCGTGTAGTACTTGGCCGCGTCGCGGGCCATGTCCTCGACCTCGCCGATGGTTTCCGCACCGGCGAAGCCGCCGCCCACGAAGACGAACGTCAACGCCCTGCGGCGGACGTCCTCATCGGTCGTCGAGTCGGCCTTGTCCAGCTGCTCGAGAACGTGGTTGCGCAGGCCGATGGCCTCCTCGATGCCCTTCATGCCGATGCCCTGTTCGGCCAGGCCGGGGATCGGGAAGGTGCGGGAGACCGCGCCCATCGCGATGACCAGGTAGTCGAAGGGCAGCTCGTAGGCCTCGCCGACGAGCGGCGCGACCGTGGCGACCTTGCGGTCCTGATCGATGGTCGTGACGCGGCCGGTGAGAACCTCGGCCTTCGGCAGTACGCGTCGCAGCGGGACGACGACATGCCGAGGCGAGATGCTGCCGGCGGCGGCTTCGGGGAGGAAGGGCTGGTAGGTCATGTACGACCGGGGGTCGACGACCGTGACGGTCGCCTCGCCGTAGCGCATCTTCTTCAGAATGCGCCGAGCTGCGTACAGGCCTACGTACCCACCGCCTACTACGAGGATCCTGGGACGCTCCGTGGTGCTCATGCCATCGAGTATCCACCCCACCCGGGGGGCACGCTCGTGAGCCCCTTCACAAGGTATTCCCCACCCTCTGCTACACTCCGCCGCCCACGTGACCGAGGTCATGGCGGCGCGAGGGAACCACCGCGCCGGGGCGAACGTTGTTCACCGCTTGTGAGCAGGCTCTTGAGCCCCGCGAGCACCGTGGACCACCCCCTTCCCCCACCCCCTCGAAACACGCCCGAAACCGTGCCGCATGCACGGCGGGCGGGCCCGTCGGCGGACGTGGAAGCCCGTACGGAGCAGAAGTGTGGTCCGGAGTGCCGAATTCCTTGTGAAGAAGTTCACGAACTTCGTCGCGGCGTGTCTCCGGAGGGGGTCCGCGAAGGGTCCACGAGGAGCCGACGAGGGCTCAAAGGTGCAGGCGGGAGTGCGCATGAGCGCGACACCGGCCACGCTCGTACCCACCCCTGCCCGGCCGCCCGGCCAAGGGCTGTCCCGGTAATCCCTGGCGGGCGTACGACGACAGCTACGGCACCTCACGGCGTTGTCGGAACGCCCGAATACGCCCAGCACGATGGCGCCCCTCCGCCTCGCGATGCACCGCATCCGACGCCGCGCCCTGATCCACCAGGGATCACGTGACAGCCCTCAGGCGATCGACCAGCCGATTCCGTCCAGGATGTCGTGCTCGCTGACGACGACCTCGCGGGCCCCGGTCCGCTTCATCACGGCCAGCAGGACGAGCGCCCCGGAGGTGATCACATCGACGCGCCCCGGGTGCATCGCGGGAATCGCGGCGCGCTCGGCGTGGGTCGAGGTGACGAGCCGCCCGGTGATCTCCTGGACCTGCTCGAAGGAGATCCGCGAGTGGTGGATCGCCTCGGAGTCGTACTCCTGCAGTCCCAGAGCGATCGCGGCCACGGTGGTGACGGTGCCGGCGAGGCCGACGAGCGTGGCGGCCTCGGTGAGCGGGACGCTCTCCTCGGCGAGGTCCAGGGCGGCGTCGATGTCCGCGCGGATCGCGGTGATCTGACCCAGTGTGGGCGGGTCGGTGACGACACCGTCGCGTACGAGGTGGCGCTCCGTCATCCGTACGCAGCCGATGTCCACGGACCGCGAGGCCAGTACCCGGTCGCCGCCGACGACGAACTCGGTGGAACCGCCGCCGATGTCGACCACCAGATACGGCTTGGCGAGATGGTCCCGGCCCGCGAGCTCCTTGGTGGCGCCCTCGAAGGAGAACTGCGCCTCCTGGTCGCCGCTGATCACCTCGGGCTCGACGCCGAGGATGTCCAGCACGCCGCGGACGAACTCGTCCCTGTTCTCCGCGTCCCGGGAGGCGGAGGTGGCGACGAAGCGGAGCTTCTCCGCGCCGTGCTCCTTGATGACGGCCTCGTACCGGCGGCAGGCGGCGAAGGTCCGCTCCAGCGCTTCGGGGGCGAGCCTGCCGGTGCGGTCCACGCCCTGCCCGAGCCGGACGATCTCCATCCGCCGGTCGAGCTCGGTGAGCTCACCGGTGGCAGGGTCGGCGTCGGCGACGAGCAGCCGGATGGAGTTGGTTCCGCAGTCGATGGCGGCTACGCGGGTCATGGACGCTCCTGTCGTGATGCCTGGGGCTCCGCGCCGGACCCCGGTCCGGGGTCGCCGGACGGGGTTGATGTGCCGGCCTCGGCCGCGGGTTCGCACGGCGTCACGCACGGCCCCTTGCGCCACCACTCCGGCAGCATCGCAATCGCCTCGTCCCCCAGCGGATTCACGCCCGGCCCCGCCGCCAGCGAGTGTCCGACCAGCACATGCAGGCATTTCACCCGGTCCGGCATGCCCCCCGCACTGGGGAAGCCCTCCAGCACCTCGATCGCGTCACGCCGGGCGATGTAGTCCTCGTGCGCATTGCGGTACGCCGCCGCCAGCTCCGGGTCCGTGGCCAGACGCTCCGTCATCTCCTTCATGACGCCGTTCGCCTCCAGCGTTCCGATCGCGGAAGCCGCGCGCGGGCACGTCAGGTAGTACGTCGTCGGGAACGGCGTACCGTCCTCCAGCCGGGGCTGCGTCTCGACCACGTCCGGGTTGCCGCACGGGCAGCGGTGCGCGATCGCGCGCAGTCCGCGCGGCGGGCGGCCGAGCTGCTGCTGGAACGCGGCGATGTCCGCCTCGGTGGGCGTGGTGGATTCGGTCTGGGGAGGGGGCGTTTCCATGCCTGCCTTGGTTCTACTCGGGATGCTTGAACTGCGGTTCCGCAGAGGATCAGGAGAAAAGGAGAAGAGGTCAGTAGCGGTCGGCGGAGTCCACGCCGTCCCACAGGTTCGAGTGCCACGGCCGATCGGTCTCCTCCGACCCTCCGCTGCGCTCCTTGGCCGCGTCCGGGTCGACCACGATGTAACCGGTCTCTCCGGGGAGGACGTAGTGCAGATGCTCCCGGGCCAGCCGCCGGATGTACGCGTCGTCCTGGAGGCGCGCCTTCTCGTCGCGGAGCTCCTCGGTCCGCGCCTCCGCCTCCTGCGCCAGCCGCTCCTGGTCGGCGATCTCGTCGCGCTGCGACACGTACTGCCGCATCGGGTACGCGAGCGCCACCACCAGGGAGCAGACGACAAGGGCGAGGAAAGCGGCCCGGCCGGTGAGCCGGGAGCGGCGGGCCTGACGGCGGTTCTGGGACCGGTAGACGCGGGCGGCGGTCTGCTCTCCGAGCAGCCGCAGCCGGGTCGCGGTGGAGAACCGGTCCCGGTCCTTCGCGGCCATGTCTCCGCCTCCCCACTACGCACGTCCGTCCCCGCACACGGTACGGGACCGAGTGCGGGGACGGACGGAGGCCGGTGCCTTTGACCCGTGACGGGCCTGCGATCAGCCCTTGAAGCGCGGGAACGCGGAGCGGCCCGCGTACACCGCCGCGTCGTCGAGGATCTCCTCGATGCGCAGCAGCTGGTTGTACTTGGCGACGCGGTCCGAGCGGGCCGGGGCGCCGGTCTTGATCTGACCGCAGTTCACCGCGACGGCGAGGTCGGCGATGGTGACGTCCTCGGTCTCACCGGAGCGGTGGGACATCATGCACTTGAAGCCGTTGCGCTGGGCCAGCTCGACGGCATCCAGGGTCTCGGTCAGCGAACCGATCTGGTTGACCTTGACGAGCAGGGCGTTGGCGGAGCCCTCCTCGATGCCACGGGCCAGACGCTCCGGGTTGGTGACGAACAGGTCGTCGCCGACGATCTGCACCTTGGCGCCGAGCTTCTGGGTGATGACGTTCCAGCCGGCCCAGTCGTCCTCGTACAGCGGGTCCTCGATGGAGACCAGCGGGTACGCGGAGACGAGCTCCTCGTAGTACTCGGTCATCTCGGCGGCCGAGCGGGACTTGCCCTCGAACTCGTACTTGCCGTCCTTGTAGAACTCCGAGGCGGCGACGTCGAGCGCGAGCGCGATGTCCTTGCCCGGGGCGTAACCGGCCTCCTTGATGGCCTCGAGGATGAGGTCCAGGGCGGCGCGGTTCGACTCCAGGTTCGGCGCGAAGCCGCCCTCGTCGCCGAGACCGGTCGACAGGCCCTTCGTCTTCAGGACCTTCTTCAGCGTGTGGTAGACCTCGGCGCCCCAGCGCAGGGCCTCGGAGAAGGACTCCGCGCCGATCGGGGCGATCATGAACTCCTGGATGTCCACGTTGGAGTCGGCGTGCGACCCACCGTTGAGGATGTTCATCATCGGGACGGGCAGCAGGTGCGCGTTCGGGCCACCGAGGTAGCGGAACAGCGGCAGGTCCGAGGCCTCGGAGGCGGCGTGCGCGACGGCCAGCGAGACGCCGAGGATGGCGTTGGCGCCGAGCGAGCCCTTGTTCTCGGTGGCGTCCAGGTCGAACATCGCCTGGTCGATCAGCCGCTGCTCGGTCGCGTCGTAGCCGACGAGCTCCGGGCCGATCTGCTCGATCACGGCGAGGACGGCCTTCTCGACGCCCTTGCCGTGGTAACGGTTGGGGTCACCGTCGCGAAGCTCAATGGCCTCGAACGCACCGGTGGAGGCGCCGGACGGAACGGCAGCACGGCCGGTGCTGCCGTCGTCGAGGCCAACCTCGACCTCGACCGTGGGGTTTCCGCGGGAGTCGAGGATTTCCCGGGCTACGACGACGTCGATGGACGGCACGAGGCATCTCCTTCTGGGATATGACGCTGGTTGTGCAGGGTCGCTTTGGCCTTGCGCCAAGAGCCTAACCGCCTTGGCCCACTGCGTTCGGCGACCGCCCGTCTCCTGGGACGAAAAAGGACCCAAGGGCACCCGTAGACGGGCAAAATTCAGAAATCTACTGATCAGTAACCACAACAGTCGAACGGTGAGCGCAGAAACCCCGACCCGGCGCGTACGGGGGAATCCGCGCCGGGTCGAGGTGCTCAGGGAGGAGAGAGCTTTTCTGCTGAGGCTCGTACTACTTCGTCAGGTGGAGCTGCTGACCCGGGAAGATCAGGTCGGCGTCCTTGACGATGTTCTTGTTCAGCTTGAACAGCTGGTGCCAGCCGCCCTTCACCTTGTGCGCCTCGGCGATCTTGCTGAGCGAGTCACCGGCCTTCACCTTGTACTCGCCGTCACCCTTCGCGACCTTCTGTCCGGTCGGCGTGGTGACGGTCTTCGCGGCCTCGGGGGCGGTGCCGCGGTCCGAGCGGGAGGCGGTGGGGGCCTCGGTGTGCTCGGCCGGCTTCGGTGCGGCCGGCTTCGCGGCGGCGGAGCCGGTGTCGACGCCCGGGTCGACACCGTCGTTGGTCAGGTTGCCGGCGCCGGCGCAGCCCCAGGCACCCGGACCCTGCATGTCGAGGAGCTTCTCGGCGATGGCGATCTGCTGGGCCTTGGTGGCCAGGTCGGCCCGCGGGGCGTACTGCGTGCCGCCGGCGGCAGCCCAGCTGGACTGCGAGAACTGCAGGCCGCCGTAGTAGCCGTTGCCGGTGTTGATGGACCAGTTACCACCGGACTCGCACTGGGCGACGGCGTCCCACGTGGCGACGGAGGCGGCGGAGGCGCCCGTGGCACCCATCAGGGGAACGGCGATGGCGGCACCGGCGACACCGGCGAGCGTGGCCACACGGACGGCCTTGGACGGGCGACGGTGCTTGCCCTTGCTGTTCAGCAGCATGCAACTTCTCCTCACCGACGCCTACGAGGTGAGCTGTCGGGTTCGGGCCAAGTGAGTTGCCCGGTCGCATGTCCTAGCGTGCGACTTCACCCCAAGCCGGTCCTGACGGTCTTTCGACCATCGGGCCCGGCGCTTACCTGGGTCCCCCGCTCCTGCCTACGGCGCTTTACGCGTCTGTTCCCTTCGACCGACGGCAGGATTCGGCGTGACGGTCGACGGGGCCCGCGGTGCGAGCGGTTCCGACCGTAAACGCACGCAACCCCCACATTCAAAGACGGACATAACTGACAATCATCCCCTACCCACGTCCGGCCGTTCATCGTTTTCGCAGGTGGGGGGCAATGCGGACAGGCCTGGCAGACGAGACACGCCGATTAACGCAAAGAGACCCATGTCTCACTTACGCATAAGTGGACATAGGCCTCTGAACTACCCCGATTTCTGGGGTGATTTAAGCCGTTGATCAGACCGGTCTCACTCCGCCTTCACACCGAGATCGAGGCTCTGGCCAGGAAGAATGAGATCCGGGTCGTCGCCGACAGCACTCTTGTTGGCCTCGTAGAGCGCCGGCCATCCGCCATGAACCTTCTGTGCATCAGCAATCGCCCAGAGGTTGTCGCCCGGCCGAACGGTGTATGTGCCGTCGGCGGCCGAGTCGCGCGTGTCGCGCCCGTCGCTGTTACCGCGGGAAGCATGGCGGCCCGAGTCTCGGTCACCGCCCGGTCCCATGCCCTGGCTCACCTCGGGGGCCGGCGCGCCACGATGCTTACCGCCCGTCTCGCTGCCGGAAGAACCGGGCGAGCGGGACGAGTCGGTTGAACCCGACGTATCCGGCACATCGGCCGACGGCTCGCTCGATGCCTGGCCCGACGTCCGACCCGACGTCTCGCCGGACGACTTCTCCGACGACTTGGCGGACGACGACTTCGATCCGCCCGTGGCGCTCGCCTCGTCCGACGCCTCGTCGGACGGGTCCGCACTCTCCGTCGGGTCGGCCGACAGCAGGCTTCCCGGGTCGACACCCGGCAGCGTCCCGTCCACCGTGAGCCCGGAGATCACCGCGCAGCTGGGCCACGCCCGTGGCCCCTGGTCGTCGAGGACCTTCTCGGCGACCGCTATCTGCTGCGAGCGGCTGGCGAGGTCGGCACGCGAGGCGTACGCCTCGCCGCCGTACGACTTCCAGGTGTCCTGCGAGAACTGGAGACCGCCGTAGAAGCCGTTGCCGAGGTCGGCACTCCACATGCCGCCGCTCTCGCACTCGGCGACCCGGTCCCAGGTCGTGGCGTCGGCCGCGTGCGCACCGGCCGCGCCGAGCAGCGGGATGGCGATGGCAGAGCCGGTGACGCCTGCGGCGACGACGATGGCGGGTGCCTGACGAGGGCGACGGTGTCTGCCGTTCGCGGAGCCCATGGGGTTGCCTTCCGTGTGACTGACAAGTGACTGGTGAGTCGAACGGTGAACGTAGCGGCAGTCGAACGCTTGTCACAAGTCGATGCAGTACAGATCACGTGAAAGTCACGGAGTTGACAGAGCGTCACCTTCACCGGAGCAATGTCCGGGATGGAACTCCACGGGAAGAGTGCGCAGTCCGCGCATGATGAGCCCCCCGCGCCACCGCAAATCGGTAGGTTCCACCGCAAGGCGCAGGTCCGGGAGGCGCCTCAGGAGCGTGGCCAGCGCGGCCTGTCCCTCCAGCCGGGCGAGCGGCGCCCCCAGGCAGTAGTGGATGCCGTGACCGTAGCCGAGGTGCTGATTGTCACGCCGGGAGAGGTCGAGCGTGTCGGGGTCGGCGAACCGTTCCGGATCCCGGTCCGCGGCGGCGAGCACCACCAGTACGGGGTCGCCCGCCGCGATCCGCTGCCCGCCGAGCACCAGCGGTTCGGTGGCGAACCGCCAGGTCGCCAGCTCCACCGGGCCGTCGTACCGCAGCAGTTCCTCGATGCCGGTCTCCAGCAGCCCCGTCTCCCCCGCGTCGAGCGAACGCTGCAGCCGCTCCCGCTGCTCGGGGTTGCGCAGCAGGGCGTACACCCCGTTGCCGATGAGGTTGACCGTCGTCTCGAAGCCGGCGAAGAGGAGGATGAAGGCCATGGCGGCGGCCTCGTTCTCGGTGAGGTGCTCGCCGTGGTCGCTGGCCCGGATCAGCCCCGAGATCAGATCGTCCCCGGGGTTCTCCCGCTTCCGGTGGATCAGTTCGGCGAGATAGCCGCGCATCTTCTTCACCGACCGCGCCACCCCGCCACGCGGCCCGCCGCCGTGGCGGATCATCATGCCCGCCCAGTCCCGGAAGTCGTCCTGGTCCTCGCGCGGAACGCCGAGCAGGTCGCAGATCGCGTAGATGGGGAGCGGGAACGCGAAGTCATGGATGAGGTCCGCACTCCCCACCTCGATGAAGTTGTCGATGAGGCGGTCCGTCAGCTCCTGCACGCGCGGCGCGAACTCCGCGACCCGGCGCGGCGTGAACGCCTTCGAGACGAGGCGGCGCAGCCGTGTGTGGTCGGGCGGGTCGATGTTCAGCAGATGCGTCATCAGCTCCGCCTTGCGCTCGCCCGGGATGCCGGTCTTCCCCTTGGCGTGCGCCGGTTCGTCGTGGTGCGCCGGGTTCTTGGAGAGCCGGGTGTCGGCGAGGGCCTGCCGGGCGTCCACGTACCGCGTCACCAGCCATGCCTCGACCCCGCTGGGCAGCTCGGTGCGGTGCACGGGGCTGTTCTCGCGCAGCCAGGCGTAGGCCGGGTACGGGTCGGTGGCGAACTCCCATGTGAAGAGTTCGGGGGCGTCCGCAGGAGCGTCGGCAGGGGTGTCGGCGGGGCTGTCGTTCACCCCCTGACGTTATCCGTTGGTCTCCGCCGCGAGGATCGCGTCCCGGTAGGCGCGGCCGGCGGCGCGCAGTGCCGCCTCGGGGTCGGTGCCGTCCTGTTCCGCGCGTACGGCGAGGGCGAGGAGCTCGTACCCGATGCCGCCCCCCGCGGGGAGCGCCACATCGAGTCCGGCGGTACGGACCCGGCCGGCCAGTTTCGCCGCCAGCGCCAGGCCGGGCTGGCCGAGCGGCACCCCGTCGGTGACCGAGTCGCGCTGCTTCTCGATGGCCTTGGTGCGCAGCCAGTGCGCGTGCACGTCCTCCGGGGTCTCGGCGGTCTCGTCGCCGAAGACATGCGGATGGCGGTGGATCAGCTTCTCGACGAGGGTGGCCGCGACATCGTCGACGGAGAACGGCTGGTCCTCGTCGTCCTCCGCGATCCTGGCGTGGAGGACGACCTGAAGGAGTACGTCCCCGAGTTCCTCGCGCAGCTCGTCGCGGTCGCCGTCCTCGATCGCCTCGACCAGTTCGTACGCCTCCTCGATGGCGTACTTGGCGAGCCCCTGGTGGGTCTTCTGCGACGTCCAGGGGCACTCGGCCCTGATCCGGTCCATGACCTGGACGAGATCGAGGAGGCGGGCGCCCGGCAGGTCGTACGAGCCGGGCAGCAGCTCCAGGTTCGGCATCTGCACCCGGCCCGATCCGGCGAGCCGGGCCAGCCCGTCCGTCAGCGGCTGGTTGCCCTCGCCGCCGGTGACGACCACGACGGTCCGGCCGCCCGCGCAGGCGTCGACGAGCTCCTGCGCGGTGGGCGCGGTGTGTTCGACGGTGACGCCCGCCTCGCGCAGATACGGCAGCTGGGGGTGGTCCTGCTCGGCGCAGAGCACCCGGTCGGCGGCGTGCAGCGTCTGCCAGGCCGGCCAGGACAGCAGCCCGGGCGCGACCCGGTGGCTGGCGGTGAGCAGGACGATACGACCGGGATCTTCAGCGTTCACCCCACCAACCTACCCAGGGGGCGTCCGGTCGGTCAGGCCGGATCAGGGAGCGGCCCGCCGCGGAGCGGCTGATGTCACCGTGGTGCGTGCAGCCGCAAGGCCGAGGAGGGAGCCCACGCCGAGCGGATGGGGTCTCCCCTGCTCGAGCGAAGCCGAGAACCCGGGGAAGACCGACGACAACGCCGCAGGGGTCCCCCTGGCCCTCAAGGCCCTGGAGGAGTGCGCGCCGGCGCACGCGAGCCCGGCCTGACCGACCGGACACCTCCTAAGCGCCTGCTGCGGCTTCCTGCTGGGCGGGCTTGGTGACCTGGGTGATCCACGGGGCCTTGTAGTTGGCGAGCTGGGTCTGCTTGTCGTCCCAGGTGCCGAAGCGCGGGTTGACGTCGATGTGCAGCGACTTCGACGCCGCAGTGAGTGCGTCGCCGACGGCCTTCTGCCCGACGGGCTGCTGCAGGTCGGCGCCGAGGGCCTGGGCCAGCTTCGTCAGCTGGACCTGCTCGCGCAGGACGGCCTCGATCTGGTCCGGGGCGACCCAGCTCTGCTGGAGCATCATCGTCCGCAGCTGCGCCTCTCCCCCGGACTGGGTGGCCGCCGACTGCCGCATCTCCTGGATCTCCTTGCGGCTGACCGTCACGTCCGCGTCCGCGGCGGCCTTGTCCAGGATCCGGTCGAAGATCAGCCCGTGCAGCTTGGCCCGGCCGAGCTGCCCCGACTTGTTGATGAGCTGGACGGACTGGTCGGACCCGCGCTGCGCGGTGCGTACCTCCGCCACCTGGGCCTGCACGGTGGACACCTCGATCCGGTCCCCTCCGACCACGGCTGCGGCACCTGGGTGGGCCTGGTTCCCGCAGGCGGAGAGCAGCGGCGCCGCGACGAGCATGGCGGCGGAGACGACGAGCGCGGTGCGACGGCGGCGGTGCAAAGGAGCCTCCCGGGGAGAGATTGTGCGGTGGTGCACAAGACCTTGCGGTGATCGATGTTAGGCAGTGGGCGTGATCCGGGCCACTGGTTCGACCAACGATTCGGAAGGAGTTGGGGATGTGGGCCGAATCCGGCGTGGTCAGCGCGCGCGTTCGACCGCTTTCGGCCTCGCGTCCGGCCGCAGCATGATCGCGCGGGAGACCACAAAGGTGATCGGGATGGCCGCCACCGCCGCGACCAGCGGTGCGTAGCGGCTGCTGAAGCCGGCACGGTCGACCAGCAGCCAGACACCGCCGGTCGTGATGACGAAGTTGGCGGCGTTGGTGAGCGGGAAGAGCAGGAACTTCCGCCAGGTGGGCCGGGTCCGGTACGTGAAGTACGAGTTCAGCAGGAACGAGCCGGTCATGCTCAACGTGAACGCGATCACATGCGCGGCCAGGTACGGCAGCACGGTCAGCAGGGCCAGGTAGCAGCCGTAGTACGTACCGGTGTTCACGACACCGACGAGGGCGAAGCGGGTCATCTGGGCCGTGACCGTCATCGGCGTACGAACTCCCGCGGCCGCTGCTGATTCGGTACGCCGGTATTGGATGCCTTCACCAAGAAGTGCGGGCGCCGCTTCACCTCGTAATAGATGCGGCCGACATACTCACCGACCACGCCCACTATCACCATCTGGACCCCGGCGAGGGCCGTCACCACGACGATCAGCGTGACGTAGCCAGGCGTGTCCACTCCCTTCACCAGGGCGACGCCGACGATCCAGGCGGCGTAGGCGAAGGCGACGGACATCAGCACCATCCCCAGGTACAGGGCGGCGCGCAGCGGCTTGTTGTTGAAGGAGAGCAGCCCGTCGAGCCCGTAGTTGAGAAGCTTCCCGATCGTCCAGGCGGAGCTGCCCTTCTCACGGACCGCATTCTCGTATCCGAAGGTCGTCGTCCGGAATCCGACCCAGGCGAACAGGCCCTTGGAGAAACGGTTGTACTCGGTGAGTTCGAGGACGGCGTCGACGGTACGCCGGGACAGCAGCCGGAAGTCACCGACCCCGTCGACCAGCTCCACGTCCACCAGGCGGTTGATCAGCGAGTAGTAGGCGCGGGCGCCGAGGGTGCGGGTGACACGGTCGCCCTTGCGGTTGCGGCGGGCGATCACCTGGTCGTAGCCGTGGGCGTGCTCCTCCAGCATGCGGCCGACGAGCTCGGGCGGGTGCTGGAGGTCCGCGTCCATGATGACGACCGCATCGCCGTCGGCGTGCTGGAGGCCGGCGAGCATGGCGGCTTCCTTGCCGAAGTTGCGGCTGAAGGAGAGGTAGCGGATCCGTGGGTCGGCTGCGGCCAGCTCCTCCAGGATCGGCAGCGTGCGGTCCGCGCTGCCGTCGTCGACGTAGACGACCCGGAAATCATGCCCCAGCCGGCTCATTTCGTCCGTGGCACGCGCATGGAAGCGTTCGAGGATCTCCTCCTCGTTGAAACAAGGCACTACCAACGAGATCAGCACAGGAGCATCTCACCCTGTCGGTGCGTCAGACATGCAGGCCGGACATGGACAATGAGCAACCATCAGGTGAATTGAACTATTGAATGACGGTTCCGTACCGCTTATCACTTTCACGGCTGCGATATTCGTCCGTATGCCGACTTTCCGTCCCCGCACGGCCGCGGCCATGCTCGCCGCATTGATCACCACGGCCACCGTGTGCTCGGGCGACGCCAGGGCCCGCAGCTTTCCGTTCGGGCCGCACAGCCGGAGCGTCAATGATCTCGGCAATCAGTTCGTGCCGTTCCACACCCGGCTCTGGGACCTGCTGCACGGGCGCGGCGACGGCGACCTGTTCCTGAACTGGTCGTCCGGGTACGGCACCAGCTTCCTGCCGGATCTCGGTACCTACCTGACCAGCCCGTTCGCGCTGCTCGTCGGGGTCTTCCCCCGGGACCGCATCGACCTCGCGGTGTACGTGGTCACCGTGGTGAAGATGGCATCCGCTGCGGCAGCGATGGCATTCCTGCTGCTGACACTGCGGGGCGGGCGCTGGTGGGTGGCCGGGGTGCTCGGCAGCTCGTACGCGTTGTGCGGCTGGTCGGTCGCCGAGGCGTCGTACAACCCGATGTGGCTGGACGGTCTGATCGCCCTGCCGCTGCTCTGTCTGGTCGGTGAGTGGGCCCGGACGGGGCGCCACCGCATGGTGGCTCCGCTGCTCGTCGCGGTGGTCTGGGTCGCCAACTTCTATACGGCGTACATGGCGACCCTGGGGGCCGCCCTGGTGCTGGTGGTACGTCTGCTGACGGAGGGTGAGAAAGGGGCCGGTAGGGCGAAGGCTGCGATACGGGGGCTGGCGCGGGCAGCCGGGAGCGTGCTGCTGGGGATCGGGCTCGCGGCGCCCGTCCTGATTCCCGTCTACCTGGGCACGAAACACGCCTACCCCGGCTGGGACCAGACGTTCCGGCCCGCTGCCTGGTCCGATGTGCTCGCCCGGCTGTTCCCCGGTACGTACGGCTTCTTCACCCCCGCCCTCTTCCTGAGCGCCGTCGCACTGCTCCCGGCCTGCGCACTCGTCTTCCAGCGGGGTGTGCCGCGGCGCGAACGGTGGGCGTGGGCGGGGCTGGTGGCGGGGGTCGGGCTGTCGCTGCAGTGGGGGCCGACCCACCTCCTCTGGCACGCGTTCGCGACGCCCAACGGCAGTCCGTACCGGCAGACGTTCGTGCTCGCCGGTCTGGTGGTGATCGCTGCCTGGATCTCGGTCTCGTACGGACGGCCCGGGCCCCGGGCCCTGCTCGGCGGAGGCGCCGTGCTGGCGCTGATCGCGGCCGGGGCGGCCTTCAGCGACCTGGCCACGCACCGGTCGTACCTGCTGTTCGCGGCCGGGCTGGTGGCAACGGCCGCCGCGCTCGCCCTGCCCGCCCGGGGCCGTCGGGCGGGTCTCGCCGCCGTGCTGCTGACCGGTGCGCTGGTGGGGCAGGCCGCGGCGACCACTGCGTTCGCCGACCGGCAGCGCCTGGCCCAGCTCGATCACTACGCGCCCTGGGGCGAGCGGCAGCGCGTACAGGCCGACGCGGTGGCCCGCGCGGACGGCTGGCCGCGCTACCGCACCGACCCCGGTGGGGAGCGGACCACCGCCAACGATCCGCTGCTCGTGGGCGGTGAGGGCGCCGCGTACTACAGCAGCCATACCCCGGCCGTGCTGACCCGCACGCTCGCCGCCCTCGGCGCCGGCTGGACGTCCCACGGCCGGGCCGTGCAGAGCATGGACAACCCCGTGACCGACGCGATCTTCTCGGTCGGTGCTCGGGTCCACGGGCCGCGTGACCCGCACCAGCGGTGGAACACACCGGACGACCGGCCGGTGACGGTGGTCCGGCAGCAGGTGCCGCCGCTGGTGACGGTGCGGCAACCGGGCGCGGCGCCGTCCTTCGGCCCGTCGCCGTTCCGGAACCAGGAGGCGCTGCTCGGTTCACGGGTCTATAACGTGCCACGGACGGCACTCCGGACGGTGAGCGGTGCTCCGGTCGAGGATCAGGGCGACCGCACCCAGCGGGTGGGGCGCGGTACGTACCGGCTGACCGCCCGCTGTGCGGCGGACAGCGAGGTGTATCTGTGGACACCCGGAGTGTTCGGCTCGGCGCGGGTGAGCGATCGGCCGGGCGCGGCCCAGGAGACCGAGCTCCGGGGCCTGTTGCCGGCCCGCCGCGCGGCGATGGAACCACTTGGACGGATCGTGGGCGCCGACGGGCAGGTCGTGGTCACGCTGCGGTCCGTCCGCGCGGGCACCGTGCCGCGCGAGGCCCTCGGCTGTCTGGACCGGGACCGGCTGGCCGCGGCCGTGACCGGGCTGCGGCGCACAGGAGCGACGTCGGTCCGTGTCACCGATGACGGCGTCCGGGCCGAACTGCCGCCCGGAAGCCGCGGAACCGTCGTGCTCGCCGCGCCCCGGATCGCGGGCTGGAGCTGCGAGGGGCGGCCCGCCGACTCGTATCTGGGACTGGTCGCGGTGCCGGTCCCCGCCCACGCGTCCTCCGTGGACTGCACGTTCCGGCCGCCCGGGCTGCGGGCCGGTTCGACGGTCGGAGCGGGCGCGCTGCTCGTGCTGGCCGGGGCGGCGGTGTGGGGTGCGCTGGTGCGACGACGCGGCGGGCGGCAGGACTTTGTGCTGGCGGGACCGGACCGAGCGAGCCCGTCCCGTCACGCCGTCGGCGCCGGACCGGCCCGCCGCGTCCGGTCCGCTCAGCCGCCGCGGACCTGCATCTGACGGTCGAGCTGGCGGCGCAGCTCCACCGGCAGCGGGTGGTGCGGCCCGTACATCCGCTCGGTGTCGTACAGCAGTGCCTGGAGCTGCCCGCGCGCCGCCGCATGGTCGCCGACCGCGAGCAGCAGATACCCGATGCGCTGACGGATCTCGAAGGAACGGGCCGGGTCGTTGCCCGTCGCGTACTGGTTCTCGTAGTACGGCAGGACCGCGCGGTACTCCGCGAGCGCGGCGGCCGGTTCGCCCAGCTGCTCCAGGCACTGCGCCGCGTCGTAGCGGTACTGCAGCGTCTGGGTGTCGGCCGGGCCGGCCTCCGCCACGCGGTCGTCGGCGAGGCGGCGCAGTTCGGGCAGGGCGCGACGGTACTGCCCGTCGTCCATGAGCGTCGCCGCGTACTGCTTGCGCAGGATGCGGACCACCGGCGAACCCTCACCGTGCTGTTCGGCCGCGGCCGGGAGGATGCCACCGAGGATGTCCACGGCCTGGGTGATCCTGCCCTGCCCGAGCAGCTGCTTCACCTCGTCGACGGCGGCCGCGACATCCGGTTTGGCGGCCACCGGCGCCGGCTGCGCGGCGGGCGGAGTCGTGACCAGGTCGGGCCACGGGGCGTGCGGTCGCAGAAAGGGGCGGGTCGGGTCGAGCGGGCCGGACGGCAGCCCCGTGGAGCGGGACGGGAGGAGCGGGGTGAGGTGTTCGTACACCTCCTGGGCGCTCGCCGGACGGTGCTGCGGGTCCTTGGCGAGCAGCCGCAGCACGAGCGCTTCGAGGGGCTCGGGGATCTCGGGCCGGATCTGCCGGACCGGGAGCGGCGGCTCGTAGAGGTGACGGTGCAGCACACCGAGGGCGGTGGATCCGGCGAACGGCACGTCCCCGCTGAGCAGTTCGTGGAGCAGCACCCCGAGCGCGTAGAGGTCGGTGTACGGGCCGACGGCGCCGCCCATCGCCTGCTCGGGCGCCATGTAGGCCGGGGAACCGATCGGCGTTCCGGTGTGGGTGAGCCGGGTGGTGTCGTTGTCCAGGACGGAGGCGACGCCAAGGTCGAGGACGGTGATCGTGCCGTCCGGGCGCACCATCAGATTGCGGGGCTTGAGGTCGCGGTGGACGATCGGCACGGCGTGCACGGCGGAGAGCGCGGCACAGAGCTGGGCGGCCACGGCGACTGACCACTGCCAGGGATACGGGTCGTGCTCGGCGAGATGGTCGGCGAGGTCGGAGCCCTCGACGTACTGCATGACGAGGAACAGGTCGTCGCCGTCATTGCCCGCGTCATGGACGGTGACCAGGCCCGGATGGTCCACCTGGGCGGTGACCCGGCACTCGCGCACGAACCGGCGCCGCAGCTCGTCGGCGGCACCGCTGCCGCCGGGACCGGCGACCCGGTCGGGCCGGAGCAGCTTCACCGCGACCCTGCGGTCCAGGCGTTGGTCGTACGCCGTCCAGACCTGGCCCATGCCGCCCTGGCCCAGGATGGTCGCCAGCTCGTACCGCCCGGCGATGACGCGTCCGTTCAACGGTCCTCCTCCTTACGGAGGTAGTCGCTCAGCTCGTCGAGCTCGGCGCGGACCTGGTCGATGCGGTGGGGCGGGGTGGGCGCGGGCTGGGGTTGCGAGCTCTGGGGATGCGCGGGCTGGTACCGGGGCGGCTGATGCTGCTGGTACTGCTGCGGCTGGTGCTGCTGCGACTGAGCGGGCCGCGGCTGCTGTAGGGGGACGGTCGTGTACCCGTAGCCCGGCACCGGCGGCAGGTACCCGCCGGCGAAAGGCTGCTTCGCGAGCTGCTCGTAGTGGCGGATGTCCGCGACCACGTAGTACACGGGGGCGCCCAGCATCGCCAGGAGCAGCATCGGTATGAGAACGAAGTCGATGCCGTTGGCGTCGGCATTGCTGCCGTCCCTGCCGATGATCGGCACGAGGACACAGATGAACACGAAGCCGGCCCCGGTCAGCCACCAGTCGAACGTCCTGCGGCGCACGATCGCGAGGCGCAGCAGCGGAGCCCACAGCAGCAGACCGATCGAGCCCACCGAGAGCACCACGAACAGCACGCGCATCGAGACGACCCAGGCCTGGCTGGGCAGCCGACGCGGCGGCATAGGCGTCGGCTGCGGCGGATGACCCGGGCCGTACATGGCTGCTCCTGGTACCTGGTCGGGGAAGTGCTGAACGCACCTGTCAGCGCGCGCAGATCTGGCAGACCTGAGCGTAAAGGGCGACACCGACAACGGTCCCGGGGTTGTACGGAACCGTTGTGGTTCAGCTCACTTCGGCGTGACCGTACCGTCCGTCAGCCCGTCGTACATCCCCTGGACCAGCTGTCCGCCGAGCCGGCCGGTCAGCCGGAGCGCGTCCTCGAACGCGGCGAGGGCGCGGAACTGCGCCCCGTACCGCTGCTGTTCGGCGAGTGGCATGCGCGGCAGCTGGAGGCGGCGGGCGTCGAGCCGGGTCGCGGTCGACGCGTAACTGCTGGCCTGCCGATTGTTGGCGGTGCCGCGCAGGAAACCGGCGAGGAACCACGGGTCGAGGGCGGCCGGATCGGGGCGCAGCAGCTGAAGGTTGCGGCCGAGTGCGGCGCCCGCGGTGGCCTCGTCGATCACCCGGGCGACGGTGCCGCCACCGAGTACGGGGACGACGACGTCACCGGGCTCGACGAGGACCGGCTCCTCGGGCGGCCCGTCGGTGCTCGCGGGGGTGGCGGGAAGTGTTCCGGAGGGGGCGGTGGAGCCCAGGACGTCGTATTCCATGAGGACGGGCCCTCGTCCGGTGCCGGAGCCGCCGGTGCGGAGCTGGAGTGCGCCGGCACGGGCGAGTTCACCGACGGTGGTGAGAGGCCAGCGGGCCGGGTCGGAGAGGTCCGCGAGCGGCGGGGTGAGAGTGGCCGTCAGCCGCAGCGTCTCGGCCAGCCGGTCCCGTACGCGGGTGAGTTCGGCGGGCCCGCCACCGGCCGTCGGCGGGGGCAGATGGCGGGCGGGGGCCAGGTCCACGTCGTCGTCGAGGAGTTCGATGACGGGGACGACCCGGCTGGCACCCGGCCGGTCCTGGCCGGTTCGGCCGAGGGGGGTGTCCGACTCGGGACCGGTCCGCTCCGCCCGGTCGAACGGCTCCCAGGCGCCCAGCACGGCGCTGCGTACCGCCTGCCAGTCGAGCCGGTCGCGTCCGCCCGGCGCGGGGGCGGCAGCCGTCGCCGCAGCCGGTTCGGCGGGCTCGGCAGTGTCTACGAGCAGCAGCTCGGGCGAGGGGCGGGCACCGGCGCCGGGCTTGCGCAGCACCCAGAGGTGGAGCGGGATGCCGTAGGGGGGTGCGGCGCCTGCCGGGAGGGCGACGACGGCACGAAGGGCGCCGCGGCGCAGCAGATCGGCACGGATCCGACGGCCGGAACGGCGCGACGCGGCGGCCGGGGGCATCAGCAGGACGGCGGTCCCGCCCTCGCGCAGATGGGCCAGGGCGTGCTGGACCCAGGCGAGTTCGGACTCCGTACGGGCGGGGAAGCCGTACTCCCAGCGGGGGTCGTAGGCGAGCTCGTCGTGCCCCCAGTTGCGCTCGTTGAACGGCGGGTGGCAGAGCACGGCGTCGACGGCGAGCTGCGGGAACGCGTCGGCGCGCAGGGTGTCGCCGGCCCGCACGGCGACCGTGCAGCTCTCGATGGCGGAGTTCAGGGCGAGTCGGAGCGCGGTCAGCGCAGCGAGGTCGGGGTCGGCATCCTGCGCGTACAGGGCGGTCGGACGGCTGAGGGCGCGCAGCAGGGCGCCGGTTCCCGTCGCCGGGTCGAGGACCGTACGGGCGGGCCGGCCACCTGTCTCCACGAGGGCGGCCATCAGCTCGGCGAGGCCCGGAGGGGTGAGGGTGAACTGGCGCGGGTTGGCGTCGAGCTGGCGGCCGAGGAGGAACTCGAAGGCCTGGCGGGCGCCGGTCCCGGCGGCGAGTTCGGCAGCGGCGCGCAGCAGGGGGACGGACGGAAGGAGTTCGTCGGCGGTGGGGGTGTGAACAGCGCGTACGCACCCACTCGTTCTTCCGCCTCCGCTTCCGTCGCCTGCTTCGGTGGCCGGACCGAAGCGTGCGGTGAGCAGGTCGTTCAGAGCGAGGTGCAGCACCTTGGCCATCCGCTCGTCCGACACGGCGGTGATCTCCAGCCAGGCGGTGGGCCTGTCCCGGACGAGCAGCAGGGCGCAGCCCGTGTGGACGAGGGCGGGGACGGCGCCTGCCGGGTGCCCGGCCAGCTGCTGCCAGACCCGTTCACGGAGCGGGACCTCGGCGAGCTTCCCCTGGTCGCGCAGCCACTGTTCGACTTCGGGCAGGGCGAAGGACGGGCTGGTCTCCGTGCCGCCGACCGGCTTGGGGAAGTCGGCGTGGCGGCGTCGCCAGTTGCTGACGGCGGCGCGGCCCACCCCTGCGAGCCGGGCGATTCCGGCCGCGGTCACCTCTGTCGAGTTCTCCGGCACTGACTGTCTCCCTGGTCCTGGGCGTCCTGGTCCTGATCCGTCCGCGCTGCCTGCCCTGTGTAGGCGAGCATACCGAGCCGTTCACATGACATCGATTCACACCGTGCATGAATCCGTTCCGCAGTAGCAGTGTTGACTCGGTTCACAAGCCCTGTTGTTATTGACCTGTCGCTACACCAGGCGGCGCAGCATTCCGCTCACCACTCATCCCTGCACTTGCCGGAGGGCACAGCCATGTCCCAGTTCACGCAGCCGCCGCAGTCCCCGCAGCCCCAGCAGCCGTACGCCCCGGCCCAGACGTCGGGCCTGCGCCCGGCCCGCAACGGCCTCGGCATCTCGGCGCTGATCCTCGGCATCATCGGCGCCGTCTCCGGCCTGATCCCGTTCCTCTTCTGGCTGGCGGGCATCCTCGGCGTCATCGCCCTGATCCTCGGCCTGGTCGGCCGGGGCCGGGTCAAGCGCGGCGAGGCCACCAACAAGGGCGCGACCACGTTCGGCGCCGTCCTCGGCCTGATCGCCCTGATCCTCTCCGTGGTCGGTGCGGTGATCACGTTCAAGGCGGTGGGCGACGCGGTGGACGAGCTCGACAGGGCGGTGTCGGACACCACGGCCACCGCCGCGCCGAAGGCCGGCGACACGGGCTCCGGGAAGAACAAGGGCAAGGGCTCCGGCGGCAACGAGAAGCCGGACGCCGGGAAGGCGCTGGAGGCCGGCGACTCGGCCGTCTACGACGACGATCTGACGGTCACGGTCGGCGACGCGACCTCGTACACCCCCGACTCGTTCGCCGCCGGCCACACGAAGGGCAACAAGGCGTACCGGATCGCCGTGGTCATCGAGAACGCGGGCAAGGAGAAGTTCGACTCGGCGCTCGTCAACGTCGAGGCGCGGGCCGGCAAGGACGGTGTGGACGCCGAGCAGATCTTCGACGGCAAGGTCGGCGAAGGCTTCAGCGGCACGGTCCTGCCGGGCAAGAAGGTCACCGTCCAGTTCGCCTTCGACGCCCCGGCGGACGCCAGGAACCTGACCGTCGAGGTCAACCCCGGCTTCACGTACGACGCCACCCAGTGGGACCTGAAGCTCTAGAGCGCCCAGCTCTTGACCACCCCGACGGGAGCCCGACCATGCGCCTCCTCGCCCGCATCGCCGCAACCGCTCTCCGCACCGCGCCAGCGACGCTCTGCGCCGTCACGGCCCTGGCTCTCACGGCCTGCAACCCGGTGTTCGCGCAGCAGCACGACACCGCGCCGTTCGCCCGGCTGACCGGACCCGAAGTCGCCGGCAAGGCCCTGGCGGCGACCCGGGCCGCCAAGTCGGTACGTATCACCGTGGGAACGAAGTCGCCCGACGGCACCTCGGTCGAGGCGTACGTGGCCACCGACATCAGGGGCGAGTGCACGGTGACGCTCTCCATGGGAGCGGCAGGCACGATGGACCTGGTCAGGACCGGCGGCACGGTCTACACCCAGTCCGACGAGGCGATGCTGCGGGCTGCGTCCGCGGGCCGGCCGCGCACCGACACGGACGCCGAGGTCAGGAAACTCACGGGCCGCTGGGTGAACGCGGACCACGCCGACAGGTTCACGGCGCAGACCCTGGGCTACTGCGACCGGAAGGGCTTCCTCGACCGCCTGGCGGAGAACAGCGATACCGCGCACAAGGGGAGGGCGACCACTGTCGGCACCACGCCCGCCCTGTCCCTCACCGGCCGGGCGGGCACGGGGACATGGCAGGCGGTGGTCGCCGCGGAGGGCAGGCCCCACCTCCTGAAGCTGCGCTTCAGCACCGGGACCCCGCTCACCGTCGAGTTCACAGATTTCGACAAACCGTTCACGGTAAAGAGACCGGCCGTCTGACACACGGACCCGCCTGTACACACACGTACAGGCGGGTCGTTCGTCTTCACACCCGGTGCCGCACCCACACATTGGGCTCCACATACACCGCGTATCCATGCGCCACCGAACAGTGCACCGGCACCAACGCCCCCGGAACCTCCACCGGACCGTCCTCGTCGAACGGCAGCCCGGTCCAGGACCGCCACCGCTCGAGGGAACCCGACACCGTCATGGACACCGGCGCCACCGCCTCGATCACACCGCCCGCCCGCACATGGACGCGCAGCCACGGGTCGTACGGAAGCCCGTCCTCCGCCCGGGTCCGGCGTGCGTACTCCTCCATCACGGCCGAGGCGTCCAGGTGCTTGGCACTCGGCCGCACCGGGGCGACGAGCTCCCGGAACCCGAGTCGCCCGGCGTTCTCCCGCATCGCGGCGACCATCCGCCCCGAGATCCCCTCACCCTGCCGCCCCTTGGCGACGGCGATCTCGATCGCGCCGACCGTGTCCGGCGTACGCCCACGCCGCAGGTCGGAGAAGGCCCACAGCAGCGACTGGTCCCAGCCGCCCTCGGGCAACTCCCCGCGCCCCGGAGCATGCAGCGCGAACGGCACGCTGTACGCCCGCGCGGCGACGCCACCGTCCGGGTCCGTCGCGACGAGCGCGTATTCCGGGAAATCGACGGCGAGCCTGGGGTAGTTGGCCCACCCCACGAGGTCCTCCAGGACGAACTCCGGCCAGGTCTCGGGCATCTCCTGCATGGGCCCGGCGAACTCGGGGCGCGCGGCGAGGGTGGTGATCTCCAGCTCCATCCACCACACGCTAGGCAGCGGGACTCCCGAAGCCAACCTGTTTGCCGATGCCCCGCTGCACGGCCGCGGCCGCGTGACCGTACGTACGCCCGGCACCGTCCGGCCCGTCGGCGCCGGACCCACCCGGAAGGACGGCTGCCGTCAGGGCCTCGTGCCTGTCCCCTGCTCAGCGGCCCGACGCCGTCAACCGCCGCACTGCGCCAGCATCGCCCGCTTGTCGGCGGTGGTCACCGGCAGCGCGTACTTCAGCGAGACCTGTGCGAACCGCACCGCGTACGAACAGCGGATCCGCTTGTACGGCGGCAGCCAGGAGGCCGGGCCGGAGTCACTCTTGGCGCTGTTGGCCGGGCCGTCGACCGGGATGAGGTTGAGCGGGTCGTTGGCGATCTGCTGGCGCTTGGCCTCGGGCCAGCGGGAGGCACCCATCTGCCAGTCGTACGAGAGCGGCATGACGTGGTCGATCTGGACCTTCGTGGCCAGCTGCTTGCTCCACTCGATGGTCGAGCCGGTGTACGGGTCCTTGAGGGTCATGGAGACGACGACGCAGTCCGACCCCGACCGGAGTTCGACATCCTTGCCGTCCCTGGCCAACAGGTCGTTGCGGGTGTCGCAGCCGTTGCGGGAGAGCGGGATGCCGTCGACCGAATCCTTCCAGGCGTAGCCGAACTTGTCCCGCTCGTAACCGGTCTTCGGCCCGCGGCCCTTCGTGCTCACCTTCTCGATGAGCTTCAAAGCGGCGGCCCGGTCCGCGTCGGAGGTGAGAGGGGCGAGGCCGGGCTTCGTACCGTCGGGGTTGCTCAGCGGGCCGGCGCCGAAGCCGGCCGCCGACTGCCCGCCGCCCGCCGATCCGCCGCCACCGGCGGTCACGTCATCGGGGTCACAGCCCGCCAGGGCCAGAACCGCCGCCGCGCCCAGCGCAGGCAGCATCACTCGGTACGCGTGGGGAGATATCACTCGAAGCCATCCTGACGGGGGAAGTCGAACCCGCGAATCCTACGGACGTCTTCCCCGCTGACGGACGTTCATGGCCGCGATACCCGAGGGATGCGGCCCGAATCACACTCCCCCTCGCCCGACACCTTCCTCCTCACACCTTCCCGATGCCGAGCGTCGTCTCGGACGGCAGCAGCCCGGACCCGATCGCCGCAACCCACAACGGCCCCAGCAGCTCCACGAGCCGCTCCCGCTCCCCCTCGCCGAGCACCCGCCAGGGTGCGGCCGCCTGTTCGTCGGTGCGCCGCTCGACTTCGGTGCGCAGCGCACGGCCCGCCTCCGTCGCCGCGCCGTCCTCCTCCAACAGCCCGCGCTTCACCAGCCGTCCACGGGCCGCGTTCCACTCCTCGCCGCTCCAGGCCCGGCTTTCGAACACCTCCGGGCGTGCGGCACCGATTCCGGCGAACGAGACCAGCGACTCGACCGGGTCGAGCCCCGCCTCGGCGAGCGCGGCGATGTGCCCGTCCCCGCGGTGCTCGCGCAGAACCGTCGCCGCGTGCCAGAGCGCCGGATGCGGTTCGTCCGGCCACGGCAGGGCGGCGTTGGCCTCGGCCAGCGGACGACCGGTCACATCCGCGGCCTCCGCGACGCGCCGGGCCAGCGCGGCGGCCTCGGTGATCTCCGGGCCGGCGGCCTGCTCCCCGAACAGCGCCCGGTACGCACGGTCGACCGCCTTCGTGCGGGCCGCGACCACCGCATCGGGAGAGGCGACGGACCAGGCGGCCGGAATGTGCTCCTGCACCATCTGCGGACTGAAGCTGTAGAAGGTTTCGGCGACCCGCTCCGCGTCGACCGCCCCCAACGGCGCCGCGCGCCAGGCGAAGTAGCTGGGCCAGCGCTCATCGGTGCGGTAGCCGAGCACGGCGGCCTCGTCGAACACCTCCGGCGCGTAATAGAGCACCGCGTGCAGAGGCTCCAGCAGGTGCCACATCTGACGTACGCGACCCAACTCCTCGGACATGTCTCCACCCTCCGGCCGATCCATTATCTTGTCGCTGACCAGTTCCAGAGAATCCTCGCTCCGCCTGAACTTGTCAACGACTAGATTCCGCGTAATGTGCTGACCATGAGCAGCGATCGCACCTACCACCACGGCGACCTGCGGCGGGCCGTCCTCACCGCCGCACTCGACGTCATCCGCACCGAGGGTCCTGGCGCCCTGAGCCTGCGCGACCTGGCCCGCCGGGCCGGCGTCTCCCACGCCGCCCCCGCCCACCACTTCAAGGACCGCACGGGCCTGCTCACCGCCATCGCCGCCGAGGGGTACGGGCTCTTCGCCGACGCCCTCGCCGACGCGCCGGACCTACGGGAGCGGGGCGTGCGGTACGTACGGTTCGCGACCGGCCACCCCGCGCACTTCCAGGTGATGTTCCAGCCGGAGCTCCACCACCCGGACGACCCGGAACTCCTCACGGCGAAGGCCCGCGCGGCACAGGCGCTGCGCGCAGGGGTCACCGGCCTCCCCGCCGAGGGACGCGGTGACGAGCCGCGGCTCGCCGGCGTAGCCGCCTGGTCCCTGGCCCACGGCTACGCCACCCTGCTCCTGAGCGGCAATCTGAACGACCCGCTGGGCGACCGGAACCCCGAGGAGGTGTTCCGGTCGCTCTCCGGGCTGTTGTTCAAGACCCCAGAATCGTCGTGAGGAACTCCCCGGTCCAGGCCAGCAGTTCGCGGCCGACGACCGGCTTGCCGCCGACCCTCCCGGTGGTCGGGCGCGGGACCAGGATCTGGTGCAGCGCCGGCTTGATCACCGTCTTCGGGTAGAGGCGCTTCAGGCGCAGTTCCTGCGACTCGCGCAGTTCCACCGGGGCGAACCGGATGTTCGGGCCCTGGAGCACGATGTCGCCGACGCCGCAGGCACGGGCCAGCATCCGCAGGCCCGCGACCAGCAGGAGGTTCTCGACCGGCTCCGGGAGCTTGCCGTAGCGGTCGGTGAGCTCCTCGCGGACCGCCTTGACGTCGTCCTCCGTGGTGGCGGACGCGATCGCGCGGTACGCCTGCAGACGCAGCCGCTCGCCCGGGGCGTAGTCGTGCGGGACGTGCGCGTCGACCGGCAGCTCGATCTTGACCTCCAGCGGCGGCTCCTCCTCGACGCCGCCTTCGAGCGAGGCCCGGTAGTCGGCGACGGCCTCGCCGACCATGCGTACGTACAGGTCGAAGCCGACGCCCGCGATGTGGCCGGACTGTTCGCCGCCCAGCAGGTTTCCGGCGCCGCGGATCTCCAGGTCCTTCATGGCCACGTACATGCCCGCACCCATCTCCGTGTGCTGGGCGATCGTGGCCAGGCGCTCGTGGGCCGTCTCGGTGAGCGGCTTCTCCGGCGGGTACAGGAAGTACGCGTAACCGCGCTCCCGGCCACGGCCGACGCGACCGCGCAGCTGGTGGAGTTGGGAGAGGCCGAAGTTGTCGCCGCGCTCCACGATCAGTGTGTTCGCGTTGGAGATGTCGATGCCGGACTCCACGATCGTCGTGGAGACCAGGACGTCGAACTTCCTCTCCCAGAAGTCGACGACGACCTGCTCAAGGGCCTGTTCCGACATCTGCCCGTGAGCGGTCGCGATCCGGGCCTCGGGGACGATCTCGCGGAGGCGGGCGGCCGCGCGGTCGATGGACTCGACACGGTTGTGGATGTAGAACGCCTGCCCCTCACGCAGCAGTTCACGACGGATGGCCGCGCCGATCTGCTTCTCCTCGTACGGACCGACGAAGGTCAGGACCGGGTGGCGCTCCTCGGGAGGCGTGGTGATCGTCGACATCTCGCGGATGCCGGTGACAGCCATCTCGAGCGTGCGGGGGATCGGCGTCGCGGACATGGTGAGGACGTCGACATTGGCCCGGAGCTTCTTCAGCTGCTCCTTGTGCTCGACGCCGAAGCGCTGCTCCTCGTCGACGACGACCAGCCCCAGGTCCTTGAACTTCGTCTCCGAGGAGAACAGCCGGTGTGTGCCGATGACCAGGTCGACGGAGCCCTCGCGCAGGCCCTGAAGGGTCGCCTTCGACTCGGAATCGGACTGGAAGCGGCTCAGCGCCCGCACGCTGACCGGGAATTGGGAGTAGCGCTCGGTGAACGTGCCGTAGTGCTGCTGGACCAGGAGCGTCGTGGGGACCAGAACGGCCACCTGCTTGCCGTCCTGCACCGCCTTGAACGCGGCGCGCACCGCGATCTCCGTCTTGCCGTACCCGACGTCGCCGCAGATCAGCCGGTCCATCGGGACCGACTTCTCCATGTCCTCCTTGACCTCGGCGATCGTGGTGAGCTGGTCCGGCGTCTCCGCGTACGGGAAGGCGTCCTCCAGTTCGCGCTGCCACGGGGTGTCGGGGCCGAAGACATGGCCGGGCGCCGCCATCCGCGCCGAGTACAGCTTGATGAGGTCGGCGGCGATCTCCTTGACGGCCTTCTTGGCGCGCGCCTTGGTCTTCGTCCAGTCGGCGCCGCCGAGCCGGTGCAGGGTGGGAGCCTCGCCACCGACGTACTTGGTGACCTGCTCCAGCTGGTCGGTCGGGATGTAGAGGCGGTCGCCGGGCTGGCCGCGCTTGGCGGGGGCGTACTCGACGAGGAGGTACTCGCGGGTGGCGCCCTGCACCGTGCGCTGCACCATCTCGATGTAGCGGCCCACACCGTGCTGCTCGTGGACGATGTAGTCGCCCGTCTCCAGCGTCAGCGGGTCGATGGTCTTGCGGCGGCGGGCCGGCATCCGGCCCAGGTCCTTGGTGGCGGTGCGCTGACCGGTCAGGTCCGTCTCGGTGAGGACGGCGAGCTTCAGCGCCGGGTCGACGAAGCCGTGGTCGATCGCACCGCACGAGACATGGACGACGGATGGCGAGATCTCCGCCAGGTCCGCGTCGAGGCGGGCCGGGATGCCTTCGCCGCCGAGCACCTCGACGGTACGGGCGGCGAGACCCTGGCCCTCGGTGACGTACACCGTGCGCCAGCCTTCGGCGAGCCAGCCCTTGGTGTCGGCGAGCGCCCGGGCGGTGTCGCCGCGGTACGACTCCGGGGCGTGCATCGTGAGCTTCAGCGTGTCTTCGTCGAGCTCGACGTCGGCGGCGAACGGGGAGACCGCCCACCACATCATGTTCAGCTCGCGGGCCCGGTCGCGGACGTCCGCGATGCCCCACAGGGAGGCGGCGTCGACATCGATCGGGGCCTCGCCGCCTCCGGCCGTCGCCGCCCAGGACGCCTGGAGGAACTCCTGGCTGGTGGCGACCAGGTCCGCGGCCCTGGTGCGGACCCGCTCAGGGTCGCAGACCAGCGCCATCGACCCCTTGGGCAGCACGTCGAGCAGCAGCTCCATGTCGTCGACGAGGACCGGGGCGAGGGACTCCATGCCCTCCACCGCGATCCCCTCGGCGATCTTGCCGAGCAGCTCGCCCAGCTCCGGGTGGCGTTCGGCGAGGGCGGCGGCCCGTTCGCGTACCTCGTCGGTGAGCAGCAGCTCACGGCAGGGCGGCGCCCACAGCCCGTGCTCGGCGATCTCCAGCGACCGCTGGTCGGCGATCTTGAAGTAGCGGATCTCCTCGACGTCGTCGCCCCAGAACTCCACCCGGAGGGGGTGCTCCTCGGTCGGCGGGAAAACGTCCAGAATGCCGCCACGGACGGCAAACTCACCGCGCTTCTCGACCAGTTCGACCCGGGAGTACGCCGCTGCCGCGAGCGCCTCGACGGTCTTGCCGAGATCGGCGCTCTGGCCGATGCGCAGCGCCACGGGCTCCAGGTCGCCGAGCCCCTTGACCTGCGGCTGCAGTACGGAACGCACCGGTGCGACGACGACGCTGACCGGGCCGGTCTCCGGGTCGTCGGCCCTCGGGTGCGCGAGCCGGCGCAGCACGGCGAGACGGCGGCCCACCGTGTCGGAGCGCGGTGAGAGCCGCTCGTGCGGCAGGGTCTCCCAGGACGGGAACTCGGCGATGCTGTCCGGGGGCAGCAGCGTCCGCAGGGCGGCGGCCAGATCCTCGGCCTCCCGTCCGGTCGCGGTGACGGCGAGCACCGTCCGCCCCGCCTCGCGGGCCAGTGCGGCCACGGCGAAGGGGCGGGCAGCGGCAGGGCCGACGAGGTCGACATGCATCCGGTGGCCGTCGGTGGCGGCCTTCACCGCTTCGGCGAGTGCCGGGTCACGTACGACGACATCCAGCAGACCGTGCAGGCTCATGAAGGGCTTCCGTCCGGGTTACGAGGGCGAGGTTCCGGCAGCCGGCTGCTGCCAGGGGGCAACGCGAAGGGCCCGACACGTATCACGGGCCGGGGGTTCCCAGCGTACGACTCCCCTGTGACACCCGCGCCCGCAATCCGGCTCGGCGGGCCGGATCCGGTCGCTCTCCCGCACAGACCGGCGACACGGGCCGGCGCCGTCCGACGGCACGTCGTACCCCGGCGGGCAGGGGCGCCGCACCGGGAACAGCGGCAACGCATCCGGCCCCGAGGTGTTTGGAGGAACACCTCGGGGCCGGAGCAGTCATCCTACGTGGATCTCCGCGGCCGCTATTCGGTGGCGATCGCGTTCAGCACGTTCATCCGGCCCGCCCGGAACGCCGGGACCAGTGCCGCGAACAGGCCGACGAAGGCCGAGCCGACGAAGACCGTGAGGATCGTCGGCCACGGGATCTCCAGCACGCCGAGGCCTTCCAGGGCCAGCAGCTTCTGTGCGGCCGTGCCCCAGCCCATGCCCAGGCCGAGGCCGAGCAGGGCACCGAAGAGGGCGATGACCACCGACTCCAGGCGGATCATGCGGCGCAGCTGGCGGCGGGAGAGGCCGATGGCACGCATCAGGCCGATCTCCCGGGTCCGCTCGACCACCGACAGGGCCAGGGTGTTCACCACACCGAGCACCGCGACGATGATCGCGAGCGCCAGCAGACCGTAGACGATGTTCAGCAGCTGGCCGATCTGGTCCTTCAGGTCCTGCTTGAAGTCGGCCTGGTTCTGCACGGTGTACTGCGGGTACGCGGCGAGGGCGTCCTTGAGGGCCCCGTACGCCTCCTTCTCCTTGCCGTCCTGCGCCTTGGCGAACATGATCATGTTCTTCGGCATCTTGTCGGCCGGGACGTACTTCTCGGCGGTCGTGATGTTGGTGTACATCGCGCCCTTGTCGACGTTGGTGTCGTCCGAGGTGATCGCGGCGACCTTCAGCTTCGCCGTCCCGCCGTCCTTGAACGCGACGGTGATCCGGTCGCCGACCTCGACCTTGTGCCGGGTGGCGTACGCGTCACCGACCGACATCGCGTCCTTGCCGTAGGCGTCGGCCAGGTTCCCGGAGACCGTCTCGCGGCGCAGGTCGTCCCGGTACGTCGGGTCCGCGGCGACGACACCCTCGTCCTCGACCGCGCCGTCGGGGGCGGTGAGCTTGGCACTGACCGACTTGTAGTTGGTGATGTGCTCGATACCCGGGACGGCCTCCAGTGCCTTCGCGGCCTGCGGCACGATCGGCTGGGGCGGGTTACCGCTCGGCTGGACGATGAAGTCCGCGCCGACCGACCTGTCGAGCTCCTCGGTCGCCGAGGCGACCATCGACGAGCCGACGACGGAGAGGCAGGCCACCAGCGCGAGGCCGATCATCAGGGCTGCTCCGGTCGCTCCGGTACGCCGCGGGTTGCGCAGCGCGTTGCGCTCCGCCATCCGCCCGACCGGGCCGAACATCCGCAGCACCACCGTGCTGAGCACCCGCACCACGAAGCCGGCCAGCAGCGGGCCGATCACGATGAAGCCGATCAGGGTGAAGACCACACCGACACCGAGGAAGAGCGATCCGTCGCTCGCCTTGTCGGCCTGCGCCGCGGTGTACAGGGCGGCGCCACCGGCGGCCGTGAGGACCAGACCGATCAGGGCCCGTACCCGGCCGGCGCGGCCGTCCGTCGGGGTGCCGGCGTCGCGCAGGGCGGCCATCGGGGAGATCTTCCCGGCCCGGCGGGCCGGGACGTACGCAGCGACGACGGTGACGATGACGCCGAGCGCCAGCCCGAGCACCGGAGTCGTCCAGGCGATCGTGAGGTCCTCGGTGGACAGGTTCATGCCCATGGAGGTCATGAGCTTCATCAGGCCGACGGCGACACCGATTCCGGCACCTACGCCGAGGACGGAGCCGACGAAGCCGAGGAACAGCGCCTCGACCAGCACGGACCGGTTGACCTGCCTGCGGCTGGAGCCGATGGCCCGCATCAGGCCGATCTCGCGGGTCCGCTGGGCCACGAGCATCGAGAAGGTGTTGACGATGAGGAAGATGCCGACGAGGAAGGCGATCCCGGCGAAGCCGAGCATCGCGTACTTCATCACGTCGAGGAAGGAGCCCATCGAGTCCTTGTTGGCGTCCGCGGCCTCCTGCTGGGTCCGGAGCTTGTACGCGGCACTGTCACCGAGGGCGGTGGCGACGTTCTTCTTCAACTGCGTGTCACTGACACCGGGTTCGGCGGTGACGGAGATGTGGGTGAAGACACCGGGCTTGCCGAGCAGCTTGGCCTGCGCGGTGGCGGTGTCGAGGTAGACGACGGCCGCACCGGGGTTGGTGACCTTGAAGGAGGCGATACCGCTGATCGTCGCCCTGATGTCGCCGGTGACGGCGATGGTGCGCAGCTCGTCACCGATCTTCAGGTGGTGCTTGTCCGCGGTGTCGGCGTCGACCATGACCTCGGTCGGTCCGCGCGGTGCGTGTCCGGAGGTGATCTCCATCGAACGCAGGTCGTTCTGCGTCCAGTTGCCCGCGATCGTCGGGGCGCCGGTCGAAGAGCCCATGTTCTTGTTGTGACTGTCGACGACGGTGACGGACATGCTGGTGACCGCGCCCTCGGCGGCCTTCACCCCGTCCGCCTTCCTGGTCTGCTCGACGGCTGCGGCGGGCAGCGAGACAGGCCTGCCGTTCTGCGGCATCTCGTCGGCGCCCTGCGCGTTCCTGGGGCTGACGGTGACGTCGGCCGAGGTCGCCGCGAACAGCTTGTCGAACGTGGTGTTCATCGTGTCGGTGAAGACGAGCGTGCCGCACACGAACGCCACCGACAGCAGGACCGCCACGGCGGAGAGCGCCATCCGTCCCTTGTGCGCAAAGAAGTTGCGCACCGAGGTCTTCCAGATGGTCATGACGTCCGCCCGCGCGCGTCGAAGTCCTTCATGCGGTCGAGGACCTGGTCGGCCGTCGGGTTGTGCATCTCGTCGACGATGCGACCGTCCGCGAGGTACAGCACCCGGTCCGCGTAGGAGGCGGCCACCGGGTCGTGGGTGACCATGACGATGGTCTGGTTCAGCTCGTCGACCGACTTGCGCAGGAAGGTCAGCACCTCGGCGCCGGCCCGCGAGTCCAGGTTCCCGGTGGGCTCGTCACCGAAGATGATCTCCGGGCGGGCGGCGAGCGCCCGGGCCACCGCGACGCGCTGCTGCTGACCGCCGGAGAGTTCGGTGGGGCGGTGCTTCAGCCGCTCGGCGAGACCGACCGTATCCACGACCTGCCGCAGCCAGTCGGCGTCGGGCTTGCGGCCCGCGATGTCCATCGGCAGCGTGATGTTCTCCAGCGCGTTGAGCGTCGGGAGCAGGTTGAACGCCTGGAAGATGAAACCGATCCGGTCCCGGCGGAGCTGGGTGAGCTTCTTGTCCTTGAGCTTCGTGATCTCGGTTTCGTCCAGGTGGATCTCGCCCGAGGTCACCGTGTCCAGACCGGCCAGGCAGTGCATCAGCGTCGACTTGCCGGAGCCGGACGGGCCCATGATCGCTGTGAACTGCCCGCGGGCGATGTCCACATCGACATGGTCGAGCGCGACGACCCGGGTCTCCCCCGCTCCGTACGCCTTGACGACCTGGCGCGCTCGCGCAGCGACGGCCGTACGCCCTCCAGTGCCCCCATGCCTGGGAATGGTTACAGCCGTTGTCACGGTAATTCTCCTATGTCGGTTGATACCTGGACGTCGTGGTGTACGTACTGAGTGCGTCGTCGCGTACTGAGTGCGTCGTTGTGTACGTACTGAGTCTGGGGCCTGACGGCGGTCGGCGCGCTGGTGCCCGGCGCAGTCTTCAGGTGGGGTTTTCCCCACCCCGCCCCCTGCGGTCAGCCGCAATTGCGGTGTAGGAACACGCTAAGGAACGGGAACCCTCCGCCACGTCCTCCGCCGGGAGGAACCACCCCTGGCCAGATGTAAGGAGCTACCCCTAGGGGTCTCGGCCCGTGGGTGGAGCCGGATCTCAGGGGGCTCCACCCACGGGCGGCCGTGGGCAGCCGTGACCGTTCCGGTGTCCTGGCACGGCAGTGGGTGAGACAGTGTCCCCGGGAAAGTACGTGCATAGGGAAGGGATCTTTGTGAGCAGCGCGGGCGGCGACACCGAAGCGATGTCCGGGTCCGGACCGGCCCCCGCACCCTCCCCTGCCGCACACCACGGCCGTGGCCGTGGCCGTGTCGTGGCCGCGCTGATGCTCGGCATGGCCCTGACCGCGATCGACGGCACCATCGTCTCCACCGCGGTCCCCCAGATCGTCGGCGATCTCGGCGGGTTCGCCGTATTCTCCTGGCTCTTCTCCGGCTATCTGCTGGCCGTGACGGTCACCCTCCCGGTCTACGGCAAGCTCTCCGACACCTTCGGCCGCAAGCCGGTCCTGATCGCCGGCATCATCCTCTTCCTCGCCGGATCGGTCCTCTGCGCCGCCGCCTGGAACATGGCCGCCCTGATCGCCTTCCGTGTCGTCCAGGGGCTCGGCGGCGGCGCGCTGCAGGGAACGGTGCAGACCATCGCCGCCGACCTCTACCCGCTCAAGGAACGCCCGAGGATCCAGGCCAGGCTGTCCACCGTCTGGGCCACGTCCGCCGTCGCGGGGCCGGTGGTCGGCGGCCTGCTGGCGACCTACGCCGACTGGCGCTGGATCTTCCTGATCAATCTGCCGATCGGGGCAGTCGCGCTCTGGCTGGTCGTACGCCACCTCCACGAACCGTCCCGAGCCCGCCGCGCCGCGGTCGCATCCCGGCTCCGCGTCGACTGGGCGGGCGCCCTCGCCGTCTTCGCTACCGGCGCCCTGCTGCTGACCGCACTCGTGCAGGGCGGTGTCGCCTGGCCCTGGCTGTCGGCGCCGTCGCTCGGCCTGCTGGGAGCGAGCGCCGTTCTGGCCGCGCTGACCGTCGTCATCGAGCGACGCGCCGCCGACCCGATCATCCCCGGCTGGGCGTGGCGGCGGCGGACCATCGCATCGGTCAATCTGGCCCTGGGCGCGATGGGGCTGCTGATGGTCGCCCCGACCGTCTTCCTGCCGACGTACGCCCAGTCGGTCCTCGGTCTCGGGCCGATCGCCGCCGGTTTCGTGCTCTCCGTGATGACGCTGAGCTGGCCGGTGTCGGCGGCCCTGTCCAACCGGGTCTACAACCGCATCGGGTTCCGCCGCACCGCGATCATCGGCATGAGCGGCGCCCTGTTGATCCTGCTGTCGTTCCCGCTGCTGCCGTATCCCGGCGAGCCGTGGCAGCCGGCCCTGATCATGCTGCTGCTGGGTGCGGCGCTGGGACTGTTCCAACTCCCGTTGATCGTGGGGGTCCAGTCGACGGTCGGCTGGTCCGAACGCGGCACGACGACCGCCTCCGTGCTCTTCTGCCGCCAGGTCGGCCAGAGTCTGGGCGCCGCACTCTTCGGGGCCGTCGCCAACGGCGTCCTCGCATCCCGGCTCGCCGACGCGCCCGTCCCCGGGCTGCCCGGCGACCTGGATGCGATCTCGCACGCACTGGACGACCCGGGTGCGCTCTCCGCCGCCGGGGCGGACTACCTGCGGCGGGCCGTCGACGCGGCCGTCGACCAGGTCTACCTCGGGGCCGCAGCGGCTGCGGCGGTGGCTCTGCTGGTACTGGTCTTCGTCGCGCCACGCCGTTTCCCGATCCTCGCGGAGGGTGCCGAGGAGGCCGGCGGCGATACCGGAAACCGAGTCCCGAAGGCCCCGGGAATTGCCACAGGACTGGACAACTGAAAGGTTACCGTAGGTAGTTCGGACCAACCCCTCCCCAGTCGCTTTACTCACGAGTAACGTACGCGCATCCGGCAGCGCACCCGCGCTTCTCCCTTGCAGCCCGTCCCCGGGCCCGAAGCCGTGCAAGGAGCAGCATCCAGATGTCGTACGAACCTGCACAACCCTCCCCTGAGCAACAGCCTCCCCGACCGCCGCACCGCCCCCCGTACCAACCCCGCCACCAACGGCCGCAGCCAACCCACCGGCCCCGGTACGAGCCTCCGCACGACCCCGCGTTCCTCCTCCCCTGGCAGAGCTCCGCACCCGCGCCCCCGCTCCGTTGGCCGAGCCCGCCCACCACGCCCGTCCCCGCACCCGGCCACCACAGCGATCTGCGCCGGCTGCGCGGCGCCTACCGCATCCTGCGGCGCGGCGCGACGCTCACCGCAATCGGCTTCTTCACGCTCTTCCTCCTGCTGTCCGGCTTCGCCCCGGGGCTGATGACCCGCCCCCTCGGCGGCGGCCTCACCACCGGCCTCGCACTCGGTCTGTGCCAACTCCCGGTGACCCTGCTCGCGATCGCCCTCTACGAGCTGACCGCCCGGCGCACGGTCGACCCGCTCGCCGCCGAACTCCGCAGAACAGGAGGGACCCGATGAACGGATTCGACGAGTCCGCCCAGACGATGTCCCTCGTGGCGTTCATCGCCGTGGCCACCGTCACCCTGCTGCTCTGTGTGATGACCGGCCCGGACCGCGACGACCTCGACGAGTTCTACACCGGCTACCGCTCGCTCTCCCCGGTGCGCAACGGCCTCGCCATCGCCGGCGACTACCTCTCCGCCGCAACCCTTCTCGGCACCACCGGAGTCATCGCCCTCACCGGCTACGACGGGCTCGTCCTCGCCCTGAGCACCGCACTCTCCCTGGTCCTGCTGATGTTCCTGCTGGCCGAACCGTTGCGCAACGCAGGCCGGTTCACCATGGGCGACATGCTCGCCCGCCGCGCCCCCGGCCGTACGGTCCGCATCGCCGCCTGTGGGGTCACCCTGACCGCGCTCGTTCCGATGATGGTCGTGCAGCTGGCAGGCAGTGGCGATCTGCTCGCGTTCATCCTCGGCTTCGACAGCTCCGGATTCCGTACCGGCTCGATCATCGTCCTCGGCATCGTGATGATCAGCTATGCGGCGATCGGCGGGATGAAGGGCACCGCCCTGATCCAGATCGTCAAGACGGTCGTCCTCGTGGCCGCCTGCCTGACCATCTCCGCACTGGTCATGAACCGCTTCGACTGGTCCACCGGCGCCCTGCTCGCAGCCGCCCGGCAGGGCAGCGGCGCCGGGGCGGCGTATCTCCGTTCCGGCCTGCAGTTCGGCGGCAGCGGGCTCGACATGGTCAGCTCCGAACTGACCGTGGTGCTCGGCGGCGCCTGTCTGCCGCACATCACCATGCGCATGTCGAGTGCCCGCAGCGCACAGGCCGTCCGCCGCTCGCTCTCCTGGGCGGTCTCGGTGGTCGTGGGCCTCTGCCTGCTGCTCACCGTGATCGGCTTCGGCGCGGCGGCACTGGTCGGCCATAACCTCATCGCGGCCGCCGGAGCGCAGGGAAACGGCTCCATCCTGCAGGTCAGTGGCGCGGTCGCGGGCAGCGGCGAGCTCGGTGCGCTGATTGTCACCACGATGACGACAGCCATCTTCCTGACGCTGCTCGCCTCGGTCGCCGGAATGATCCTGGCATGCGCGAACACTCTCGCCCACGACCTGTTCGCCCACGGGCTGCACGGCATCCGCGACCGGGACAAGGGGCCGGTCGAGGACCGCATCGAGATGGGCACGGCACAGGCAGCCGCGGTCGGTGTCGGTCTGGTCACCATCACGCTCGCCGTGCTGGCCCGGCACTGGAACGTCCAGGCGCTGGTGACGCTCTCCGTCTGCATCGGGGCGTCGGCGCTGGCCCCGGCGCTCGTCTACAGCATGTTCTGGCGGCGCTTCACCCGCACGGGGCTGCTGTGCACCCTCATCGGCGGCACCGTTGCCGTGCTGGTGCTGATCACCGGCACCAATCTGGTCTCGGGCTCGCCCGGGTCGGTCTTCCCCGGACGCGACTTCAACTGGTTCCCGTTCACCACGACCGGGCTCGTGTCGGTCCCGGTCGGCTTCCTGGCGGGCTGGCTGGGCACGGTGCTCGGCGGGCGCACGGCGGCCGAGGAACGCAGGCTGTACGAGGCCGAGGAGCCGTGGATCCTGGCGGGCGCACCCCCGGCAACGGCGCGCCGGGCGGGGTAGGTCCGGGCCGCACCCACTCAAGGGCACGGACCACGCACGCGCCCGGTCCTGCCGCGGCGCCCGGTCCTACGACGCCCGGTCCCGCGACGCTCAGCCCTCCGCCGTAGCCCCACGCCCGGTGAGCGCCGCGAGCGAGTTCCGTACATGCGCCATGTGTGCCTGGACCTCCTCGCGGCCCTCTTCGTGCTCCCGCAGGATCCGCTCCGTCTCCCGGACCACCCGCTCCTCGCGCACCCGCGCCGCCGCGATCAGTTCCGCGGCCCGCGCCTCCGCGTCCTCCTGGCCGTGCCGCGCGGCCTCCTCCTCCTCGGCCAGCGCCCGCCGCGCCTCGGCCAGGCGATTCTCCGCCTGCTCGGTCAGCGCATCGTGGTGCGCGGCCTGCGCCGCTTCGGCCTCGGCCAGCTCCTGCTCGGCCGCCTTCCACCGCTCGGTGTGCTCCTGCTCCTGGTTCGCCAGCACGGCCGCCGTGCGACGGCGCGTCTCGGCCACCGCGGCCTGTGCCTCGTCGCGCACCTCTCCGGCGTCCTCGAGAGCCGCGGCAAGCGTGTCGTCGGCGCTCCGCTGCGCCGTGGACACCGTCCCGTCGGCATGCGCCCCGGCGGCCGCCCGCATGGCGTCGGAGTCCGCCCGGGCCGTGCTGCGGAACGCGCGGGCCGCCGCGTCAGCCGCGTCCCGCAGCGCCTGGGCCTCCTCCAGCGCGGCACCGCGCACGTCCTCCGCCTCCGCCTCGGCGAGCGCCAGCATCTCCTGCGCCCGCTCGCCGAGCGAGACGTACGTCTGCGGGGCGAGCGTGGCAACGACCTCGGCAAGCCGGGCGGACTCGGCCTCCAGCTCCTCGGCCAGCGCGGTCAGCCGGGCCAGCAGCTCCCAGGCCTCGTCCCGTTCCGCCGACAGGGCGGTCACCGACCCGTCCACCTGCTCCGGGCGGTAGCCACGCCCGCGCATCACGACGAAGCCGTGCGCGGACACCGGTGCAGCACTCATCCTGAAGCCTTTCTCCGACTCTCCGACTCTCCGACCACCAAGCAATACGTCAAGGATGCGGCAATTGACAGAGAAGTCGGAATCGTTTCGGTACTTTTCGGACGGAAGCGACGGGTGTCACAGGACGGTCGATCACAGACGCAGAGGCGCCCGGACCCCTGTCGGAGTCCGGGCGCCTCGTACGCGGCAGGTCGGATCAGGTCAGATCAGCCCGTCCCACATCTGCTCGAGCAGCACCGACCACCAGCTCTCCGGCGACGCCAGCGCCGCCGAGTCCAGCGCCACCAGCTGCGCCTGGAAATCGACTGTCCAGCGGCCCGCCTGCTCCGGGTTGAGGCCGAAGCGGAGCCGCCACATCCGGCCCAGGAGTGCCATCGAACGGGTGAACTCCGGCAGCCCGGTGTTCACGAACTGCGGCGGCACCGGCTGCCCGCCCGGACCGGCCTCGACCGGCACGGCCACAATGTTCGCCGTGCCGTACTGGACACAGATCGCCCGCCCGAAGTCGGACCCCATGACGAGGTACGCCCCCGCGTCGGCAGCCGGCTGCACCTGCCGCTGCGCGGCCAGCTCAGCCAGCGTCGGCACCACCGGCTGACCCGGCTGCGCCCAGAAGAACGGCCCGAAATCGGCGGGCAGCCCCGCCCACACCAGCGTCCGCGCCACGACCTCGGGCACCCCCTGCCGGGACACCGCACGCTGGTCGAAACGGAGCACGCCCTGCGGCCCGAAGGACTGCAGCAGCTCCTCCGCGATGGCCTCCGGCGGGATCGGCATCGCGGGCGGCATCTGCGGCAGCGGAGCCCGTACCGGAGCCGGACGCGCCGGACCGTCCGCGACCTGGTGCAACTCGCCCTGATGCGTGAGCAGATGCTGCATGCCCTGCTGGCGGCTGGCGTGATCGGTGCCGTACGGGGCGACGCTGGTGATCCGCACCTGCGGCCAGGTCTCCCGGATCATGCGCGCACAGTATCCACCGGGCAGCTCGCACGACTCCAGCTCGGTGTGCAGCTCGATGACCTGCTGCGGCGGCACGTTCATGGCCCGCAGCTCGTGCAACATCTGCCACTCGGGGTGCGGCGTGCCGGGCGCCGAGCGGCGGATCAGCTGCTGCTCGCTGCCATCGGGCGCGCGGAAGCGCAGGACCGCCTGGTAGCCAGGGCCGACGGTCGGCTGACCGGCCGGCGCCTGCGGATAGCCGTACGCCGGGGGCGGCGGGGTGTGCGGATTCGGCGGTACGGGACCGGGGGCACCACCCGGCGGCATACCGGGGGCTCCGGGCGGACCGGGCGGCTGCGGCGCGGACGGGCCGGCCTGGCCGGGGCCCGCGAGCATCGTGGCGGCATGGTGCGCACCGCCACCGGGCGGCGGCGTCGAACCAGGAGGACCGGGAGGCGCGGGCGGACCGGGAGGCTGCGGCACACCGGGCGCACCGGGCGGGCCCGGCGGCCTGGGCGCGCTCGGGCCACCCATGCCGCTCGGGTCGGCCAGCATGGTCGCGGCATGGTCGAAGCCACCACCGGGCGGCGGCGTCGAACCAGGAGGACCGGGAGGCGCGGGCGGACCAGGCGGACCGGGCGGCTGCGGCGCACGGGGCGGGCCGGCCTGCGGGACCAGCTGCGTCGGCAGGTAACCGCCCGCCGGAACGCCGGGCGTACCCGGGCCCGAGGGCGGCGGCACCGGCGCACCCGGCCTGACACCCGGCGTACCGGGTGCGCCGGGCGGCGGCGGAGTCGTCGAACCGCCCCCGCGCGCACCGCGCGGAGGCATCACGGCCTTACTGGTGGCCGCGTCCGCGATGTCACCGCTCCCCGGAACACCAGGAACCGGAGATCCAGGGCCGGGCGCGCCCGGCCCCTGCGGGCTCAGCCCCGGAGCGACCGCCGTCCGCGGCAGCCCGCTGCCACCGGACATCAGCGCGGTCGGCGCCTCCGCCGACCCCGCCGCCGGCGGCGGGGTGCCGTCGTCATCGGCACCCGAGAGCGGCGGCGCGAACACGGTGGCCGGCAGCGCGACCGCCCCGTCGTCGGAGTCCGCGTTGGTGTCGGTCCCGGCCCACGGAGCGGCCCCCGTCGGCACATTCGGCGCAGCGGCCGGAACGCCGTCCTGAGCAGTGGGCTCGTACCCGGCCCGCGCACCGGCGCCGGCGCCGGACCACGGTGTCCCGCCGGACGGCAGCCCGGGGCCGCCCACGGCCTCGGGAGCAGAAGAAGAAGGAGAGTGGGAAGGAGCGGAAGGAGAGGCAGGACGCGATTCCCCGGACCGCCCCGCCCGCTGGTCCGGAATCCCGAGCTTGTCCGCCGCCTCCTGAAGCCACTCCGGGGGGCTCAGCAGGAACGACGTCTGGTTCAGATCGATGCGCTGCGGCGGCTCCGGAGCGGCCGGGACCGCGTCGAGTGCGCCGTACTCCTCCTCGTACCGCCGGATCACCTCACCCACCGGCAGCGCCGGCCACAGCGTGGCCTCACCGCTGTCCCGGGCGATCACCAGCCGCTGACGGCCGCCGTCCGAGACCGGACCCTCCGCACGGTCCTCGGCCCACACCACGAAGCCCAGCTCGAACTCGCGGACCCGCACCTCGCGATGCTGATACGCGGGCACCTCACCGTTGACCCACTCTTCCGCGCGCTCCTGCGCCTGCGCGAAGGTCACCATCGCGCTCACCCCTCCACCGGGACGGCGTACGCGAAGCCGCCGTCCACCATCAGGTTTGCCACGGTCTCCAGCTCCGGTGGATTACCCGCCAGCCGCTGCAGGAAGGCGTCGAAGTCCGCACCGCAGGGCAGCAGCAGCCGGTCCACGCGCTCCTGCACACTCCAGCCGTCCCGGTCCCTGGCATCGTCGTACGCGCAGAACCAGACCGAGCCGACACCGTCACCCCGGACCTTCACCGCGAGGATGCCGCCCTGGACGAAGCCGACGCCCAGATAGTCCTTGGTGAGATGGTCCCGCAGGCACTTGTTGACGTACACCAGGTCGTTCACGGCGGCCTCTTCGCGCACCGTGAAGAACGGCTGATCGACCAGGAGACCCAGCTCCGCGTCGAGCGCCGCATCCACCGGGGCCGAACCGCCCGCCGCCTTCAGGAACGAGCGGTACGCGCCCGGCAGCCGGTAACCGAGGTCCTCCTCGACGCCGAGGACCTGCTGCTCGCTGACCGCCACCGCCCCCTTCGGGAGCCGGAAATGCGCAGGCCGGGTCTCCTGCAGCGGACGTGTGCCCCGCTTGTTCTGGTCGACCGGAGTGGTGGCGAGACCGCCGTGGTGCCTCAGCAGCGCCTTGACCTCGACCGGTACGAGCTCCATCCGACGGCCGCCCGGCACGTGGTGCCAGGTCCAGCCGTGCGGAGTGGCAACCGCCGGAATCGTGTCCCACAGCTCATGGCCGGTTGCCGCCAACGCCGCGTTCGCCGAGACATAGTCGGTGAGCCGCAGCTCATCGACGCCGAAGCCCTGCGGAGGCTCCGCGATCTCGGCGGCGGCCCGTGCGTACGGCGTGAATACCGGGCAGCCGTTCTCGTCCACGCGCACACCCCTGGGGTGGCGGGACGCCCGGACCGGATCCGGGAAGTGCACGACCTGCCCGGCGTAGGCCGCGTTCGGTGGCGCGGCTTGCTGCCCGAGCCGACCTGTCGTCATGGCGGTTGCCCCCTGCTGCGTCTGTCTGGTGAGGACCGACCTGCCCATGGTGGCGGTCCAGGCACAGCCTATGCGGTGACGCAACAGGCGGTCTCGCCACTCCACTTCACCTCTGCTTCGATCACGAACCGTCACAACTGGGTGACGGACGAGCGACGGTAAGGCCACCTTCCGCGACACGCAGACACGTTTCACCGACCCAGCTTCCCCACCACCTGGCACATTTGGCAGGCTGTCACCGCAACTCGGGGGATTGCACGGGAGGGACATCCGCACCATGCACACAGCACAAACAGTCACATCCGGGGATCCGCGCCTCAGCTGGAGCAGCACCGAGACCAGCCGCACACCTCGTCTGCTCCACCGCCGCGACGGCATCCTGCCGGCCGTGGCCGCAGCGCTGTCCGTCCGCGGCGAGACACTGACCTGCACAGCCGGCAAAGGCGACCAGCCACCCGTACTGCACCCGCTCGTACAGGACTTCCTCGACACCCTCACCAGCGGCCAGCGCGAACGGTTCACCGGCCGCTGCCCCGAAGCAATACTGCTCTCCCGTCAACTCACCGCCACCGAGGCCGACCGATCCAAACGAGCCCAGCGCAAGCCACTGACCAGCAGCGAGGCCCGGCGCGCACTGAAACACTCACGGCTCACCGCACGGCGGATCCGCGAGGACGGCGACCCCATGCACGGCAGTTACGCACCGCCCTGCCGCTCCTGTACCGCGATGCTCGCCCATTTCGGCGTACGTCCCGTCGACCTCACCACCACCAGCGCGGCGACCACCGCCGAGAAGGGCTGATCGCGCGCCGATGCACGACCGAACCGACGACCACCCCGTTCCCGGCCTTCCCGGACAGGCCGACCGTACGGCCCGGGCGGACCGCGCCACCGCCCCCCGCTTCGCCGTCGCCGTCGATGCCGCCCTGCGCTCCGCGGGCTGGCAGCCGGGCCGCTGGGACATCCGGCAGGCGGAGGAATGGGCCGACGCACTGCGCGCCCACACCTCACCCGCCGGGCACCAGCACGCAATCTTCCCGGCGGCCGTGGAGGCGTGGGCGGAATTCGGCGGACTGCACATCACCGCATCCGCGCCCGGCCGGCAGATCGCACCGGCCTCGGTGCGCATCGACCCACTGAGCGGACTCCACCTGGCCCGCACACTCGGCGACCTGGGTCGGGCACTGGAGACCGAGGTCAGCCCGCTCGGCGAGGAAGACGACGGGCAGGCCGTCCTCGCGATCGACACCGAAGGACGGGTGTACAGCATCGATCACACCGGGGACTGGTACCTGGGCGCGAGCATCGACCAGGCACTGGCCATGCTCGTCGGGGGGATCCAGCCGGAGCGGCTGACGTCGGGCTGAGGGGCTCCCGCACCATCAGCCCCGCCCTGCGATCGAGAACAAGCGAGGCCGAAGAGCCGAGCCGGCCGAGTCACACAGCGCGCTGGTCCGGCAGCACCGCCGAAACCCGGAAGCCCCCCGCATCCGTCGGGCCCGACACGAACACGCCCCCCAGACCGAGCACCCGCTCCCGCATCCCCACCAGACCGTTCCCACCGCTCGGCAACCCCGCGTCCGCCGTCACACCGTCCGTCGGACCGTTCTCCACCTGCATCGCGACCTCCGAACCGCGATGCGCCAGCCGCACCCACGTCTTCGCACCCGCCGCATGCTTGTGGACATTCGTCAAGGCTTCCTGCACCACCCGGTACGCCGTCTGCTCCACCTCGGGGGCATACGGACGCGCCTCACCGTCCACCGACAGCTCCACCGTCATCCCGGCCGCCCGGGACTGCCCGACCAGCGCCTCCACCTCATACAGCCGAGGCCCGTCCTCCGCGGCCGCCGCAGCAGCCGCGGCCGCCGCCTGGCCCACCGCGGCCAGCGGCACCTTCGCGACCCGGGCCGTCATCGGATCACCCGTGCGCAGCACACCCAGCATCTCCCGCAGCTCGGTCAGCGCCTGCCGGCCCATGTCACCGACCAGCGCCGCGTTCCGTACCGCCTTCGCCGGGTCCTTCGGGGCGACGGCCTGCAGGGCCGCGGCATGCACCACCATCAGGCTGACCCGGTGCGCGACCACGTCATGCATCTCCCGCGCGATCCGGGTCCGCTCCTCCGTACGCGCCCACTCGGCCCGCTCCTCCGCCCGGTCGGCAAGCAGCGACAGCTCCCGCTCCAGCGAGTCCGCCCGCTCCCGCAAGCTCTCCATCAGCCGGCGCCGCGCCCCTATGTAGAGGCCGAACAGCACGGGCGGGGCCGTCATCCCCAGCGACATCAAGAGGGACAGCACCGGCACGTACCAGTCCCCCGGACCGAAGTCCCCGGCGTGCACCGAGACGCTCTGCCGCAGCCGTACGTACGTGACGATGAACGTGCCGACCAGGGACATCCCCATCAGCACCGCGGTGATTCTGCGCGGAATGTCGGACGCGGCCAGCGTGTAGAGGCCGACCAGCCCCATCAGGAAGCCCATCTCGGCGGGCGTCGTCGCGATCGAGACCAGCACCACGGCGATCGGCCAGCGCCGCCGCACCACCAGCACGGAGCCCGCCAGCAGCCCGAAGACGACCCCCAGCGGCACCGGCAGCCCGGCGTCCCCCGCGAACTTCACCCCTTCCAACGCGCATTCCAGCGCGGACAGGAGCGCCAGCACCACGTCCAGCGCAACGCTGCGCCGTCGTTCCCACCACCAATAGCCGCGAGTGGTCGATCCCGCGCCTTCCCGGTGTTCCCCCGTTGCGGTCATGGCATCCAGCCTACGGGCGGGCGCATCTCATTTTCGGGCTACCGGAACAGCACGCGGCGCGGTCCAACAGATACGGATCATGCGCTGATCACCCGAACTGACGAACCGGACCAGCTCTCCCAGCGGACGTCCGCATTCCGGACAACAATCACCGCATGACGGAAATCACTAGCAAGCACGCCGACTTCGAGGGCCTCCGCGAACAGGCCATCGCCCTGCGCCGGGAGGGCCTGAGCCTGCGGCAGATCCGGGACCGCCTCCAGGTCCACAACAACGACATACTGAACCGACTCGTGAAAGGCGAGCCCGCACCGGAGTGGACGAAACGGCCGCGCGCCAAGGACGACCTCCGGGAGAAGGCGCGAGAGCTACGACTGCAGGGCATGACGTACGACCAGATCCAGGAGGAGCTGGGGTGCTCAAAGAGCTCGATCTCACTGTGGGTACGGGATCTGCCGAAACCGGAGTCGCGCCACACGGACGACGAACGCCGCGCTCTCATGACCGCCGGCCTGTCGCGCCTGCGCGCTGGCCAAGACGAGGAACGGCAGGAGACAAAGGCTCGCGCACGCGACGCTGTCGGCCAACTGTCGGACCGAGACCCGTTCATCGCCGGAGTCACGCTCTACTGGGCCGAAGGAGCCAAGGACAAGACGTACAGCCGCCGAGAAAGCCTCCAGTTCATCAACAGTGACCCCAACGTCATCACGCTGTATCTGCACTGGCTCGAACTGCTCGGGGTCTCACGCGAGCGCATGCACTTCCGGGTCAGCATCCACGAGTCGGGCGATGTCGCCGAAGCCGAGCGATTCCGGGCCGAGCTTGCGGGCGTCCCCGCCTCCGCATTCCAGAAAGCAACTCTGAAGAAGCACAACCCCAAGACCACCCGGAAGAACACCACCGAGGCATACCGCGGCTGTCTGGCTCATCTACGTCACCAAGAGCGCCGACCTATATCGTCGCGTGGAAGGCACTTGGTACGGCATAGTGTTCGGTGCCAGTCGTTCCGACAGCCAGACCGAATGTCCGGTTCAGTCGGATTTGATCCCCCATGGTGTAATTGGCAGCACAGTAGCTTTTGGTGCTATTTGTCCGGGTTCAAATCCTGGTGGGGGAGCCTCCACTCACGGGCCCTGACCTCACGGTCAGGGCCCGCACTCATGTCCGCCCCGTATGCCCCCGGTATCCTGCGGATGTCCACCATCCGAAGCCGAAGGGCATATCTGTGAGCGTCAACAGCCCGGCAGCCGTCGTCGTCCTCGCAGCGGGTGAGGGCACCCGCATGAAGTCGAAGACTCCCAAGGTTCTGCACGAGATCTCCGGGCGCTCGCTCGTCGGACATGTCGTCACCGCCGCCCGCGAGCTGGCCCCCGAGCACCTCGTCGTGGTCGTGGGCCATGCGAGCGAGCAGGTCACCGCGCATCTCGCCACCGTCGACAGCCAGGTGCGGACCGCCTACCAGGCCGTCCAGGGCGGCACCGGCCACGCCGTGCGCGTCGGTCTCGAAGAGCTCGGCGGCACCGTCGAGGGCACCGTGATCGTCGTCTGCGGCGACACCCCGCTGCTCTCCGGCGAGACGCTCACCGCACTCGCCGCCACCCACACGGCCGATGGCAACGCCGTCACCGTGCTGACCGCCGAGGTCCCGGACGCCACGGGCTACGGCCGGATCGTCCGGGATGCCGCCAGCGGGGCGGTCACCGAGATCGTCGAGCACAAGGACGCCACCGACTCCCAGCGCGCGATCCGTGAGATCAACTCCGGCGTCTTCGCGTTCGACGGGCGGCTGCTCGCCGACGCCCTCGGCAAGGTCCGTACCGACAACAGCCAGGGCGAGGAGTACCTCACCGATGTGCTGTCCATCCTGCGCGAGGCCGGGCACCGCGTCGGCGCCTCGGTCGCGGCCGACCACCGCGAGATCCTCGGGATCAACAACCGGGTGCAGCTCGCCCAGGCCCGCGCCCTGCTGAACCAGCAGCTGCTGGAGCGGGCGATGCTGGGCGGCGTGACCGTCGTGGACCCGGCGACGACGGTGATCGACGCCACGGTGACGTACGAGCCGGACGCGATCGTGCACCCCGGTACGCAGTTGCTCGGTACCACGCACCTCGCCGAGGACGCCGAGGTCGGCCCGAACACCCGGTTGACGGACACCACCGTCCACGCGGGCGCGCGCGTCGACAACTCGGTCGCGGACCGGGCGGAGATCGGCCCGGGCTCGACGGTCGGCCCGTACGCGTATCTGCGCCCCGGCACCAGGCTCGGCGCGAAGGCCAAGGCCGGTACGTACGTGGAGATGAAGAACGCCACGATCGGCGAGGGCACGAAGGTGCCGCATCTGAGCTATGTCGGCGACGCGACGATCGGCGATCACACCAACATCGGCGCCGCGAGCGTCTTCGTGAACTACGACGGTGTGGCGAAGCACCACACGACGATCGGCTCACATTGCCGGACCGGTTCGGACAATATGTTTGTGGCGCCCGTCACGATCGGGGACGGTGTGTACACCGCCGCCGGCTCGGTGATCACCAAGGATGTGCCGCCCGGTTCGCTGGCCGTCGCCCGCGGCCAGCAAAGGAATATCGCGGGTTGGGTGGCCCGTAAGCGTCCGGGCAGCGCTGCCGCGCAGGCGGCTCAGGCCGCTGCACAGGAGGAAGACAGCGAAAGCTGACCGGAAACGGGTGCGCCGCGCACGGCGTACCGTGATAGATGCTCACCCCATTTCGGCTGGCTCGTTGCACATCGGGACACATGCGTGCAGCGCCAGGAACACGTCTGAGGAGACTGTGCTGTGACCGGGATCAAGACGACCGGCGAGAAGAAACTGATGTTCTTCTCCGGCCGCGCCCACCCCGAGCTGGCCGAGGAGGTTGCGCACCAACTGGGTGTCGGCCTCGTGCCGACGAAGGCCTTCGATTTCGCCAACGGCGAGATCTATGTCCGATTCCAGGAGTCCGCCCGCGGCGCCGACTGCTTCCTGATCCAGAGCCACACGGCTCCGATCAACAAGTGGATCATGGAGCAGCTGATCATGCTGGACGCGCTGAAGCGCGCGTCGGCCCGTTCGATCACGGTGATCGTGCCGTTCTACGGTTACGCCCGTCAGGACAAGAAGCACCGTGGCCGCGAGCCGATCTCGGCCCGTCTGATCGCCGACCTGATGAAGACGGCGGGTGCCGACCGCATCCTCACCGTCGACCTGCACACCGACCAGATCCAGGGCTTCTTCGACGGTCCGGTCGACCACCTCTTCGCACTGCCGATCCTCGCCGACTACGTCGGTGCCAAGGTCGACCGGTCGAAGTTGACGATCGTCTCCCCGGACGCCGGCCGTGTACGGGTCGCCGACCGCTGGTGCGACCGTCTGGACGCCCCGCTGGCGATCGTCCACAAGCGCCGTGACAAGGATGTCGCGAACCAGGTGACGGTCCACGAGGTCGTCGGCAACGTCAAGGACCGGGTGTGTGTCCTGGTCGACGACATGATCGACACCGGTGGCACCATCTGTGCCGCCGCCGACGCGCTGTTCGCGCACGGCGCCGAGGACGTCATAGTGACGGCGACGCACGGTGTGCTCTCCGGCCCCGCTGCGGACCGGCTGAAGAACTCCAAGGTAAGCGAGTTCGTCTTCACGGACACGCTGCCGACCCCGGGCGAGCTGGAGCTCGACAAGATCACGGTGCTCTCGATCGCGCCGACGATCGCGCGTGCGGTGCGTGAGGTCTTCGAGGACGGTTCGGTGACGAGCCTCTTCGAGGAGCAGTAAGCAGCACTGCGGAAAAGATCCACTTTGGGCGCGGCCTCCCCGCCGGGTAGACTCAGCGAGTTGCTCGGCGAGGGAGGCCGTACTCATGGGTACGGCGGTCCGTTATCGACGCGCTCTTCGTAGCAGGCCTGTCGTGGGCCGGGTGACCATCCAGTTTTCGTCACCCCACGAGGAGTGCAGTCATGGCCGAGATCAAGCTCGCCACCCAGGTCCGTACCGAGTTCGGCAAGGGTGCCGCCCGCCGCGCCCGCCGTGACAACCAGGTCCCCGCGGTCGTCTACGGCCACGGCGCCGAGTCGGTCCACGTCACGCTGCCGGCCCACGAGCTGCTCCTTGCGCTCCGCACCGCCAACGTCCTGATCGGTCTGGAGATCGAGGGCAAGGACACGCTGGTCATCCCGAAGGCCGTGCAGCGCAACCCGCTCAAGGGCGACATCGAGCACGTCGACCTGCTGACCGTCAAGCGCGGCGAGAAGGTCAACGTCGAGATCGCCGTGCACGTCGAGGGCGAGCTGGCCCCGGGCGGCAACCTCCTCGAGTACGTGCAGAACACCCTGCTCGTCGAGGCCGAGGCCACCCACATCCCCGAGTCCGTCACGGTCTCCATCGCGGGCCTCGACGCCGGTGACTCCATCCTCGCCAAGGACATCCCGCTGCCCGCCGGCTCCGTGCTGGCCGGCGACGAGGACGCTGTCGTCCTGCAGGTCGTCTCCGCGCAGGCCGAGGAGCCGACCGCCGAGGCGGCCGAGGCCGAGGGCACCGAGGCCTGAGCCTCGCCCTCCACGCTTCACCTGCTTCACTGACGGGGCGGCGGTTCCTTCTTCGGGGACCCGCCGCCCCGTCCGCCTGTATCCGGGCCATCCGGAACCATCCGTACGCGAAGGAGACCGAGCAGATGTCCGAAGCCACCGACCCCTGGCTCATCGTGGGCCTCGGCAATCCCGGTCCCGAGTACGCGGCGAACCGGCACAATGTCGGCTTCATGGTCGCCGACCTTCTCGCGGAGCGGATCGGCGGGAAGTTCAAGCGGGCGCAGAAGGCCCAGGCGCAGGTCGTCGAGGGCCGCATCGGCTCGCCCGGACCGGCGAACCGCCGCGTGATCCTGGCCAAGCCGATGTCGTACATGAATCTTTCCGGTGGCCCCGTCACGGCGCTGCGCGACTTCTACAAGGTGCCGACCGACCACATCGTGGCGATCCATGACGAGCTGGACATCGACTACGGGATGCTGCGGCTGAAGCTGGGCGGCGGCGACAACGGGCACAACGGGCTGAAATCGATGACGAAGTCGATGGGCTCCGACTATCACCGGATCCGGTTCGGGATCGGCCGGCCGCCGGGCCGGATGCAGGTTGCGGACTTCGTGCTGAAGGACTTCTCGTCCACCGAGCGCAAGGAGCTCGGCTATCTGGTGGACCGGGCGGCGGATTCGGTGGAGTGCCTGCTCGCCGAGGGGTTGGAGCGCGCGCAGAGCGCGTACAACTCGTGAGTTAGCCGCGCAATTCGGGGTCTTTTCTGGCCATGGCCTGACTCTGAGTTGACCGAAAGCGTTCGCTTGGCCAAGGATCGCTCCCCATGAAGCGGAGCCCCTCCCACCGCGCCCTCCTGTACGGCCGCAGCGCGGCCATGGGCTGTATCGCGCTGCTGCTGCTCGTCGCGGGCGTCGTGTCGTCCTGGGACTCGGCGCAGCACATCGTCCTCGCCAAGGGCCGCGAGCACGGCACGATGACCGTCACCGGCTGCGGTGCCGACGTCTGTACGGGGCCGTTCGCTCCGGCCGACGGCGCCACCGCCCGCCCGCGCGTGACGACGGAGAAGTCCGTCGCGGTGCGGAAGGGCGGCAGGTTCCCGGTCGTCGTGAAGCCCGGCACGGACGTCGTCGTACGCACGGGGCTTCCGGGTTTTCTGCATGCCTGGACGCCGCTGGGCGGTGCGCTGCTGCTGGCCGCCCTGATCATCGGTGGTGGTCTGCGGCTGACCCGGATCGCCTGGTCCACCGGGATCGCGGGCGCGGCTCTGCTGGTGGCGACGTTCATCGCCCTGTGACAGAACCGCGCCCGCGTACTGCCCGGCGGGTCAGCCGGTGTTGCGCAGGCCCGCGGCGACACCGTTCACGGTGAGCAGCAGGGCCCGGGCGAGCAGCGGGTCGGCTTCCTCGCCGCGCTCTGCGGCCGCGCGCTGGCGGGCCAGGAGCGAGACCTGGAGGTAGGAGATCGGGTCCAGGTAGGCGTCGCGGATGGCGAAGGTCTGCTGGAGCACCGGGCTGGTGCCGAGCAGTTCGGTCCCGCCGGTGACCTTCAGGACTTCCTCGACCGTGAGCGCGTGCTCGGCCTCGATGTCGGCGAAGACGTGCTTCAGCTCGTCGGGGACGAGCGTGTCGACGTAGTGGCGGGCGATCCGCAGGTCGGTCTTGGCGAGTGTCATCTCCACGTTCGAGATGAAGTTCCGGAAGAAGTGCCACTGCTCGTGCATCTCTTCCAGAACGGTGCCCAGGCCTGCTTCGCGCAGTGCCTTGAGCCCGGAGCCGACGCCGTACCAGCCGGGCACGATCTGCCGGGACTGGGTCCAGCCGAAGACCCACGGGATGGCCCGCAGACCGTCGAGTCCGGCGCCGGAGTCCGGGCGGCGCGAGGGGCGCGAGCCGAGGTGGAGTTCGGCGAGCTGGTCGACGGGGGTGGATGCGAAGAAGTACGCGGGCAGGTCGGGGTCCTCGACCAGCTTGCGGTACGCGTCGTGCGCGGCGTCGGAGACGGTGTCCATCGCCGCGTCCCAGCGTGCGAGGGCCTCGTCGGACTGGCGGGGCGCGGTGTGCAGCGCGGACGCCTGGAGGGTGGCCGCGACGGTCAGCTCCAGGTTCTCCCGCGCGAGCGCGGGGATGAGGTACTTGTCGGAGATGACCTCGCCCTGTTCGGTCACCTTGATCTCGCCCTCCAGCGTGCCCCACGGCTGCGCGAGGATCGCGTCGTGCGAGGGGCCGCCGCCGCGGCCGACGGTGCCGCCGCGGCCGTGGAAGAGCCGCAGCCGTACGCCGTAGCGGTGGGCGACGTCGCGGAGCCGGCGCTGCGCGCGGTGGATCTCCCACTGGGAGGTGGTGATGCCGCCGAACTTGGAGGAGTCGGAGTATCCGAGCATGACCTCCTGGACGTCGCCGCGGAGGGAGACGAGCCGCCGGTAGGACGGGTCGGCGAGCATTTCGTCAAGGATCACGTCGGCGGCGCGCAGCTCGTCGGTGGTCTCCAGGAGCGGCACGATGCCGATCTTGGCCCAGCCGCCGTGCAGGTCGAGCAGTCCGGCCTCGCGGGCGAGTACGGCGGCGGCGAAGACGTCGTCGGCGCCCTGGCACATCGAGATGATGTACGACTCGATGACCTCGGGGCCGAATCGTTCGAAGGCTTCCTTGATGGTGTGGAAGACGCCGAGGGTCTTCTCGCCCGCGGCGTCCAGCGGGGCCGGGGTCGGGGCGAGCGGGCGGCGTGAGCGGAGCTCCTTGGCGAGGAGCTTCTGCCGGTAGTCGCGCGGCATGTCGGCGTAGCGCCAGGATTCCTCGCCGAGCCGGTCGAAGAGCTGGCCGAGGGTGTGGTGGTGGGCGTCGGCGTGTTCGCGTACGTCCATGGTGGCGAGCTGCAGGCCGAAGGCGGAGAGGGTGTGGATGGTGCGGTTCATCCGCCCGTCGGCGAAGAGGCCGCAGCGGTGTTCGCGCAGGGAGGTCTGGATGAGTTCCAGGTCGGCGAGGAGTTCGGCGGTGCCGAGGTAGTCGCAGCCGGGGCGGTGCGGGGTGCCGCCGGCGAGGCGCTCGCGGGTGTTGACGAGCTTCTGCCGGATGCAGGTGGCCTTGAGACGGTACGGCTCCTCGGCGTTCAGCCGCTTGTAGCGCGGGCTGATCTCGGGGAGGCGTTCCAGGTCGGCCTGCAGGGAGGTCAGCAGTTCGTCGGTGGCGCCGGTGTAGCGGATGGAGTTGGAGAGCTGACCGCGCAGGTGGTCGACGAGTTCCAGCGCGTCGGTGATGCCGTGTTCGTGCTGGAGGATCAGCACGTCCCAGGTGACGGCGGGCGTCACGTTGGGGTTGCCGTCGCGGTCGCCGCCGATCCAGGTGCCGAAGGTCAGCGGGCGGGTTCCGGCGGGCAGCTCGACGCCGACCCGCTCCAGCTCGGCCGCGAGGTCCTCGAGTACGTCCCCGACGGCGTTGGCGTGCAGTTCGTCGAGGTAGTAGATGGCGTTGCGGGCCTCGTCGGCCGGCTCGGGGCGGACGACGCGCAGTTCGTCGGTCTGCCAGATGAGGTCGATGTTCTCGGCGAGCCGCAGGTCGTGGCGGCGCCGGTCGGCCTCGATGACGGGGGTGTCGAGCAGTTCGGCGATGCGGCGGAGCTTGTTCAGTACGGAACGCCGCGCGGCCTCGGTGGGGTGTGCGGTGAAGACGGGCCGTACGTTGAGGTTCTTGACGGTCTCGCGCAGGTGCTCGGGGTCCGCGTCCTTCAGCCGGTCGGCGGTACGGGCCAGCAGCCCGCCCTCGGCGGCGCGCCGGTCGCGCATCTCGTGGGCGCGGTGGACCTGCTCGGTCACGTTGGCCAGGTGGAAGTAGGTGGAGAAGGCGCGCACGAGCTGTGCGGCGGTCTCCAGGTCCGTGTCGCCGAGGAGTTCGGCGGCGGCCTCGCCGTCGGTGCGGGTCAGGGCGCGGACACGCTCGACGAGGTCGAGGAGTTCCTGGCCCTCCTGGCGTACGAGGGTCTCGCCCAGCAGGTCGCCGAGGCGGCGGATGTCGGCGCGCAGCTCGGCGTTGGCGGCGGGGGTCTGGTCGGCACTGCTCACAGTGTGCGGCTCCTTGCAGTGGTTGAGCACCGGATCCGGGGCCGGCGGCTGGCACGGGCCCCGGGAAAGCAGAGTGCGGACCGCGCTGTCCGACGCTTCCAGGATAGGTGTCCGCGCCGTCGGCGCTGCTCTCGGCCCGACCACTGATCCCCTTCATGGCGGAGGCCCGCAGCTCTCGTGCTGCGGGCCTCGACGCTGCCATACTTACGAAGCCGTAGGTTACGGATGCGTAGCCAGAGCTGTCCGTCGTACTTCTCACCCTCCAGGGGCCCCCCATGAACACCACCCCCGACGTGATCGACGACGCCCGGACACCGGCGGCCGACGATCCGGATCTCCCCTCCGCCACGCTCGGCGGCGACAACAAGCGTTCGATCGAGCAGATCGCGCTGCTGCTCTTCATCGTCGTGCCGTTCGTGGCGCTGGTCGCGGCGGTGCCGCTGGCCTGGGGCCGCGGTGTGAGCTGGCTCGATCTCGGTCTGCTGGTCGCCATGTACTTCACCGGCGTCCACGGCATCACGATCGGTTTCCACCGCTACTTCACCCACGGTTCCTTCAAGGCGAAACGCCCGCTCCGTATCGCGCTGGCCGTCGCCGGGTCGCTCGCCGTGGAGGGCCCGCTGGTGCGCTGGGTGGCCGACCACCGCAAGCACCACCGCTTCTCCGACGCCGAGGGCGACCCGCATTCGCCGTGGCGGTTCGGCGAGACGCTCCCCGCCCTGATGAAGGGGCTGTGGTGGGCGCACATCGGCTGGATGTTCGACGAGGAGCAGACCCCGCAGCACACGTACGCCCCGGACCTGGTCAAGGACCCGGCGCTCCGCGGGATCTCCCGTCACTTCCTCACGTTCACGATCGTCTCGCTGGCGATCCCGCCGCTGGTCGGCGGTCTGGTGACGATGTCGTGGTGGGGTGCGGCGACGGCGTTCTTCTGGGGCTCTCTCGTTCGGGTGGCTCTCCTGCACCACGTCACGTGGTCGATCAACTCCATCTGCCACGCGGTCGGCAAGCGCCCCTTCAAGTCCCGCGACCGGTCCGGCAATGTGTGGTGGCTGGCGGTCCTGTCCTGCGGCGAGTCCTGGCACAACCTGCACCATGCGGACCCGACGAGCGCCCGGCACGGGGTCATGAAAGGCCAGGTCGACTCCAGCGCCCGGCTGATCCGCTGGTTCGAGAAGCTCGGCTGGGCGTACGACGTGCGCTGGCCGGACGCGTCCCGGATCGACTCCCGGCGTATCGACTCCCGGCGCGAGTCCGCGCGCGCCGACGCGGCATGATTGACGACGTGGCGACCGACGGCAGCACGAGCAGCGAGAAGAACCGTCCCTCCTCCACCCGGCGGACCCGCCGCGTGAGGATGACGGGCAAGGAACGCCGCGAACAGCTGCTGGACATCGGCCGCATCCTCTTCGCCGACAAGGGCTTCGAAGGCACCTCGGTCGAGGAGATCGCGGCCCGGGCCGGCGTCTCCAAGCCGGTCGTCTACGAACACTTCGGCGGCAAGGAGGGCCTGTACGCCGTCGTGGTGGACCGCGAGATGCGCCAGCTCCTCGACATGGTGACCGGCGCCCTGACGGCGGGCCACCCTCGCGAGCTCCTGGAACAGGCCGCGTTCGCACTGCTCGACTACATCGAGACGTACACGGACGGCTTCCGCATCCTGGTCCGCGACTCCCCCGTCGCCCAGTCGACGGGCACCTTCGCGTCGCTGATCAGTGACATCGCCACCCAGGTGGAGGACATCCTGGGCCTGGAGTTCAAGGCCCGCGGCTTCGACCCGAAGCTGGCCCCGCTGTACGCGCAGGCGCTGGTCGGCATGGTGGCGCTGACGGGCCAGTGGTGGCTGAACGTACGCAAGCCGAAGAAGGCGGAGGTGGCGGCGCATCTGGTGAACCTGGCCTGGCACGGCCTGGAGAATCTGGAGTCGAAGCCGCGGCTGATCGGCCACCGGAAGAACTGACCGGCCACCCGGAGGAACCGGCGCGCCGACACGGTGCGTGAGCGGGCCCGCCCTGTCGTCAGGGGTAGGCCCGTCGGCCGTTGCCGGCGTCACGTCCCGAACCGGCTCCGCCGCTCAGCCGTCCACCGGTTCCAGGAACTCCAGCCGGTTGCCGACCGGGTCGTGGCTGAAGAACCGGCGGTGTCCCGGCAGGTCGCCGTCCCAGCGCACCGGTGCGCCGTGCGCCTCCAGCCGAGCCGCGAACGCCTCGATGTCCGTGACCCGTAGCCCCGGGTGGGCCTTCTTCGCCGGGCGGAACTCTCCTTCGATGCCCAGGTGCAGCTGGACGGGGCCCGTCCGGAACCAGCAGCCGCCGCGGGTTGCGAGGACCGGGGGCTTGGGGATCTCCGTCATACCGAGGGCGTCCACGTAGAAGGCGCGGAGTGCGTCCTCCGAGCCTGCCGGGGCGGCCAGTTGGACGTGGTCCAGTGCGGCGATCATCACTTCTCCTTGTGGGCCACGGCGAAGATGCGGCGGAACGGGAAGACCGTGCCGTGCGGGCCCGTCGGGTAGGCGGTGCGCAGCGCGTCGCGGTATTCGGCGAGGAAGGCGTCCTTGGCCTGCGGGTCGTCCGCGAGCGACGTCAGGATCGGGCGCAGGCCGGTGCCCTTGACCCAGTCCAGGGCGGCGTCCTCGCCCTGGAGGAGGTGGAGGTAGGTGGTCTCCCAGACGTCCGCCGTGACGCCGGGGGCGGTGAGCGCGTCCAGGTAGGCGGTGGGTGTCAGGACGGCGTCGGCGTGGCGCAGGATGCCGGTCAGGCGGGAGCGCCAGCGCGGGGACTCGGCCAGTTCGCGCATCAGGACGTGCGTGGGCTGGTCGAAGTTGCCGGGGACCTGGAAGGCGAACGTACCGCCGGGGGTGATGGCGTCCAGCCAGGCCGGGAAACGGTCGGCGTGGCCGGGGACCCACTGGAGCAGGGCGTTGGAGACGATCAGGCCGTACGGTTCGTCCGGCGTCCAGGTGATGGCGTCCGCCTCGGCGAAGTCCAGGAAGGGGGTGGCGTGGGCGCGGGCCTGTTCCAGCATCTGGGGGGAGTTGTCGTAGCCGGTGATGCGGGCCTCGGGCCAGCGGTCGGCGAGGAGGGCCGTCACGTTGCCCGCTCCGCAGCCGAGGTCCGCGATGCGGGGTGCGGGTGCGGCCGGGAGCTGTGGGATGCGGGCCAGGAGGTCGCGGAACGGGCGGGTTCGGTGGTCGGCGTGGCGCAGGTACTGCTGGGGGTCCCAGGTGGGTGTCGTCATGCAGTCCAGGATCACCATCGAGGTATCTTGATGTCAAGACACTTGAATTCAAGAGACTTCATGTCGACAGACCCTTTACACTGATCCACATGGAGGACGAGGTCGACCGTCTGGTCGCTGCATGGCGCCGCGAGCGCCCCGACCTCGACGTGGAACCGCTCGAGGTGCTCAGCCGCGTCTCGCGCCTCGCCCGTCACCTCGACCGGGCCCGACGGATCGCGTTCTCCGAACACAATCTTGAGCCGTGGGAGTTCGACGTACTGACGTCGCTGCGCCGCGCAGGTGCCCCGTATCAGCTCTCCCCCGGCCAGCTGCTGACCCAGACGCTGGTCACTTCGGGCACGATGACCAACCGCATCGACCGGCTGACCAAGAAGAACCTCGTCGAGCGGCTCCCCGACCCCAGCGACCGGCGGGGCGTGCTGGTCCGGCTCACCCCCGAGGGGCGCGACAAGGCCGACCAGTCGCTGGCCGGCCTGCTCGCCCAGGAGCGTGCCATCCTGGCCGAACTCTCCCGTCACCAGCGTGGTGAACTGGCCTCGCTGCTACGCCAGTTGACCGCCCCGTTCGACAACATCCCCGGCTAGCTCGGCCGGTCCGACGCCCGCCCGTCGGGCCAGCGCGACGGCGGCCAGGGTCGAGTGCACGCCCAGCTTCCCCAGCACGTTCTGCATATGCGTACGCACCGTGTGCGGGGAGAGGAAGAGCCGCTCCGCCACCGCCTTGCGGCCCAGCCCCGCCACCATGCAGCGCAGCACCTCGCGCTCGCGCGGGGTCAGCGACTCGACCAGCCGCTCGCTCTCGGTGCGGTGCTTGCGGGCCGCCGTCAGCTCCCGCAGCACACCGGTGAGCAGCGCAGGAGGCAGATGCGTCTCGTCACGGAGCACGCCCCGGATGACCGTGAGCAGCCGTTGCAGCGAGCAGTCCTTGGCGACCCAGCCCGACGCCCCGGCCTGCAGCGCGAGCGCAGCCCGGCGCGGGTCGTCCTTCTCGGCGAGCACCACCGTACGGGCGGACGGCTGACCCGAACGGACGCCGGCGACCAGCGAGAGCCCGTCGACCGGCGCGCTCTCTCCGCTGTTCGGTGCGGGGACCGGGACCGGGCCCGAGGCCATGCGTCCACCGCCCGGCGACAGGATGCCGAGTTCGGCGTCGACGAGTATCACGTCGTACCTACGGCCTTCGGCGGCCGCCCGCTCCAGACATCGCAGCGCGGCGGGGCCACTGCCTGCCGCCGCCACGTCGACGTCCGGCTCGGCCGCGAGGGCCGCCGCGAGCGACTCGGCGAAAATGCGGTGGTCGTCCACCACGAGAACCCGGATACGAACCACAGGCACCCCCATGCTGCGTCTGGTGCGGGGCCACCCCCTGGCCCCCCGACGGGGACGGACCGGTGCGGGCACGACGCCCGGAGCGATGGGTGAACCTCAGTCCTACGGCCGCCGCCGTGTGCCGACTGCCACCCCGCCCCGGGCGCCGTACCCGACTGTCTCGTACCCCTGAATAAGCACCGGCCCCCACCGGTGCTGTGCATCAGCGTACGACTGAGGGCCCGGAGCGGAAGGCAATTGACAGAACTGATGGACCTCGGTGTTTAGGGTGTGGTTCATGTTTCGTCTTGCGACAGAAGTAGACAAAGATCGTCGCCTTCTGCTGGGTGAACGGCTGCACCGCAGCAACAGGGAGCGCTCCCCGGAGCTCCGCGCCCTGCTCGCCACGCCCGCCGAGCACGAACTCCCGCTGGAGGTATGGGCGATGGACGGCCGAGGCGGGCTGGCCGGCGGACTGACCGGACGCACCTGGGCGTACTGGCTCCATGTGGATCTGCTCTGGGTGGACGACCGGCATCGCGGCTCCGGCCTCGGCTCGCAGCTGCTCGCCGAGGCCGAACGGGTGGCCGTGACGGACCGTGCCTGCACCCGCTCCCGGCTGGAGACCTGGGGGTTCCAGGCCCCCGGCTTCTACCGCAGGCGTGGGTACGAGGTGATCGGGCAGGTCGACAACTACCCGCCCGGTGTCACCGAGTTCATCCTGACGAAGACCTTCGGCTGACCGACGGGCTCAGCCGGTGCGGCGGGCGCCTGCCGACGGGACCGCCGGAAAGACCCCGGGCGTCGCGTATCCCGCCGAAGTGAACGCCTCGAGCACCGACTTGGTGACCGCGTCCGCGTCCGCCTCCTCGACCAGCACGATCGCCGACCCGCCGAAGCCACCGCCGGTCATCCGCGCCCCCAGTGCCCCGGCCGCGTTCGCCGCGGAGACCACCAGGTCCAGTTCGGGGCAGGAGACCCGCAGATCGTCACGGAGCGAGACATGGCCCGCCGTGAGGACGGGGCCCGCGCCGCGCACATCGCCCGCGTCGAGCAGCGCGATGACCTGCTCCACCCGTGCGTTGTCGCTGACCACATGGCGTACGTACCGCACGACCGACTCGTCGGCGCCGGACTCGGCGAGGGTGTCGAGCGCGGCGCCGAGACCGTCGTACGGAAGATCGCGCAGCATCCCGATGCCGAGCGCCCGCGCGCCCGCCTCGCAGCCGGCCCGCCGCTCCGCGTACGCGCCGTCGCCCAGCGCGTGCTTGACCCGGGTGTCGACGACCAGCAGCCGCAGACCGTGCGCGGCCAGGTCGAACGGGACCTGGCGCTGGGTGAGGTCGCGGGTGTCGAGGTGCAGGGCGTGGCCGTCGGTACAGCAGGCCGACGCCATCTGGTCCATGACCCCGCACGGCACTCCGACGAACGCGTTCTCGGCGCGCTGCGCAAGCACCGCCAGCTCGGACGCGGACAGGCCGAGCTCGAAGAGGTCGTTCAGCGCGAGTGCGGTGACCACTTCGAGGGCGGCGGACGAGGAGAGCCCGGCGCCGGTGGGGACGGTCGAGGTCAGCTGGATGTCCGCGCCGGTGACCTGGTGGCCCGCCTCGCGCAGCGCCCAGACGACGCCGGCCGGGTAGGCCGCCCAGCCGTGCCCGGAGTGCGGGGCCAGCTCGTCGACGCGGAGCTGGACGACACCGCCCGGCACCTCGGTCGAGTGAAGCCGCAGCTCGCCGTCGGTGCGGCGGGCGACGGCCGCGCGCGCGGTGTGCGGCAGCGCGAGCGGCATCACGAAGCCGTCGTTGAAGTCGGTGTACTCGCCGATCAGGTTGACCCGGCCGGGCGCCGCCCAGATTCCTTCGGGGGCGGTGCCGTACAGCTCGGTGAAAGCGGTGACCAGCTCAGCGTTGTCGGTCATGGCGCGGTGGGCTCCTCTCGGCGGGCGAACGTCCAGGCGTCGGAGACGATTCCGGCCAGGTCCGCACGGCTCGGCTGCCAGCCGAGCCGCTCCCTGGCAGTGGCGGCGGAGGCGACCAGCACGGCCGGGTCACCGGCGCGGCGCGGGGCCGCGGTCTCGGGGACCGGGTGGCCGGTGACCTTGCGGACGGTCTCGATGACCTCGCGTACCGAGAAACCGTTGCCGTTGCCGAGGTTGCAGATCAGGTGTTCGCCCGCGGTGGCCGCGTCCAGGGCCAGGAGGTGGGCCTCGGCGAGGTCCGCGACGTGGATGTAGTCGCGTACGCAGCTGCCGTCGGGGGTCGGGTAGTCGTCGCCGTAGACGGAAATCGACTCGCGCTGACCGAGCGCGACCTGGAGGACCAGCGGAATCAGATGCGACTCGGGGCTGTGCCGCTCCCCGTGGCTGCCGTACGCCCCGGCCACGTTGAAGTAGCGCAGCGAGACCGCGGCCAGTCCGTGCGCGGCCGCCTCGCCGGTGATCATGTGGTCGACGGCCAGCTTCGTCGCGCCGTACGGGTTGGTGGGGGCGGTCGGGTCGGACTCCGTGATCGGGCTGGACACCGGTTCGCCGTAGGTCGCGGCCGTGGAGGAGAAGACCAGGGTGCGGACGCCCGCGTCACGCATCGCGGCGAGCAGGGCGGTGGATCCGCCGACGTTGTTGACCCAGTACTTCTCCGGGTCGGTGACGGACTCGCCGACCTGGGAGTACGCGGCGAAGTGCAGCACTCCGTCGTAGGAGGGGTCCAGCCAGCGCGCGGCGTCCTGGATGCGGCCCTCGATGAACTCGGCCCCGGCGGGGACGCCCTCGCGGAACCCGGTCGACAGGTCGTCGAGGACGGTCACCTCGTGACCGGCTTCGAGAAGATGCGCGGCGACCACACTGCCGACATACCCGGCGCCGCCTGTGACCAGGTACTTCTTCCGGGGACCGATCCGGGGGTCGCTCTGGGGCTTGCTCACTCGCTCGCTACCTCTCGCAGTCGCTGGGCCGCGGCCTCCGGCGGCACGTCGTTGATGAACACACTCATGCCGGACTCGGAACCCGCGAGGAACTTCAGCTTGCCGGAGGTACGTCGGATGGTGAAAAGCTCGAGGTGAAGCCCGAACTCCTCCCGCCCGGGGACTCCGAACGGCGCCTGGTGCCAGGCCGCGATGTACGGGGTCGACGGCTCACCGGGGCCGAAGATCCGGTCGAATCGCCTCAAGAGTTCCAGATAGATCTGTGCGAACTCTGTGCGCGCCCCTTCGTCGAGTTCCCGCAGGTCGGGGACGCGCCGGCGCGGATGCAGATGCACCTCGTACGGCCAGTGCGCCGCGTACGGGACGAAGGCCACCCAATGCTCGCCCGTCAGCACCACGCGATCGCCGTCGGCCAGCTCGCGGGCCACGATGTCGTCGAAGAGGTTGCCACCGGTCCGCTCGCGGTGCGCCTCCACCGAGCGGAGCATCAGCTCGGTGCGCGGGGTGACGAAGGGGTACGCGTAGATCTGCCCGTGCGGATGGCCGAGCGTCACACCTATCTCGGCGCCCCGGTTCTCGAAGCAGAACACCTGCTTGACCTGCTCGAACCCGGCGAGTTCGGCGGTGCGGTCGGTCCAGGCCTCGAGGACCAGAGCCGCCTGCTCCTCGGTGAGGTCGGCGAAGGACGCGTCGTGGTCGGAGGTGAAGCAGACGACTTCGCAGCGGCCGGAGTCACCGGCGAGCGAGGGGAAGCGGTTCTCGAAGACGACCACGTCGTACTGGTCGTCGGGGATCTCGCTGAGCCGTCCGTCCCGGGACGGACAGAGCGGGCACTCGTCGGCCGGCGGGTGGTACGTGCGGCCCTGACGGTGCGAGGCGATGGCGACGCTGTCCCCGAGGAGGGGGTCGCGGCGGATTTCGGAGGAGGTCGATACAGCGTCCAGCGGCCGCCGGTCGACGGCGTCCCGGACCACGTCGTCGTGGCTGTCGTAGTAGAGCAGCTCCCGGCCGTCGGCGAGCGTCGTAACCGTCTTCTTCACCAGGTTCCTCCAAACATAACCGCACACAACAAACCACAAGCCAACACGCACGTCAATGGTCCGCCGCCGCCGCATGTGACCTGGATCTCCTGTGGCTGCCAGCCCGTCAAGCCTGGAATTCTCCCCTCATCCGATCACAATCCAACAAAGGACCCCAGGAAAACTGTTCATTTTTTGACAACAGGAGCGTAGGTTTCTGCAGGTTCAGTTCGCGCAACGAAGCGAGTACCCCCCATGCAATATCTGGCCGAAGGGCTCCGGCTCCCCACGAACGGGCTCGACTACACGATTCTGGCGATCTACTTCGTCGTGGTTCTCGGCATCGGCTTCGCCGCCCGGGCCAGCGTGAAGACCAGCCTCGACTTCTTTCTCTCCGGACGTTCACTGCCCGCCTGGGTGACCGGTCTCGCGTTCGTCGCGGCCAATCTCGGTGCCACCGAGATCCTCGGCATGGCGGCCACCGGCGCGCAGTACGGCGTCGCGGTCGTCCACTGGTACTGGATCGGCGCCATCCCCGCCATGGTCTTCCTCGGCCTGGTGATGATGCCCTTCTACTACCGGTCGAAGGTCCGTTCCGTACCGGAGTTCCTGCTCCAGCGCTTCGACAAGTCCGCACACCTGCTGAGCTCCATACTTTTCGCCTTCGCGGCGATCCTGATTGCGGGCGTCAACCTGTACGCCCTGTCGATCGTCGTGGAGGCGCTTCTCGGCTGGCCGCAGTGGATCGCGATCGTCGTCGCGGGCCTCTTCGTCCTCGTCTACATCACCATCGGCGGGCTCTCCTCGGCGATCTACAACGAGGTGCTGCAGTTCTTCGTCATCCTCGCCGCGCTCATCCCGCTCACCCTGCTGGGCCTCAAGCGCGTCGGCGGCTGGGACGGTCTGACCGGCTCGCTGGAGAAGAGCCACGGCTCCGACTTCCTCTCCGCCTGGGGCGGTACGGGCATCGGTGACGCCAACCCGCTCGGCGCCAACTGGCTGACGATCATCCTCGGCCTCGGCTTCGTGCTCTCCTTCGGCTACTGGACGACCAACTTCGCCGAGGTGCAGCGCGCCCTGTCCGCGAAGAACCTCTCGGCCGCCCAGCGCACGCCGCTGATCGCCGCGTTCCCGAAGATCTTCATCGTCTTCCTCGTGATGATCCCGGGCCTGGTCGCCGCCGTACTCGTACCGAAGATCGGCACGCCGGGCTCGGACCTCACGTACAACGACGCGATCCCGCTGCTGATGCAGGAGCTGCTGCCCAACGGTGTGCTCGGCATCGCCGTGACCGGTCTGCTGGCCGCGTTCATGGCCGGCATGGCGGCCAACGTCTCGTCGTTCAACACGGTGTTCACGACGGACATCTGGGCGCGTTACGTGAAGAAGGACCGGCCCGACGCGTACTACCTGCGGTTCGGCCGGCTGATCACAGCGGTCGGTGTACTGGCCTCCATCGGCACGGCCTTCATCGCCGCCAGCTTCTCGAACATCATGAGCTACCTCCAGACGCTGTTCTCGTTCTTCAACGTCCCGATGTTCGTGGTCTTCATCATCGGCATGTTCTGGAAGCGCGCCTCGATGAAGTCCGGGGTCTGGGGGCTCCTCGCGGGCACCACCGCCGCGATGGTCAACTACTTCTGGGTCTACAAGCAGGGTGTCATCGACATCCCGACCGACCAGGGGGCCAACTTCGTCTCCGCGATCGTCGGCTTCGTCGCCGGTGCGGTGGTCATGGTCGTCGTCACCCTCTTCACGGCTCCGAAGCCCGAGGCCGAACTCGCGGGTCTGGTGTACGGAACCGAGTCCCCGGACGCGGTGGAACCGCCGGCCGAGGGCGACAGCGCCTGGTACCGCAAGCCGGCCCTGCTCGGCTGGGGCGCGATCGTCATCGCCGCCCTCTGCTATCTGCCCTACTCACTCTGATCGGAGGCCATCACCATGTCCGAATTCCGCAATGAGCTGCACAAGGAAGTCTCCGAACTGGAGCGCAAGTCCGCGACCGCGGCCCGTCTCTTCGACATCCGGCGGATCATCGGCGGCCTCTTCGTGATCTACGGAGTGATCGTCACCCTCGCCGGGATCAACCCGTCCGACGCGGACCTGAAGAAGGCCGAGGGCGTCCACATCAACCTCTGGACCGGGCTGGCCATGCTGGTCCTCGGGCTGTTCTTCCTGCTGTGGCTGAAGCTGCGTCCGGCACCGGCACCGGCGCCGGACGGCGCCGCCGACGGCGGGCCGGACGCCTGAGCAGTCTCCGCACCGCCCCGAAGGGGCCGGACGTCACCCGACGTCCGGCCCCTTCGGCGTTCCGCCCACCGCCGCACGGTCCAGCAGCCCGGTGCGGGCCGCCAGCGCCGCGGCCTCCAGCCGTGAACCGACCCCCAGCTTCATCAGCACCCGCTGCACATGCGTACGCGCGGTGCTCGGCGCGATCCGCATCCCGGCCGCGATCAGCCGGGTGTCCTCGCCCTCCGCGACCCGCACCAGGACCTCGACCTCGCGCGGAGTGAGCATCCGCAGCAGCCGCTGCCCCTCGTCGTCCGGCTGGACGGCCGGGTTGAGCAGCTCCGCGAAGGCACCCTGGAGCAGTTGCGGCGCGACCGCCGCCTCGCCGGCCCGCGCCTTGACCATCGCCCGCTCGACACCCTCTATCCGCTCGTCGTGCCTGACATATCCGGCGGCGCCGGCCGCGAAGGCCGCCGCGATCCCGCGCGGACTCGGCACCGGCCCGAGCACCACCACCGCCACCTGCGGGCGCTCCCGCTTGATCCGGGCTATCGGGTCGAACGCCCCGGGTTCGGCGGGTGTGGCCGTGCCGAACAGACAGACCTCCGGGGCTCTGCTCACCACGAGTTCTGCCGCACCGGCGGTCGGCGCGGCCGCCCCGAGCACCCGGTGACCCCGCAATTTCAGCGCCGAGGCCAACGCCTCGGCGAGCAGTCTGTGGTCATCGACCACCATGAGCCGCACGCCCATCGAGTTACCCCCCGCAGCAATGGAGCCACACCCAGGCGTCGCGCGGCGGACGCCGGTTCGACGACAGGCCCCGGCCGGGCCCCCCGGCCCCTTTGACCCGGCAAGCTACACGCTTGCTCGACGTGGCGCGCCCCTTACCAGGCAGAAGAACCCCGGAATGCCGAATTATGTTCTGTTCGGGTCCGGTTGACCGACAGCAAGCCGGCAGAAGGGATCGGTGAGCCGGCAGAAAACGACCGGCCCTGCCGGTCGAATGATCGACCGGCAGGGCCGTGGTGCGTGCGCGTACCCGCGCCGGGGTCAGCCGGTGCCGAACGAGACCGCGAGGTACTGCTTGTCGTCGAGGGAGCTCTCGCGCGGCTTGCTCACCATCACCTCGGAGATGTACATCCGCCCGTCCGAGTAGAGGATCTCCGCGTAGTCCATGGAGAAGCTGGTCTCCGCGTCCCGGATGGACTCGTCCCCCGGGTTCTCCATCAGCACCGTCTGCTTGAAGGTGGAACCGTCGATGGAGACGATCTGGCCGCCCTTGTCGTACGGGGGAACCTTGTACGCGATGATGTCGGAGCCGTCCATGCGGATCGGGAACATCGTGTACCGGTCGCCCGCGTCGGCCTTGTCGCTGGTCGGCTTGCCGGTGCTGAGGTCGAACGAGACGATCTCATTGGTGTCGCCGTACTCGCCGGTGCCCTCGTGCTCCTCGGTCGGCAGGTAGAGCCGGTTGTTGCCGACGGCCAGCTGCTGGCAGGTCTCGACCTCGGTGGAGCCGCAGCGGGCGGCGTACTTCTCGCCGTCCGCGGCGATCTTGGTGAGGAGTTTTCCGGTCGCCGCGTCGATCGAGAAGAAGTCCGAGATCCCACTGCCGTCACCGGCGGTGTCGCCGACATCGGCCGCGACGACCAGCGGCTTGGTGGAGACGATGCTCGCGTAATCGACGCCGGGCGGCATCTTGAACGACGAGAGCGGGGCGCCGGTCGTCGGGTTCAGCGCCTGGATGACGAGCTGCGGGCTGTCGTACGTACCGCACTTGCGGACCACCGCGAGCGCGTCGCCGCCGCCGTACCCCTTGTCGTAACAGCCATCGGTGCCGACCTTCGGCTTCCAGCGCTCGGCGCCGGTGTTCAGGTCGAAGGCGGCGCCGCCCTCGGTGCCGCCCGCGGCGACCGTGGTGCCGCTGACCGTGACCTCGTCGAACCTGACCGGCTCGTCACCGCTGGTGGCGGCCGTCACCGGCTTGCTCCACATCAGCTTTCCGGTGTTCAGGTCGATCCCACCGACCTGGTTGCACGGCGAGTACTTCTTCGCCTTGGTCGGCTTGCCCTCCTCGAAGACGATGGCCGTCTTGTAGTCCTTCGACATGTGCCGGGAGGCGGCGCAGAGCTGACCCTCCAGCGGGATGGACCAGAGCTTGGTGCCCTTGACCTTGTCGTAGCCGACTATCTCGTCGACGCCGGTCTTCACATACGCCTTGTCGGTCAGCCAGGAGCCGTCGACCGTCGTGACGTCGCCGACCTTCGGCTCCGTCAGCTGGAAGGCGACGGTGGACTTGGTGTTCGCCGGCACCTTCTCCTTGCCGCCACCACCGATGCCGCTGTCCTCGCCGTCCTCGCCCCCACCGGTGGGACCGGCGGTGGACACCTCGTTCTTCTTGTCGTCGCCACCGGAGGCGAGGAAGATGCCACCACCGATGATCACTGCCACGGCGACCACCGCGGCAACGATGATCTGCATCTGCGTGGTGAACTTCTTGCCGCCGTTCCCGCCCTGCTGCGGCGGCGCGTACTGCGGCTGCATCGGGGCGGTCGGGTAGCCGTATCCGTAGCCCTGCTGCGGCGGCTGGCCGGGCGGCAGGCCCTGTCCGGCCGGGGGACCCGGCGGGTAGCCGTAACCGGGCTGCTGCGGATAGCCGTAACCCGGCTGCTGCGGCGGACCGGCGGGCGGGGTCTGCGGAGCGCCGAAACCACCGGCGGGCGGCGGCCCCTGCGGGGCTCCGAATCCGCCCGCGGGCGGGGTGGCCGGCTGCTTGCCGAACGGGTCTGCGGGCGGCGGGACCGGTGCCCCGAACCCGCCGGGCGGGGGGTCCTGCGGGGCGCCGAACCCGCCCTGGGGCGGTTCGTTGGGCGGCTGGGGCGGCTGAGTCATGGCGTACGTACCTCGAGGGAAGGAGAGTCGGTCGGTCGGGACCTGTCGCGGTCGGTCAGGGTCCGTCGGGTGCCTGCGTGAGCCGTCACTTGCCGAAAGCCATCATGGTCTTCGTCTCCAGCTCTTCCTTGTCGTTGCTCGCGCTGACCCGCCCGCTCGCGATGAAGGAACGCCCGTCCGCGTAGACGATCTTCGCGTTGTAGAACGAGCTCTCGATCTGGGACGTCGACTCCGGGTGCCGGAGCAGCATCTGCGGAGCGCCACCGGTCGGGGCGAGGGTGGCGATCCCGCCGCCCTTGTTGTATCCGGCGTCCACGTAGAGCAGCACATTGCCGCCCTCCATCCGCAGCGGCTTCACGGTCTGCTCGGCCGGGGCCGCGGACTTCCACTTCGGCTTGCCCGTGTTCAGGTTGAACGCGACGACCTTGTTCGTACGGGCGGTGCCGCTGGAGTCGGGTTCGGTCGCCATGTAGAAGGTGTTGGCATCGGCGGCGACACCGACACAGCCGTCCAGCGACTTGCCGAAGATGGCGAACGCGCTGCCGCAGTCCGGTGCGAACTTGTCGCCCTTGTCACCGACCAGCTGCGAACGGAGCGTGCCGTTCTCCTTGATGGCGAGGATGCTCCACTTCTTCTTCTCGCTCTGGGTCAGCGAGACGACGAGCGGGCTCACCGAGTAGACCCGGTCGATCTCCCAGCCACGGGCCGGCCGGTACGTCCACTTGGGCTTGCCGGTGGCCGGGTCGATCTCCTGGATCTGGTGCTGGGGGTTGTCGAGGTCTTCGGTGCGGCAACTGGAGGCGGCGATCAGCTTGGGGCCGCCGGCGAAGGCGAACGGCTGGCAGTTGCCCGCCGGCTTGCCGAACAGCTCCTTGCCGTCGCTGACCCGGTACGCGTTGGAGTTGCTGGTCCGGCCGACCGTGACGGTGTCTCCGCTGATGGCGAGGGAGATGTCCGACATCATGTCCCAGATGCCGTTCTTCTTGATCGACTTCTTCCAGCCGGCCTTGCCGGTGTTGAGGTCGATCATCTGGAGGTCCGAGCAGTCCGCCTTGTCGGTGGTGCCGTTCTTGACCCCGATGACGATCTTGCCGTCGGTGGTGGGCTGCGAAGGCGCGGCGCACATGTCGGCGGGCAGCTTCAGCGTCCACTTCTGCTTGCCGTCGGCGACCGAGTAGCCGGACACCGCGCGGTACATGCCCTTGACGACGGTGTCGCCGACGACCCAGGGGCCGTACACGTCCGCGCCGTTGCGCGGCAGGTCGACGTCGTTCTGCTGCAGCCAGAGGACCTTGGCCTCGCCCGCCTTGCGCCCGGCGTTGAGGTCGTCATCGCCCGGTCGCCCGTCGCCGTTGCCGTTGCCCTCGTCGACGGAGGGCGAACCGCTCGGCGCCTTGCCGTCCGTGCTCGCCTGCGCGACGGGCTTCTTGTCGTCGTCACCACCGCTGGTCGCGAGGAACACGCCACCGGCGACGACGATCGCGGCGGCGACCGCGGCACCGATGATCACTGCGGGCTTGCCCTTGAAGGGGTTGCCACCGCCCGTACCGCCGGGGCCGCCGGGTACCGGGGCGCCGGGGTACTGCTGCTGCGGGTAGCCGTAACCGGGCTGCGGCTGCTGGCCGTAGGGGCCCGGCTGTTGGGCGTACGGTCCCGGCTGCTGGCCGTAGGGGCCCGGCTGTTGACCGTACGGTCCCGGCTGGTTGTACGGCCCCGGCTGCTGCGGGTAGCCGTAACCGGGGGCCTGGCCCGGCGCCTGCGGGTAGCCGTGACCCGGCTGAGCGGGCGGCGGCGTCGGCGGCGCGGCAGGCATCTGCGGCGGCTGGGCAGGCGGTTGACCCTGCGGCGGCTGCCCGGGCGCCGTCGGCTGAGGACTCCCCTGCGGCGGCTCCTGCGGAGCGCCGAAGCCTCCCTGCGGCGGTTGCTGGCTGGGCGGCTGGGTCATCAGCACGTCCCCCTTCGTGCGGTCCGGTGCCCGTTCCGGTCTCCCCCGCGATTCCGTTGGGCTGAATTCCCCTCGGAAAGGAGCGAATCGGGCATGGCTTCCGCGGCGTTACGACAGTCGAGCGGGGCTTCTTTGTACCACCCGCGACGCATAGGACACCGAGTCGGTCCGCCCCCTGTTCCCAAGGGAGAACCGCGCCGTGATGCCCTCGTTACGCCTCGGCCCGTCAGCTGCCGAAGCCCGCCACCGACTTCATCGACTTCTCGTCCTCGTCGTCGATCCCGCTGATCCTCGCGTGCATGAGGAAGCAACGCCCGTTCTGATAGGCGACCCTGGAATCGAAGAAGCCGCGCTCGACCGTGGTGGCGGCTGCCGGGTGCCGCAGCACCATCTGCGGCGTGCCACCGGTCGGTGGGAGGGACGCGATGCCGCCGCCCTTGTTCTTCCCGGCGGCGAGATACATCAGCAGCCTGCCGCCCTCCGTCCGTATCGGCATGAGGGTCTGTCCGGCCGGGGCCGCGGCCTTCCACTTCGCCTGACCGGCGTTCAGATCGAAGGCGACGACCTTGTTGGTGGGGGTGGGGTCGTCCTCGGGGGGCTTGGTCGCCAGATAGACCGTCCGGTCGTCGGCCGCCACCCCGAGGCAGTTGTCGAGGTTCTTGCCCTCGGCGAGGAGGTCACCACCGCACTTCGTCCCGTAGTCGTCGGTCCCGCCGACCAGTTGGGATCGGTAGGTGCCGTTCTCGTTGAGCACGACGATCGCCCACTTGTCCTCCTGCTTCAGCGAGACGACCAGCGGGCTGACCGAGTAGAACTGTGCGACCTCCCAGCCCTTCTTGACCTTGCACGTCCACCGGACCTATCGGTGACCGTCACGCCGAAGGCACGTCAGCGATCAGGCATCCTCGGCCAGTTCCAGCCAGCGCATCTCCAACTCGTCGCGTTCGGCGACCAGTTCCCGAAGTTCCGCGTCGAGCTTCGCCACCTTCTCGAAGTCCGTGGCGTTGTCGGCGATCTGCGCGTGCAGGGTCGTCTCCCTGCTCGACATCTTGTCGAGCTGCCGCTCGATCTTCTGCAGTTCCTTCTTGGCGGCGCGGGCGGCCTGCGGCGAGACCGCGGCGGCGGCCGGCGTCTCCTTCGCCGCGGTGGGCGCCGAGGCGGGTACGGCCGCCTCCTCCATCCGCCGCCTGCGCTCGATGTACTCGTCGATACCGCGCGGCAGCATCCGCAGCGTGGCGTCACCGAGCAGCGCCATCACCCGGTCCGTGGTCCGCTCGATGAAGAACCGGTCGTGGGAGATCACGATCATCGATCCCGGCCAGCCGTCGAGGAGGTCCTCCAGCTGGGTCAGGGTCTCGATGTCGAGGTCGTTGGTGGGCTCGTCGAGGAAGAGAACGTTCGGCTCGTCCATCAGCAGCCGCAGGATCTGCAGCCGTCGCCGCTCACCGCCCGACAGGTCGCCCACCGGGGTCCACTGCTTCTCCTTCGAGAAGCCGAACTGCTCGCAGAGCTGGCCCGCAGTCATCTCCCGGCCCTTGCCGAGGTCGACCCGGTCCCGTACCTGCTGCACGGCCTCCAGCACCCGCAGGGTCGGCTTGAGCTCGGTGACCTCCTGGGAGAGGTAGGCGAGCTTGACGGTCTTGCCGACGACGATCTTCCCGGCCGCGGGCTGCTCCTCGCCCTGGGTGCGGGCCGCCTCGGCGAGCGCCCGCAGCAGCGAGGTCTTGCCCGCGCCGTTGATCCCGACCAGGCCGATCCGGTCGCCGGGGCCGAGGTGCCAGGTGAGGTGGGTGAGCAGCGTCTTGGGTCCGGCCTGGACGGTCACGTTCTCCAGGTCGAAGACGGTCTTGCCGAGCCGTGCGTTGGCGAACTTCATCAGCTCGCTGGTGTCGCGCGGCGGCGGCACATCGGCGATCAGCTCGTTGGCAGCTTCGATGCGGTAGCGCGGCTTCGACGTACGGGCGGGGGCGCCGCGCCGCAGCCAGGCCAGCTCCTTGCGCATCAGGTTCTGCCGCTTGGACTCCTCGGTCGCGGCGATCCGGTCCCGCTCGGCCCGGGCGAACACGTAGTCGCTGTAGCCGCCCTCGTACTCGTGGACCGTGCCGCGCTGGACGTCCCACATGCGCGTACAGACCTGGTCGAGGAACCACCGGTCGTGGGTGACGCAGACCAGGGCCGAGCGCCGGTTCTGCAGGTGCCGGGCCAGCCAGGAGATGCCCTCGACATCGAGGTGGTTGGTCGGCTCGTCGAGGACGATCAGGTCCTGTTCGGCGATGAGTAGCTTGGCGAGCGCGATCCGGCGCCGCTCTCCGCCGGAGAGCGGGGCGATGACGGTGTCCAGGCCGAGTTCGAAGCCGGGCAGGTCCAGGCCGCCGAAGAGCCCGGTCAGCACGTCACGGATCTTGGCGTTGCCCGCCCACTCGTGGTCGGCGAGATCGCCGATGACCTCGTGGCGGACCGTCGCCTTCGGGTCGAGCGAATCGTGCTGAGTGAGGACACCGAGACGCAGGCCACCGTTGTGGGTGACGCGGCCGGTGTCCGCCTCCTCCAGCTTGGCGAGCATCCGGATGAGGGTCGTCTTGCCGTCGCCGTTACGGCCGACGACACCGATCCGGTCCCCCTCGGACACACCGAGGGACACACCGTCGAGCAGGGCACGGGTGCCGTACACCTTGCTGACCTGCTCGACATTGACCAGATTGACGGCCATTTCACTCCTGACTGGGGGATCGATCGACATCCCAGGGTAGTCGCCACACGGGTGGGTTAGCGTGCGGCGATTGATCAAGGGCGGGGACAGGGGACTTCCATGGTGCGCAATTCGGTACGGGGCACGGTCACGGCGGTGCTGGCGGCGGTGTCGGTGACGGCGACCGGCTGCACGTCGCCCGCCCAGGACGACGGCGGGAACGACGGGAGGGCGGCCCCGAAGCCGCGGGCCGCGGCACAGAGCGCGATGAAGGGCGGCAGCGTCGGAGGCTCGGGCTCCGCCTGTGCCCTGCCCGTCACCTTCGACCTCGCGGCTTCCTGGAAGCCGGAGGCCGTACGGCTCGGTGAGGACGACGCGCTGAACGAGCTGGTCCGACAGGGCCCGGTCACGCTCGTCTGCGAGATCGACGCGAAACCCGCCGGGAGCATCGGCTTCCTGCGTGTGTGGACCGGCGACCGTACCGACCGCACCCCGCGCCAGGTCCTGGAGGCGTTCCTGGCCGACGAGCCGAACGCCGGAAAGATCACTTACGCCGACACCGAGGCCGGCGCCCTTCCCGCGACGGAGGTCGGGTACACCATCAGCAGCGAGCTGCTCGAAGGGCCCCGGAAGAAGCGGGCGTTCGCCGTCTCCACCCCACGCGGGCCGGTCGTGGTGCACCTGGGCGGGCTGGACCCGGAGGAGTACGAGGAGATGCTCCCGGCGTACAAGCTGGCGAAGCGGACCGTACGGCTCGGCTGAGCCGTACGCACGCCCCGTCCGCCGCCCGTGGTCAGCCCGACCGCCGCCGCCCCGCCCGTTCCACCAGCAGCCAGCCGCCCAGCGCCATCGCGACGGCCGCCGGGGCGCTGACGCGTACGGCGATCAGCACCGCCGTATGCCCTTCCAGCAGCCCGCCGAACCCGACCATCGACACCCCGAGCACCCCGAACAGGCAGAGCGTCACACCGAGCGCGGACACCGGCCCGGAGCCCTTCCCCGGTATCGCGGAGACCGGCCGCTCGAACGTGCGGAAGACGGCGACCAGCCCCGCCGTGCCGGCTGCCGCCACCGCGATCCGCACCGGCACCTGCGCCCACCAGGCACCGGTCGCCGGTTCGGGCAGCGGGACGTGCAGGGCGATCATCGCCCCGTAGACCCCGAGCATCGCGGTGAGGTGCCAGAGGAACGCGGTCATCGCCACCCCGTTGGCCGCGACGACCCCGCGCCACACCCGCGGGCGGGCGACCAGCCGGGCGCCGGGGCCGCGCAGCAGCTCGACCGCGCCGACCAGCCACAGGCCGTGGCAGAGCAGGGCGAGCGTCGGCGGTGCCATGTTGCTGATCTTCTCGCCGGGCATCCCGACCATGGAGAGCGGATACGGGCCGAACGCGACCAGCGCGGCCGCGGCGGCCAGGCCCGGGCCGGCCAGCAGCGCGGGGTGGCGGATGCGGCCGTCGGCGCGCAGGAAGCCCAGCTGGTGCACGGCGAGCCAGACGAACGCGAAATTGAGGAACGCGATGTACGGGACACCGGCGGCGAACCGCAGCACGTCGACCGCGACCGCCGCCGCGGCGAGCCCGGCGAAGGCGCCCCAGCCGTACCGGTCGTGCAGCTTCAGCAGCGGCGGCGTGAACGCCACCATCGCGAGATAGATCCCGATGAACCAGAGCGGCTGGGCCACCAGCCGCAGCGTGACCCCGGTCAGCCCGCCGCCCCCGCCGAGCAGTTGGACGATCAGCGCGGCCGTCCCCCAGACCAGGATGAAGACCATGGTGGGGCGCAGCAGCCGCTGCAGTCTGGCCCGGAGAAAGGCCGAGTAGACGGAGTCCGTCGAGCCGGCGGGCTGCTTGCGGCTGAGGGAGCGGTAGGACAGGGCGTGCGAGAAGCCGCCGACGAAGAAGAACACCGGCATGATCTGGAGCACCCAGGTCAGCAGCTGGAGACCGGGGACGACGGCGAGCAGGTTGCCGACGCCGTCGGTGGTGACGGCGGCCATCAGCCAGTGCCCGAGGACGACCGTCCCGAGCGAGGCGACGCGCAGCAGGTCGATGTACCGGTCCCGGGTGGCGGGGGTGGCCCCGGCCAGTTCGCGAACACTTGATCCCATACGGGTACGGTCGCGCCCGACGCCCCGGGGCGGCAGCGCGACCGTACTCAATTCCCGTCTGAGTACCCGCGGTCAGACGATCGTGGCACCCGGCGCCGGGGAAACCGCGACCCGCGCGCTCCGGCAGGTCCCCGACGTCCGCAGCATGTCCGCGATCTTGCGAGCCGCCTCCGCGTCCGCCGCCAGGAACGCGGTGGTCGGCCCGGAGCCCGAGACCAGCGCGGCCAGCGCACCCGCCCCGGTGCCCGCAGCGAGGGTGTCGGCGAGCGAGGGCCGCAGGGAGAGCGCGGCGGGCTGCAGGTCGTTGGAGAGGGCCTTCGCGAGCACATCTGTGCTGCCGGTGCGTAGGGCGTCGAGGAGCGCCGGCGAAGCTTCCGGTGCGGGAACGTCGGTGCCCGCGGTGAGCCGGTCGAACTCCCCGTAGACGGCCGGGGTGGAGAGCCCGCCGTCGGCGACCGCGAACACCCAGTGGAACGTGCCGCCGACGTCGATCGGGGTCAGCTGCTCGCCGCGGCCGGTACCGAGGGCGGCGCCGCCGACCAGGGAGAACGGCACGTCGCTGCCGAGCTCCGCGCAGATAGCGAGCAGTTCGTCCCGGGTGGCGCCGGTGGCCCAGAGGGCGTCACAGGCCACCAGGGCGGCCGCGGCGTCGGCGCTGCCGCCCGCCATGCCGCCCGCGACGGGGATGTCCTTGGAGATGTGAATGTGCACGTCGGGGGCGATGCCGTGGCGTTCGGCGAGCGCGATCGCGGCGCGGGCGGCGAGGTTGCCGGCGTCCAGCGGGACCTGCGCGGCGTCCGGGCCCGAGCAGGTGACGGTCAGCGCGCCGGCGGGGGTGACGGTGACCTCGTCGTAGAGACCGACGGCGAGGAAGACGTTCGCCAGGTCGTGGAAGCCGTCGGGGCGCGGGGCGCCGACCGCGAGCTGCACATTGACCTTGGCGGGGACGCGAACGGTGACGCTCACTCGCCACTCCCGGTGGACTTGTTCCCGTGGGACCTGTTCCCGGCGGGCTCGTCCGCGCCAGGCTTGCCCTCGCTCGACGGGTCCGCCGCCTGCTCGTCCACCGCCGGCTTGTTCTCGGCGATGGCCGCGAACTCCTCGACGGTCAGTGCTTCACCCCGCGTCTTCGGCGAGATCCCGGCGGCGACCAGAGCCGCCTCGGCGGCCGGCGCGGAGCCCGCCCAGCCGGCCAGGGCGGCGCGCAGCGTCTTGCGGCGCTGAGCGAACGCCGCGTCGACGACCGCGAAGACCTCGGCCCGGCTCGCGGTCGTCATGATCGGCTCGGTGCGCCGGACCAGCGACACCAGACCGGAGTCGACGTTCGGAGCCGGCCAGAACACCGTGCGGCCGATGGACCCGGCCCGCTTGACGTCCGCGTACCAGTTGGCCTTCACCGACGGCACGCCGTAGACCTTGTTGCCCGGCCGGGCGGCCAGCCGGTCGGCGACCTCGGCCTGCACCATGACCAGGGTCCGCTCGATGGTCGGGAACCGCTCCAGCATCGTCAGCAGGACCGGCACGGCCACGTTGTACGGCAGATTGGCGACCAGGGCGGTGGGCGGCGGCCCCGGCAGCTCCGTGACCAGCATCGCGTCGGAGTGGACCAGCGAGAACCGGTCGGCACGGCCCGGCATCCGGGCCTGGACCGTGGCCGGCAGCGCCGCCGCCAGCACATCGTCGATCTCGACGGCGACGACCCGGTCCGCCGCCTCCAGCAGCGCCAGGGTCAGTGAGCCGAGACCGGGTCCGACCTCGACCACCACGTCGTCAGGACGGACCTCCGCGGTCCGTACGATCCTGCGGACCGTATTGGCGTCGATGACGAAGTTCTGACCGCGCTGCTTCGTGGGGCGTACCCCGAGCTTCGCGGCCAGTTCGCGGATGTCTGCGGGGCCCAGGAGGGCGTCGGGCTCTGTGGTGCTCACCCGGTAAGCCTACGGCCGCAATGCGGCCACGGGCTCGCCCCCCGTTGCAGGTACAGCTTCTTCGCCCGGAACGTCTGCTCGGACGCCGGGGCGTCCTGCGGGCGTCCGCTGCCGCCGAGGGAGTGCCAGGTCCGCGCGTCGAACTGGTACAGCCCGCCGTACGTGCCGCTGCCGTCGACCGCGCGAGGCCGGCCGCCGGACTCGCAGGACGCGAGCCCGGCCCAGTTCAGCCCGCCCGCGCCCACCGCGGACTGCGGGCGGGCTCCGGTACCGACCTTCACGATCCGGTCGACCGGCGTGCGCACGACTTCGGCGTCCAGCGCCCGCGGCCGCTGCCGCACGCCGTTGACGGTCCGCACCCCGTACGTGATCCGGCGGACGCCCGGCCTGCCCTCGCGCTCGACGACCTCCGTACCGGCGAGGAGCGAATCGTCCTCGGACCGTTGCTCGGCGTACGGGACGGGCTCCTCGCGCACCTCGCGGGAGTCGGTGATCCGCATCACGGAGACCGTCTGGCCGTCGCGCGGGAAGCTGTGCGGGTCCACGGAGGTGGTGTCCTCGCCGCGCAGGGTGATGCCCGCCTCGGCGACGGCCTCGCGGACGGTCGCGGCATTGGTGCGGACGGTGCGCTCCCGGCCGTCGGCCATGAAGGTCACGGTGCGTTCGGTGCGGACGTCCAGGGCGAGCCCGGTGCGGCCGATCGAGGAGGAGCGGGCGACGGAGAGGTACGCCCCCTCAGCGCGCACCCCGAGCTGGCGCAGGGCGCCGTCGACCGAGCCTGCGGTGGTCCACACCCGGCGCCGCACCCCGTCGAGGGTGAGGGTCACCGGGCGCCCGTGGCGGACGGTGATCTCGTCGCCGTCGTCGAGGTCGCCGACGGGGGCCGGGGTGACGACATCGTGGGCGCCGACGGTGATGCCCTCGTCGTCGAGGAGTTCGTCGATGTCGTCCGCGAAGGTGTGCAGGGTGCGCGGCTCCCCGTCGACGGTGAGCCGCACCGCCTTGTCGTGGGCGACGAACGCGGTGGTGCCGCCGGCCAGGAAGGCGACGACCAAGGCCTGCGGGACGAGGCGGCGCAGGTTCTCCGGACGTGCGGGGGCCTTGCGGCGGTGCGCGGCCCGCCGGGCATCGGCCCGGCCGCCGGTGCGGGGGCCGGCGGCCGGCCCGGGCGGCGCCGCAGGCGTGTCGACGACGGTCGGATCATGGACCGGCCAGAGGGCGACGAGCGTCTGCTCCTCGTGGAACGGCAGAGGCGCGGGGACGGTCGGCGGTGTCGCCACCGCCGCACCACCCGTATGTCCCCTGCCCGGTACCGCACGGTGACTGCCCTGCGCATTGATCACGACGCTCCAGAAGGTCCGTTCGTCCCGGTCGCCCGATGGGCGTCCGGGACGATAGTGGAGCTTCGGTCACTCTCCAAAGCGACGCGACCGCACACCGTCACAGCGTGATCTGTCAGTAATCGAACGCGCGAGCCGTGTTGTCGTTGATCGCCGACGCCAGGGTGTCCTCGTCGACCCTCTTCACCTCCGCCATGGCACGGAGCGTGACGGGAATGAGGTACGGCGCGTTGGGCCGGCCGCGATACGGGGCGGGGGTGAGGAACGGCGCGTCCGTCTCGACCAGGACCAGTTCCATCGGCGCCACGGCCAGCGCGTCCCGCAGCGGCTGGGCGTTCTTGAACGTCACGTTGCCCGCGAAGGACATGAAGTACCCGGCGTCGGCGCAGATCCGGGCCATCTCGGCGTCCCCGGAGTAGCAGTGGAACACCGTGCGTTCGGGGGCGCCCGCGTCGGCGAGCACGCGCAGCACGTCGGCGTGCGCCTCGCGGTCATGGATGACGAGCGCCTTGCCGTGCCGTTTGGCGATCTCGATATGGGCCCGGAAGGACTCCTCCTGGGCGGCCATGCCCTCGGGGCCCGTGCGGAAGTGGTCGAGGCCGGTCTCACCCACGCCGCGCACCCGGTCGAGGGCGGCCAGCTTGTCGATCTCGGCAAGGGCCTCGTCGAGGGCGGCCTTCCCGCCCGGCTCCCGCGCCTCCTGGCGGGACCAGCCCTCCGGGTCGCCGTGGACGATGCGCGGCGCCTCGTTGGGATGCAGGGCCACCGCCGCGTACACACCTGCGTGCGCGGCCGCGGTCTCGGCGGCCCAGCGCGAGCCCCGCACGTCGCAGCCCACCTGGATCACGGTGGTGACATTGACCGCCGCGGCCCTGGCCAGGCCCTCCTCGACGGTGGCGTCCTGCATGTCCAGATGGGTGTGCGAATCGGCGACCGGTACCCGCAGGGGTTCGGGCAGTGGCGGGGCTTCCGTACGGCTCATGCCACGATCGTACGAGGACCGTGGCGCCGCTCTCACTTGCGGTGGAAGGGGTGCAGCAGGTCGGAGAGGTGCCAGTGGTGCTCCGCGGCCGTCGGAGCGGCTGCGGATGCGGCGACCGCCTCGGGTTCCCGGGCGTCGCTGCCCCCGGTGTGCCCGGCGGTCTCGTACTGCGACTCGAGCAGCTGCTGGACGGTCGAGACCCGGCCGGACCGCATGATCCGGACCACATGGCCGTCGCAGTTCGTGCAGGTGGGCTTGGACAGGGGTGACGGGACCCGTTCCCCGTTCGCCTTGTAGATGACGAAGTCGTTGTTGGAACCGTCGACGTGGTGCTCTATCTCGTAGGCCTGTTCCCAGCCGTATCCGCACCTCATGCAGGCGAAGGCATACGCCTCATGCACGGTGGTTGCTGCGGTCTCGCTCATGCCTGCTCCTCTTGTCCGCCGGACAAGCACTCCGGAGAATGCGTCCCTGATTCAGTGGACGCCTTCACCGGCAGGAGCGCACCATGCCCTGTCGAGTATTGGAGCGGTCTTGGCCTTCTCGTGGCAAAAGGGGCCAGATGCGCGGCTCGCGCTTTGCTTTTTACGACAGTCCTTTGCCGTCCGCAGAGCCGGTCCGCGACGCGTTCTTTGCGGCGACGACCGCATCGAAGACCTCGCGTTTGGGCAGCCCCGCGGCCGCGGCGACAGCGGCGATCGCCTCCTTGCGCCGCTCCCCCGCCTCCTCGCGCACCTGCACCCTGCGTACCAGCTCGGCGGCGTCCAGCTCCTCGGCCACGTCCGCCGCCCCCTCGACGACGACGGTGATCTCGCCGCGTACGCCTTCGGCCGCCCAGACCGCCAGTTCGGCCAGCGGGCCGCGCTTCACTTCCTCGTACGTCTTGGTCAGCTCCCGGCACACGGCGGCCCTGCGGTCGCCGCCGAACACCTCGGCCATCGCGGCGAGGGTGTCGTCGAGCCGGTGCGGGGCCTCGAAGAAGACCATGGTGCGGCGCTCGCCGGCGACCTCACGGAGCCGGCCGAGCCGCTCGCCCGCCTTGCGCGGCAGGAAGCCCTCGAAGCAGAACCGGTCGACAGGCAGACCGGACAGGGCGAGCGCGGTGAGCACGGCGGACGGGCCGGGGACCGCGGTGACCTTGATCCCCTTCTCCACCGCTGCGGCGACGAGCCGGTAGCCGGGGTCGGAGACGGACGGCATCCCGGCGTCCGTGACGAGCAGGACCCGGGCGCCACCGGTCAGCGCCTCGACGAGTTCGGGCGTACGCGCCGATTCGTTGCCCTCGAAGTAGGAGACGACACGCCCCGTGGTGTGGATACCGAGCGCCTGTGTCAGCCGTCGCAGCCGACGGGTGTCCTCGGCGGCGACTACGTCCGCCGTCTCCAGTTCTGCGGCGAGCCGTGGTGGGGCGTCCTCCACATCGCCGATGGGGGTCCCTGCGAGTACCAGCGTTCCAGTCGTTCCAGTCACATCAGCCATCCTCCCAGCACGGGCGACACCAGTCGCACAGATGCGTTCCCTACGATGGCGCGGTGACGAGTACTGCGCCCGAAGCCCAGCAGGGTCAAGACGCCGGGGAACAGCACGGCGAAAAGCCGCCTTCCTGGCAGCAGCGGCTGCGCCGCTACGGCCATTCGCCGCGGCCCGGTATCGGGCTGCGGGAACGGCTGATCCCGCCGTACAACCGGCCGGGACCGCAGTTGTGGGCGGTGCTGGGGGTGTCGCCGCCCACCGCCGAGCGGCTGGTGCGGTGGTCGGCCTGGGGCGGGCCGCTGCTGGTGACGCTGGTGGCGGGGGTGCTGCGGTTCTGGCATCTGGGCAGCCCGAAGGCGGTGATATTCGACGAGACGTACTACGCCAAGGACTCCTGGGCGCTGATCAAGCAGGGGTACGAGGGGTCCTGGCCGAAGGACATCGACAAGTCGATCCTGGCCGATCCTTCGCTGGCGTCGGTGCCGACGGCGCCCGGCTATGTGGTGCATCCGCCGGTCGGCAAGTGGATCATCGGGTTCGGCGAGCAGCTCTTCGGGTTCACGCCGTTCGGCTGGCGGTTCATGGTGGCGGTGCTCGGCACGCTGTCGGTGCTGATGCTGTGCCGGATCGGACGGCGGCTGTTCCGCTCGACGTTCCTGGGGTGCCTGGCGGGCGCACTGCTCGCCGTCGACGGGCTGCACTTCGTGATGAGCCGCACCGCGCTGCTCGACCTGGTGCTGATGTTCTTCGTGGTGGCGGCGTTCGGCTGTCTGCTGATCGACCGGGACTGGGCGCGGGCCAAGCTCGCCGCGGCACTGCCGGTCGACGCGGAGGGGGTGCTGCGCCCGGACGCGCGGATCGCCGCGACGCTGCGGCTGGGGTGGCGGCCGTGGCGGATCGCGGCGGGGCTCTCGCTGGGGCTGGCGTTCGGCACGAAGTGGAACGGCCTGTACATCCTGGTCGCGTTCGGCCTGATGACGGTGCTGTGGGACGTCGGCGCGCGCCGGACGGCGGGTGCGGTCCAGCCGTACCAGGCGGTGATCCTGCGGGATCTGGTGCCCGCGTTCGTCTCGACGGTGCCGGTCGCGATCCTGACGTACATCGCTTCCTGGACCGGCTGGATCATCAGGAACGATCCCGACCACCACGGCTACTACCGGGACTGGGCCACCACCGACGGCAAGGGCGGCAGCTGGACCTGGCTGCCGGACTGGCTGCGCAGCCTGTGGCACTACGAGTACCAGGTCTACGAGTTCCACGTGAACCTGACGTCCGGCCACACGTACCAGTCGAACCCCTGGAGCTGGATCGTCCTGGGCCGCCCCGTCTCGTACTTCTACGAGGAGCAGAACGGCTGCACGGCCTCGGAGACCGGCAAGTGCGCCCGTGAGGTGCTGGCCATCGGCACACCGCTGCTGTGGTGGGCCGCGTGCTTCGCCCTGGTGTACGTCCTGTGGCGGTGGCTCTTCCGGCGCGACTGGCGGGCGGGCGCGATCGCCTGCGGTGTGGCGGCGGGCTGGGTGCCGTGGTTCCTCTACCAGGAGCGGACGATCTTCCTCTTCTACGCAGTCGTGTTCGTGCCGTTCCTCTGTCTCGCGGTGGCGATGATGATCGGCGCGATGATCGGGCCCGCGGCGGGCACCGGGGCCAGGCGGGAACTGGGCCTGGTGACGGGCGATCCGTCCGGTGAACGGCGGCGGACATTGGGGGCGGTCGCGGTCGGCGTACTCGTCCTGCTGATCATCTGGAATTTCATCTATTTCTGGCCGCTGTACACGGGCATGTCCATTCCGGAGAATTCCTGGCGCAACCGTATGTGGCTGGATACCTGGATCTAGCTGGACAGAAGCGTGAAGAGGGCGTGGCCGGTGGCCGCGCCCTCTTGGTCATTGTTGGTGGCCGTCGGTGGCCACTGGCCACCCTCAGACGGCCCACAGACGGCCCCGCCGGCAGGCGACTCTCTGGCAGCCTTGTGCTGGCAGGTACGGCCGGACGGCCCGGGGCAGCCGCAGGCAGCCCGTCTTCCTGTCTTGTCGCTTGTCTTGTCGCTTGTCTTGTCGCTTGTCGTCACGCAGGTCAGACGCGCTCTCCGTCCCCAGAAGAGCGCGAACGGCGTCACCCGCGACAAGCGACAAGACAAGCGACAAGACGGGAGCCACGTACTTAGAGAAGAGCTGAATAGACCGCCCTTCGGGCGGGCGACTTTCGGGCGCCCACACTGGGAGCTCCCAGAGGTGTGTGAGCGACTCCGGGATGTGGTGGAGGCGAGTGGCCTTCCAACGGGGGAGTTGCCTCGCTCCCCTTGGAAGGCATCAGGCGTAGTCGCCCCCGACAACGCCTGAGCGCACGGAGCTACTGCCTACTGCCAACTTGCCACTTGCCAGTAGAACGGGCCGCTACTGCCCACACAGGCCGTTTCAACAGGGTGTTGGGCAGTAGCCACTAGGCCCTGTTTCTTGGATCATGATTCACCATCTGGCCTGTGCGAGCCCCTTTGGGATTGCGATATGGAGCCGTACAACACGAGGTCCCTGTGCCGACACGTTAGCTCTGGCGGATCTTCGCCAATTTGTGGGCCTTGACCTGGCTTTCAACGATGGCGCGCAGGTCCTCGGCGTTGTCCGCATTCTTGCTCAAGGAACTAATCCATGCCTTCTCGCCGACCCAGTCCAGGGGCAGCCTGTGTTTAGGCCACTTCTTCACCAGGTCCCGAGCAAGTTGCAGCCCCTGCTCCGCCAGGTCCCTGTCCCCACTCGCCGACGAGATGAGGATGCTGTCCTCAACCTCCCCTACTGCGGGGGGCCAGCCCATACCGTGCTGGGCCATCGCGGAAGCGCGCAGTTCGGTGACGACGTCTCCGACGGTAGGCGGAACATCGAGACTCAATCTGGCCTGGCCAGCAAGGCGCCGGGCGGCGTCGGGATGTTCCTCCGCATGGTCGGTGAACCTGATGGCTTCCGGCATCCCCGATCTTGACGCCAAGCGTTGGCCAAGTGCCAACGAGACGACTGGGAACGGTCGAGTCAATGCGTGAATGTGTGCGGTCGGGAAATAGGCGTCACCCGAAGTGGAACGATCAAGAGTGATCCCCTGAACCAAGGGCCCAACCCGGCGCAACAGCCGCAAAGGACGCCAGATGTCGAAGCCGTCGAAGACTCGCGCCCAATCCGCCGTTACCTGCTTGGCGGTCGCTGCATCCGTTTTCATCGTGGCCCTACCTCTACGGTGATCACCTCTGTGGGTGCAAAATCTACCTTCGTTGCACGCAGCGGCCGGAGCAGGCCATGGTTCTCGGTTCATGCTCGGAGCCAGATCATGAGGGCCGCGAAGGTGACGGTGCCGAGGTAGATGTAGGCGCGTTTCTCGTAGCGGGTGGCGACGGCGCGGAAGCCTTTGAGGCGGTTGATGGTGCGCTCGACGGTGTTGCGTTTCTTGTAGCGCTCGCTGTCGAAGCCGGTGGGCCGACCGCCTCGGGAACCTCGGTTCTTGCGGTGTCTCTGCTGGTCGAGACGTTCGGGGATAGTGTGCCGGATGCCGCGTCGTCGCAGGTAGCGGCGGTTCTTTCGGGCCGTGTAGGCCTTGTCCGCCAGGACATGGTCGGGCCGGGTGCGAGGCCGGCCGACTCCGGCTCGGGGCACCGATACCTGCTCCAGCACCCGCTCGAGCTGGGGCCCGTCTCCGTAGTGTCCGGGTGTCAGGACAAAGGCGAGGGGCCGGCATCGCCCCTCGGCGACGAGATGGATCTTGGTGGTGAATCCTCCGCGGGAACGCCCCAGACATTCGCCGATCTGACCACCTCCGCCAGACGGACGGCCGGTCTCCGCTGTGCCGGATCGACACGGTTCGTCCCTGGCTTGGCCCCCCTTTGAGGCACGGCGGCCGGGGGCGCTTTCCTCGCACCGGCGGCGTGCTGGTGGGCTCGCACGGCGGTCGAGTCCACCGACACGTCCCAGTCGATGCCGCCCTCGGCATCCTCGGCTGCCTGGATGCGAGACAGCAGCATCTGCCAGATTCCGTCGGCTGACCAGCGGCGATGTCGTTTATAGACCGTCTCCCACGGGCCGAACCGCTCGGGCAGATCCCGCCACTGCGCACCTGTCCGCACCCGGTAGAGAATCCCGTTGATCACCCGGCGGTGGTCGCTCCACCGACCTCCACGCGCACCACCAGGAGGTAAGAACAACTCCAGCCGATTCCACTCCGCATTCGTCAGATCTCCACGGCCCATACAGCCAGCCTGGCCCCAACACCCTGCCCAGGTCAGGAGATCCGAGAAACAGTGCCTAGGCAGTAGGCAGTAGCCAGTAACACGGAAGCTATCCGCGCAGCAGGCCGAGCTCCAGTCGGCGGTCGAAGAGGCCACCTCTCGTCGCCCGAAGGCCAGGGGCGTGGTGAGCGTGGTGAAGTCGGTGGGCGGCTCGGACGGCAAGGCCACCGCCAAGAGGCTGGGGCGCAAGGGACGTTGCCCCCTTCCGCCTACCCCGGGACGGGCGGAAGCCGTAGACGGCCCGTAGAGCGTCCGACCCCCCTCCCGTGCGGAGCAAGACCCCCCCACCGTGAACGGCCGCCCACGGCGTCACCGAGACGCTGCGTGACGGCAGTTTCCGCTGCCCTACGCGCGCGTGCGCGTAGGGGCTCCCTCCCCGGAACGGCGCAACTCTGCAACTCCGCAGGTCACAGGCGGTTGCAGGGGTTCAACCGGCGTTGTCGACGCAACCGACAGCGCCAACTACCGCAAAACGGGCGGGGCGGTGACGCCACGCAACGGCGTTCTGGCCCTCATCCACGGTCTTGGAGGGCTCTTCATGGACTGGAAGCAAGCATGGTCGATCACGACCACTACGACCAATGCCGTCGTCTCTCCCGCTCGCACAAGCAAGAGGAGCACGGCGCGCCTCCGCCAGGGTGCTCCTCTTGCTTGTGCGAGCGGCCGGGGCCTCTCCCTTCCCCGCGAGCCCGGCGCCCCTCTGAAATGCCGCCCATAGCTACGCCAGGCGGCAGAGGGCATTGGGGCTTGAGGACATCCGGCCTCCCTCTTCTTGGTGGGCTCACCGAGGCTTTTCAGGGGCGCTGCAGTCATTCCGCTTAGCTCTCGCTGCACCTCTTACTAGAGAGTTGAGAGAAAACAGCGTCCGCAGCGTCCGCGGCCCCTTCCGCACCGTCTACGACCTGTGCTTTTCGTGCGGACGCTAAACAAAATGTGCAGCGTCCGCTAGCGTCCGCAGCGTCCGCAAGGTTCACTCCTCTTAAGTGCATCACAGCAGTTCAAGACGGTCCTCAAGTAGGAGGCATGCGGACGCCGCGGGCGCTGACATCCAACAAGAACGGCTGTAACAGTCGGGCGCGCTCATTCCGCTTTGGTGTTACAGCCTCTGTCTGCGTAGCGTCGCAACGGCGTTCGGCCGCACGGCGCTGGTCGCGCGCGAGCGGAGCGAGTTCGCCAAAGAATGTGCGGCCTGGCCGCTCCATATATCGCCCTTCCTGGCGAGTATCGCCCCGGATTGCCCTGCTAGACCTAGCACCCATCCCCGCTAGATCCAGCACCGCCACTAGCGGCAAATCAGGTCGCTGAGCTGCGGCCTAAGGCTTGTCCCGTAAATGATCTTTGAGTCGGTGGAGGCATAGCTGCTCGGGCGACGGCGGCCGCTCCTATCCGGCGAGGCTGAGGTTGTGCAGGCGGGCGATGCCGAGCATGGCTTGGTGAACCCCGTCCCCTTTGAGGCGGCAGTCGCGGAGGATCTTCCAGGTCTTCATGCGGGCGAAGGTGTGCTCGACGCGGGCGCGGACCTGTTTGTGGGACTTGTTGTTGGCCTGCTTCGACTCGGACAGCTCTTCGCCTTTGCGGCGGCGGTGAGGCATCACGAGTCCGGTGCCGGGATAGCCGCCGTCGGCGATCGTCATGGTCTTGCCGACGGCGGCCTTGGCGCCGGATTCCTCCCACGCCTTGCAGTCGTTGCGGTTGCCGGGAAGTGGCTTGCCGACCACGACGACCAGGCGGGTGTCGGCGTCGATGACCACCTGGTGGCTGGTGGAGTAGCGGTAGTTCTTCGACTGCTCGGCCACCCTGTGGTCGCGGGTCGGCACCAGGGTGCCGTCCACGATCAGCACCGCGTCCTTCGCGAACCGTTTCCGTGGCTGCAGCGCAAGCTTCGGCCCGAGATGGTCGATCACTCGGTCGGCAGCCGACTTCGACACCCCGAACAGCGGCGCCAGTTGGCGCATTGTCAGGTTGGTGCGTCAGTAGGCCGCGACCAGCAGCACCCGGTCCTCCAGCGACAGTTTCCACGGCCGGCCCCGCCCGGGCTCGTCCGCGCCCTCGCTCGCAGTGCGGTCACCAACTTCCCGAAGCAGCGCGGGCTCAGCCCGGTGAACGGGGCTATCCAGGACGGTTCAGACGCCGTGATCGCACCAGCCACGGCCGTGATCATCGCACATCGTGATCACTTAGCCATCGAGACTGAATTGCTCGATGACCTGCTTCGCAACGTCTTCTGGCGAGAGGTGGGTGTTGTCGATCCGCAGGTAGTCCGTGCGGTCCTGGAACTCCGTAGTGGAGTTGAGCCGGTGCCTCTCGTCCATATCCAGGAGCCGACCCTGCGACGCATCGAGGTCGCGCTTGGATGGCTTCTCGGCGAGCCGGGACGCGCCCGTGTTCCGCTGCAGCCTGGCTTCTTGGCTTGCCTTGAGCTCAAGGTAGAGAACTCGGCCGCCTCGCTCACGGAACGGAAGGGCGTACTGCTCCAACGCTCGCTGACCGTCTGGCTGGTCGAATGCCCACACGAAGGTGAAGATCAGGCCGGGCAGGTCGCTCGCGGCGACTTCTTCGATCAAGCTCTGCCGGAACCCGTCGACGAGGCGCACGAACGCCGGGCTGCCGAAGTCGAAGAAACGAAGGACCGGCTCGATGGCCATGTGGTTGTGGAAAAGGCGGAGCCCGGTGCGCGTGGCGATCTCGTGACCGACGGTCGCCTTGCCAACAGCAGGCGGCCCGACGATGTACAGGAGTGTCGGAGCAGTGGGAGAAGATCCTTCGGTCATTGCCCGAACCTAGACGGGACGTGGACTCCTTGGCCAGCGCTTTCCTGCTGAGCTCCCGCCCTTCCTGGTCAACAGTCTGCACTCGGTCAGGTCAGGTCAGGTCAGGCCGGGCCGCTGCTCAGAAGGTGCACCGCTTACGGGACAGCCCTTAGCGTCTAGCTGTCCTGAAGCCGCGCCGCTCCTTCCAGCGCCTTCAGCACGGATTCGGGATCGCCGTCGTAGACGATGTGGGGCTCGTCGGGCTGGGGCGGGACGAATCGGGCCCGGTAGCGGATCAGGTCGTTTTCGGCGAAGTAGATCGAGTTCGGATCTGCCGCATGCTGCACATTCCGTCTGTTCACTCGCGACCAGAGCTCTTCGTGACTCGCCTCCAAGTAGACAAGCACCGAGACTGCGCCGGCAGCTGTCGCGACCGATCGCCATCGAGCCCGGTCGTCCGGCGTCCAGAAGCCGTGATCGACCACCACGTCCTGCCCGGCCTGAAGGGTCTCGCCGAGGTCTGCGGAGATGTCTTCGAGGACCGGGCGCTCAAGGGTCGGAAAAGTGCCTCGGGGGAAGTCGACGCCGTACACGCCGTGTCGGCGCCACATCTCCTCGTCGGGGCACAGCCTGGCAAAGCCGCGGGCCGTCAGTGCTCGGGAGAGGGTCGTCTTTCCCGAGCCGGGGAGCCCTGCCATCAGCACGCAGAACGGCCGGGCGCTGCTGTCGGCGCTGGTCACTGGGTGACTTCCGATTCCGTCTGCCACGTGCGGCCGGGGCTGCCGAGGTCGACGCCGTATTCCACGACGCTCTCCGCGCTGTCCACGAACTTCGCCGTCATCACGACTACTGGTCCCGTCAAAGCCGTTGCGGGATCCAACTCCAGGAGCGAAGCATCGTCCGGCGTCAGCAGACGCGCGGACGCGGTGTCGATCCGGTGCGTGATAGGTCGGCCGGTTGCCTGAGCGATGAGCTGGAGTGAAGTTCCCCCGGTCAGCCGCTCACTTTTCGCCAACTGCGGCACCAACTTCCCGTACCGGGAAGGGATCCAGGAAGTGGAGTGGGCGACGATTCCGTGCCGGTCGCGGTACACGCGACACCGCCTGACGACATCCGATCCAGTTTCGATATCCAGCGCCCTGGCCACGTCGGCAGGCGCCGGCACTACTGAGGCTTGGTGAGAGTCGGACCGTTCACCGGATCCCCAGCTGGACCCACTGCGATGCCCTCGGTCCTGACGCTGAGATCCAGACGACATCGGAGAGGGGCGGTCCAGTACTTCCGTTCCGATTCCATGAATGCCCCGGACGAGACCCTCGCTCCGCAGCTTCCGCAACGCCTTCTCTGCAGTCGCGGTGCTGACCTGCCATTCCTGCGCGAGGTTCTTGATGCTCGGCAGAAGCGCGCCCGGCGACAACTGGCCTGACGTGATCATCTCCGCGTAGTGCGCGGCGATCTGCGCGTACGGCGCTCGATTGTCGGCCTGATCCGACATCTCTTCAGCTCCCTTGTCTCCGTGGATGACTTCCCTAGCGTACCGCTTGACACCCTAGGGTGCCCTAGGGAACCTTAGGGATGTGCCCACCGGTCGATTCGGTCGATCGGAGAGTGCTGCGCCCCGCTGCGTGGGGTGCGGATTTGAAAGAAGTCCTGGCCCGCCAGGAACAGCAGGGAGCGGCCCCCTACCGCCAAGCAGAACGCCGCTCCCCGACCCTCGAAGGGGCAAGTCCATGATGCCTGGAACCTTAGTGAAGCCGCTCGTCCGGGTGCCGGTTCAGCCCGGCGCGTCGGTGCGAGTGCAGGACCTGACCGGGGCTGAGCGGGCTGTTGCCCTGTACGCGTCGGATATGCCGTCGGGGCGCCGCCGTCACTCGTCCGAGCAGGTCCGTGAATGGATAGTGCAGGGTGTCGAGCGGCTGGGCGCGGAGGAGGTCCGCCGCCGGGGAGAGTTCTTCTACGGTCACCGGCTGCTGGAGCTGAGCGGCCTGGTCACCACGCAGATTCAACAGCGGCACGAGCAGCGGTTCCCGAAGCGGGGCCGTCTGAACGTGGCCGATCAGGAGTCTGCCAACAGCGTCTACCGGGACCGCATGAGTAACGAGACCAGGCTCCGCAACGGGGCCGCTGCGGTCGACGGCAACTGCCCGTGCAGGGGTACGCGCTACATCCCGATGTTCTACGACGAGGACTGCGGCACCGTCGACATGCTGTGCCCGGTCCACGCGCGGGCGGAGATCCGGCGCCACCGCGCGGGATACCGGCAGAGCTTTGACCAGCGTGACGACCTGCGTCACACCTCGGGTCACGCCCGGGAGCTGCGGTCGTGAGCACTCACCACCTGACCGCGTCCCGTCGGCGCCTGCGCAAGGAACAGCTTGCCCGGCGCCACGGGGCCCGGTGCACGTACTGCCTGCGGCCGTTCGCTTCCCTGCGGGACGCGACGCTCGATCACATCGCGCCGCACTCGCTCTTCCCAACCTGGTCTGTGGTCCACCTGATGCTCGCCTGCCGGTCGTGCAATCACGCGAAGGCTGACCGGCTGCCGCTGTCCATGGCCCTTCTGCTGGCCTGGTCGACGACTCCGGACCGGCCGACCGTCCACCCGGTGGAAGAGGTGGACGGTCCCGACTTCCACCCGGTGTTCACCGCCCCTGAGCGTGTGTTCATCCCGACTGCCAACCTCACCCCCGGCAATCACGGCGGTAGCGGAGAACCGCCGGTCAGGTCGGGTGGAAGTCGCGTGGGCGGCGGGAATATCCACCCGACGTCCACCCCCTTCCACCTCTGCTTCTGGCTGCTACTGGCCCGACTCGCGCACACCCACCAGTCGACCGCCAAACCCCGTGAACAGCCCGGTGAACGCCGTGAACAGTCGACCCCTGGTCAGGCGATTCACCGCCAGACGGCGCGACAAGCCGTGCGCCTCGGACGGCTCGAACACGCACGCCGGACGCCCCGACTGAACACCTGTGAACAGACGACCGACCGAGGGGTGAGCGCATGAACACCAGCACCCAGCGCGTGAACGGACAGACCCGACCGATCGACCCGACCAAGCCGACCGATCAACTGGCCGTGAACAAGACCGGACCGGCGAAGCCACCGGCCGAGGATGGCGGCAAGAAGCCGTCAGCGGCCGTCCGGCTCGTGGCCATGGCCCGGGAGCAGTACACGTTCGCCATGTCGACGGACGGCCGCCCCTACGCGGTCGCAATCGACGGCCCGAACCTCGCCCTCCCGCTGCGGGGCCGCACCGGGCTGCGTCAGCGCCTGGCCCGTCTGTATGCCGACACCTTCGAAGGGGACGTTGCCTCGCAGTCCGCGCTCTCGGACGCCATGACGGTCCTGGAGGGCATCGCCGACGCCAACGACCCGGTACCGGTGCACTTGCGGGTCGGGCACGACGACGCCGGAACGCTCGTGGTCGACCTCGGCACAGCCGACGGCCGCGCGGTGACCCTGTCGGCCGGCGGATGGCACGTCGTGGACCGCTCCCCGGTCCTCTTCCGACGGTCGGGAGCCATGGCCCCGATGCCCACCCCGATCCTGGCCGGGGACGGCCTGTCGAAGCTGCACGCACTGTTGAACATGGATGAGTCCACGTTCCGTCAGCTCGTGGCGTGGCTGGTCGCCGCCTGGATTCCGAAGATCCCGCACCCGGTCCTGACGTTCAAGGGCGAGCAAGGCACGGGCAAGTCCAAGACGGCGCAGATGGTCGTGAACCTCATCGACCCGTCACCAGCCAGCAAGCGAAGTCAGCCGCGCGACATCAAGGCCTGGTCCGCGCAGGCGTTCAACTCCTGGGCCTTGTGCCTGGACAACATCAGCACGATCCCGCCGTGGCTGTCCGACACCCTGTGCAAGGCCGTCACGGGGGACGGGATCGTGGACCGGGCCCTGTACACCGACGACGACGTCGTCGTGCTCTCCTTCCGCCGGGTGCTCGCCATGACGACGATCGACGCCGGAGCCCTCGCGGGTGACCTCGCCGAACGTCTGCTCATGCTGGATCTCCAGTTGATCGACGAGGAGCACCGCCGGACCGAGGAAGAGCTGGACGACGCTTTCGAGGCCGCCCGCCCGTCCGTCCTCGGATCACTCTGTGACCTGCTGGCCACCGTGCTCGCGGTCCTGCCGTCCATACGGCTCGCATCCATGCCGCGCATGGCCGACTTCGCCCGCGTACTGGCGGCCGTCGACCAGGTCATGGAGTGGAACACCCTGGACGACTACCTCGCCGCATCGGCCAACGTCGCCGGAGACGCCTTGGAAGGCGACCAGTTCGGGTCCGCCGTCGCCGCCCTAGTCGAGCAGGCCGGAACCTGGACCGGCACCGCCGCCCAACTCCTAGAGCAGGCACAGCCGCCTGGCGGTATCCGGCCGCAGAACTGGCCCAAGGACGCCACCCGCGCGGGCGGGAAGGTCAAGCGCCTCGCCCCATTGCTGCGGTCCATCGGGATCACCGTGGACGACACGCAACGTAGCCGAGACCGGCACCGATCCAAGCTCCTGATCCTCACCCGGACCGACCCTCCCGACGAGTCAGCATCCGCACCGCAGGACCCCACCCTGTGGCCCGACGTAGCCCCCATCGGGACAGGCCAATCAGTCCCTGACCAGTACTGACGCAGCCGGAACCCTCCCGGGCCGGGCCGCCAACCAGCGGCCCGGACGCGTCACCCGCTGCGGACGCTGAAGCCGTCCAGCGTCCGCAGCGTCCGCACCAGCGTCCGCGCCGCTCACCCCAGCTGACCTGCACAGACAGGGAGCTGCGGACGCTGGGTCGCTGCGGACGCTGAGATACACCAACTCTCTAGGACGGCGACCGGCACCACTCCCACGCACCGCACCACGGACACGAGGAGTCACCACCGCCATGGCCACCGACCCCCGCGCGATCCTCCGCGCAGGCCTCCCGGACCGCTACCTCACCCCCGAAGACCTCGCCGCGATGCTCACCGTCCCGATCGAGACCGTCTACCACTGGCGCAAGCGACGCATCGGCCCTCCCGGCTTCCGTGTCGGCCGGCACGTCCGCTACGACCCCGCCGCCGTCCACGCCTGGATTGACCAGCAGACCGCACGCGACGCGGCCTGACGCACCGGATTAGCCCCGCACGGCAGGGATGCGCAACAAGCCGCCCCAGGGAGGCAGGGAGAACTCCCTCACCGCCTCCCTGGCTCAACTCCCTGGCACCGACCTGCGAAAACACCCCACAGGGAGACAGGGAGGCCCCGACCGGCCCGCCCGCAAATCCCCGTCAGAGCCGTACAGACGACACCCCTCCGTGCCTCCCTGCCTGACCGACGCGCACCATCGAATCGAGAGAGGAGTCAGCCCCCATGGCTGGCCATATCCAAGACCGCTGGTACAAGTCCGAGACCACCGACGGCAAGACCTCCCGCATCAAGACCGACCGCTACGGCCTCGGTCTGCGCTACCGCGCCCGCTACGTCGGCCCCGACGGATCCGAGAAATCCAAGTCCTTCCCCGACAAGCAGAAGCGACTCGCTGAGCAGTGGCTGAACGAGACGGCGGCCGACATGGCACGCGGCCACTACGTCGACCCGCGCGCCGACCGGATCACCTTCCGCCAGTTCGCTGAGAAGTGGGTCGCCACCCACACGACGGAGGTAAACAGCCGCGAGGCTGCCGAGCGGCGTCTGAGGCTGCACGCGTATCCATACATCGGTACCCGGCCGCTCCCGTCCTTCCAGCCGGGACACATCCGTACGTGGCTGGGCGAGTTGGAGGCCAATGTGCCTGCCGCCTCGCACCGCCGGATCGTGTTCGGCACGGTCTCGGCCGCGTTCAGTGCAGCGCTCGATGATGGGCTGATCGGCAAGAATCCGTGCAAGGCGAAGTCGATTCAGATTCCCAAGCCGAGTCACACCCGGGTGACTCCGTGGACGGCGCGCCAGGTGTTCGGCGTGCGCGACGCACTGCCGGAGCATCTGCGGGCGGCTGTGGACGTGGCTGGTGGGTGTGGGCTCCGGCAGGGGGAAGTCTTCGGGCTCTCTGAAGATGAGTTGGACTACGAGGGGGGTTGGCTCTCCGTCGAGCACCAGCTCAAGCGCATTCGCGGGAAGTTCGTCTTCGCCTTCCCGAAGGGCGCCAAGGTCCGAGACGTTCCGTTGCCCGCGGCCGTGGCAGACGCGCTCAAGGCGCATTCTGAGGAGCGGCCGCCCGTCAGAGTCACACTGCCGTGGCGGACGCCGGATGGGCCCCTCGTGACGAAGTCGCTCATTTTCACCGGATCGACGGGCGCCCACGTCCGGGTGAGTCACTTCAACGACTTTATGTGGAAGCCCGCGCTCGCGGCTGTGGGCATCATTCCCCAGCCTGAGGAGGGCGAGCGGTTCGCGTCCGCTCCCGATCACGGGATGCACGCGCTAAGGCACTTCTACGCCTCCGTGCTCCTGGACGCCGGCGAGAACATCCGGGCCCTGAGCCAGTACCTCGGTCACGCCGATCCGGGTTTCACCCTGCGCACGTACACGCATTTGATGCCGAGCAGCGAAGGACGTACCAGGAAGGCCGTGGAAGCCCTCTACAGAGCGCCTCTGAACCATGATCACGGCCCAGAGACGGCCCAGTAGGCTCCAAACGACCCCGCCTGGCGAAGAAGTGGCTGGTCGGGGCCTACATCTCCGCGTCTCGCGAGGCTTCATCTATTTCTGGCCGCTGTATACGGGCATGTCCATTCCGGAGAATTCCTGGCGCAACCGCATGTGGCTGGATACCTGGATTTGACCGGCCTCTTCCTACCGCCGCCGGTCGCGGTCCGATAACAACTGGCCCTGAGGTCACTACCCTCGCGTAAGGTGCCCGCAAGCGCTCTCTTGAACATGTTCAAGGGAGCCTCCTGGGGAGGGGGACTGCACAGATGCGCAGTGGAGCGAAGGTCGCCGTGATCGGCGGAGTGTTCGTGCTGGTGATCGGTGGCGTGGGGTACGGGGCGTACAACGTGCTCGACGGGCTCGGGGGCGGCGGGGGCGACGGAGCGGACGGCCGCCCCGCTTCCGCCGTGGTGAAGACGGGGCCGCCGAGCAAGGCGGAGATCAGCGAGACGTCGAAGAAGTTCCTTGAGGCCTGGGCGGCCGGCGAGGCGGCGGACGCGTCCCAGCTCACCAACAACGCGTCCGAGGCCGAACCGGCTCTCAGCGGATACAGCGACCAGGCCCACGTCACCAAGGCGGTGATCACTCCGGGTCCGGCGACCGGCACGACAGTGCCGTACACGGTGAAGGCGACCGTCAGTTACGAGGGGAAGTCCAAGCCCTGGTCGTACTCCTCCGAACTGACCGTCGTACGCGGCCTGACCACCGGCCGGGCACTGGTCGACTGGAAGCCCTCGGTGATCCACCCGGATCTGGCGGACGGCGAGTCGCTGAAGACCGGCGAGGCTTCCGCCCCGTCGATCCAGGCGCTCGACCACAACGGGAGGGTGCTGACGAAGGAGAAGTACCCGTCGCTGGGGCCGATCCTGGACGCGCTACGCGAGAAGTACGGCGAGAAGGTCGGCGGGACCGCAGGCATAGAGACCTGGATCGAGTCCACGGGCGAGGACACCCCGGACCAGACGCTGTTGACGCTGTCCAAGGGGAAGCCCGGCACGCTGCAGACCACGCTGGACGCGAATATCCAGGCGGCGGCCGAGAAGGCGGTCAAGCAGTACAGCCAGGCCTCGGTGGTCGCGGTCCGGCCGTCCACCGGCTCGATCCGCGCGGTCGCCAACAACCCTGCGACCGGCTTCAACGCGGCCATGCTCGGCAAGCAGGCACCCGGCTCGACGATGAAGATCGTCACCGCGTCGATGCTGATCGAGAAGGGCCTCGCCTCGGCGAACCGCCCTGTCGAATGCCCGAAGGACGTGATGTACCAGGGCCGTACCTTCCACAACCTGCAGAATTTCTCGCTCCCGGACACCGACACGTTCACCACCAGCTTCGCCCGCTCCTGCAACACGGCGTTCATCAAGCTGATCGACGAGGTGCACGACGACTCCGCGCTCGCCAAGGAGGCCCGGGACGTCTTCGGGATCGGCCTCGACTGGAAGACCGGCTCCGCGTCCTTCGACGGCAGCGTCCCCGAGGCCACCGGCGGCGAGGCCGCCGCGCAGTACATCGGCCAGGGCACCATCCAGATGAACGCACTCAACATGGCGTCCATCACCGCCACCGCGCGCAACGGCACATTCCGGCAACCGGTCCTCGTGCCGCAGGAGCTGGACGGCCGGCAGCTGGCCACCGCATCCCGTTCGCTGCCCGCGTCCGTCTCCCAGCAGGTGACGAACATGATGCGGCAGACCGCGAGCTGGGGCACCGGCAAGGCGGCGATGGCCTCGGTCGGCGGCGACAAGGGCGCGAAGACCGGTTCGGCGGAGGTCGACGGCCAGGCCACGTCCAACAGCTGGTTCACCGGCTTCAGCAACGACCTCGCGGCCGCGGCGGTCGTCCAGTCCGGTGGCCACGGCGGCGACGCGGCGGGCCCGGTGGTGGCCCAGGTGCTGCGCGCGGGGCCGTGACGTGCTCCGACCGGGGGGTCCGGTGGCCGAAACAGAATCGCGTGCCCCGCTGAACGGCAGCTAGCGTGCGGGGCATGAGTACTCCCGACGCCACGGCTCCTGTCACCCCAGCTCCTGAGGCCGCAGCTGCCGAAGCCCACCCCCGATTTGCCGAAGCCCTGCGCGAGCTGGGCCTCGATGTCGAGGTCCGCCGTTTCCCGGAGGCGACCCGAACGGCGGCCGAGGCCGCCGAGGCGATCGGCTGCGACCTCAGCGCCATCGTCAAGTCGCTGATCTTCGAGGCCGACGGGGCGCCCGTGCTGGTCCTGATGGACGGCTCCTCACGGGTCGACGTGGAGCTCGTGCGACGGGAACTGGGCGCCGGGAAGGTCAAGCGTGCCGGGGCCGACCTGGTCCGGGAGACCACGGGTTACGCGATCGGCGGGGTGCCGCCCTTCGGCCACCGTACGAAGACACGGGTGCTCGCCGACCGCGGGCTGCTCGACCACGATGTGGTGTGGGCCGCGGCGGGCACCCCGTACACCGTCTTCCCGCTCGACCCCAAGACGGTCATCGGGCATGCCGGCGGCACCGTGGTGGACGTGCGCGAGCAGACGAAGTGACGCCGCTGGTCGCGATCGCGGTCCTGGCCGCGGCGATCACGCACGCTTGCTGGAACGCGATCGCGCACGCCATCAAGGACCAACTGCTCTCCTTCACCCTGATCTCCGGGGGCGGGGCGCTGCTCGGCGCGGTCACCGCCTGCTTCGTACCGCTGCCGGCCGCGGAGGCGTGGCCGTATCTGATCGTCTCGGCGATCCTGCACGTCGCCTACATGGCGCTGCTGATGCGGTCGTTCACGCTCGGCGACTTCGGCCAGATGTACCCGATCGCACGCGGCACCGCACCCCTGGTGGTCACGGTGCTCGCGGCGGTCTTCGTCGGCGAGCGGCCGGACGGCTGGGCCACGGCGGGGGTGGCGGTCGCCTGCGCCGGGCTCGTCGGCGTCGCGCTCTGGGGCATCCGGGGCTCGCAGACCCGCCCGCACTGGCCGGCGATCACCGCGGCGCTGGCGACGGGTCTGGCGATCGCCGGCTACACGACCGTCGACGGGGTGGGGGTCCGGGCCTCCGGCACCTCGCTCGGCTACATCGCCTGGCTGATGATCCTGGAGGGGCTCGCCGTCCCGGCGTACACGCTCTGCCGCCGCCGCGGGCAACTGGCCGCCCAGCTGAGGCCGTTCGCGGCGCGGGGGCTGCTGGGCGCGGCCCTGTCGGTGGCCGCGTACGGGCTCGTCCTGTGGGCACAGACGAAGGCCCCGCTGGCCCCGATCGCCGCCCTGCGCGAGTCGTCGATCATCGTGGGCGCGGCGATAGGGTCGGTGTTCTTCAAGGAGCGGTTCGGCGCACCGCGCATCGCGGCGGCCGGGCTGATGGTCGTCGGGATCGGGCTGATGCTGCACACGAGTTGAGCGTGCCGGCCCGGGCATGCGGCGACGGTCCCGGGCGGCAGCAGACGTGCCGCGAACGGACGTGACACCCGAGGATCACCTGTCACGTCCGTACCCGCGAGGCATGCCGCCCGGCGGCGGCCACCCGGCTCAGTCCTCCGCGATCGCCCTCCGGAAGCCTGTGTTCACAGCGAGCAGGCCGCCGTCCACCCGCAGCGTCGTCCCCGTGATCCAGGCCGCGTCGCGGGAGGCGAGGAAGGCGACCGCGGCCGCGATGTCGTCCGGTTCGCCGACCCGGCCCAGCGGGTAGACCGCGCTCACCCGGTCCAGCTCGAGGTCACGTCCCGCCCAGGCATCCGTTCGGATCGTGCCGGGCGCCACCAGGTTGACCCGGACCCCGCGCGGACCGGCGTGGCCGGCGAGCGTACGGGTCAGACTGCCCAGCCCTGCCTTGGCGGCGCTGTAGGCGTGGTTGCCGAAGTCCTGCTCGCCGTTGACCGAGCCGATGTTGACGATCGCGCCCCTTCCCGACGCCACCAGATGCGGCAGCGCGGCCCGCGAGCAGCGGTACGGGCCGGTGAGCGTGGCGTCCAGGTCGCCCTGCCAGACGTCGTCGGGCTCGTCCTCGAAGAGCGGGGTGTCGGGCGTGCAGCGGTACGCGTTGTTGACCAGCACGTCGAGCGTGCCGAACGCCTCGACCGCACGGGCCACCGCGGCCTCGACCGCCGCCCGGTCGCCCACGTCGCAGGGCAGCGCCTCGGCGGTGGCGCCCGTCTTCCGTATCGCCGCCGCCGTGTGCTCGGCGCGGTCACCGTCCAGATCGGTCACCAGGACGCGCGCGCCCTCGCCGGCCAGCCGGCGGGCCGTGGCTGCGCCGATGCCTTGTCCCGCGCCCGTGATGAGTACGCCGTATCCGTCGAACCTGGAATCACCGGTAGGAGTCATAGCGCCGACCGTACTGCTCTGACCAGGGCCTGGGCACGGGGATCGGCGGTGACTCCCTTCTGCAGTCCGTTCGTCACATAGCCGAGCGCGATGCCCGTTTCGGGGTCGGCGAAGCCGAGCGATCCGCCGCGGCCCGGGTGGCCGAAGGAGCCGGGGGCGAGGAGCGGGGCGGCCGGGCCGTGCAGCATGTAGCCGAGGCCGAAGCGGGTGTTCACGACGAGCACCCGGTCCGGGCCCGCGGACTCCTCGGTGCGGGCCAGGGTGAGCGTGGCCGGGGCGAACAGCCGGTGGCCGTCGACCGGGCCGATCATCGCGGCGTAGCACCGGGCCAGGGCGCGGGCGGTCGCGATGCCGTTGGAGGCGGGGAGTTCGGCCGCCCGGTAGGCGGGGTCGTTCTCGTCGGGCAGCGGGTCTATCGCGCCGAACGCGCGACGGGTCAGCGACTCCGGGTCGCGGTAGGCCTCCGTGACCGACCGCTTGGGGCGCAGCCGCAGTGCGCCGCCATTGTCCTGGACGGCGGGCGGCTCGACCGGTCCGATCCGGCCCACCCGGTGCGCCTCCTCCGCCGGCAGCCCGAACCAGAAGTCCAGGCCGAGCGGGCGGCCGATCTCCTCGGCGACCCAGCGGCCCACGGTGCGCCCGGTGACCCTGCGCACCAGCTCGCCGACGAGCCAGCTGTACGTCTGCGCGTGGTAGCCGTGTGCGGTGCCCGGCTCCCACTGCGGGCGCTGCGCGGCGACGGCCCGCGGCCCGGAGATCCCGTCGGCGGCCTCCTGCGGCGTCAACGGCCGGTCGAGGGCGGGGACCCCGGCCCGGTGGGCGAGGAGGTGGCGTACGAGGGCGCGTTCCTTGCCGGCCGTCTTGAACTCGGGCCAGTACGTGCCGACCGGTGCGTCCAGGTCCACCTGGCCGCGCTGGTGCAGCAGCAGCGGTACGGCGGCGGCGATGCCCTTGCCCGCCGAGCGGACGATCTGCACGGTGTCGACGGCCCATGGCTCCGCGCCGTCCACGTCCCTCGTACCGGCCCAGAGATCGACGACCTTACGCCCGTCCCGGTAGACGGCGACCGCGGCCCCCCGCTCGCCGCGGTGCTCGAAGTTACGGATGAAGGCGTCCCTGACCGGTTCGAATCCGGCCGCCACCGTGCCCCGTACGTCCACGCCTGCTCCTGCACTCCCGCTCATCCCCCCATGGTGCACGGCGCCGCAGGTGGGCCGCACCGCGGGTGACGTTCAGCTCAGCACCTCGGCTCACCGGCACGAGCGCGTCACGGAGCGCGGTGATCTCCGTCGGCCTGGCGCCCTCGGTCATGCGGCACGATCCACGAAAGAAGTGCACGCACGAACATTTCCCGCAACGCATCTGGCCGGACCGCGCGGAGCGGAGCTGCTCGTCGAGCAGCGGCGGGGCCGCGGGATGGCTGGTGCCGTCGCCGGTCACGCGCCCATGGTCACGGAGCGCGGGTCGAACCCGAAGGGCAGCTCCAGCCGGTGGGCGCGCATCAACTCCTCGTCGCAGAGCAGGTCATGCGTACGGTCGTCGGCGGCGATGACACCGTCGCTGAGGATGACCGCGCGCGGGCAGAGCTCCAGGGCATACGGCAGGTCATGCGTGACCATCAGTACGGTGACGTCCAACGACCTCAGGATGTCGGCGAGTTCACGCCTCGACGCGGGGTCCAGGTTGGACGACGGCTCGTCCAGGACGAGGATCTCCGGCCGCATCGCGAGCACGGTGGCGACGGCGACGCGGCGACGCTGGCCGAAGGAGAGGTGATGCGGGGGGCGGTCCGCGTACCCCTCCATACCGACCTGCTTCAGAGCCTCGACGACCCGCTCCTCCAGCTCGGCGCCACGCAGCCCGGAGGCGGCGGGTCCGAAAGCGACGTCCTCCCGGACGGTCGGCATGAAGAGCTGGTCGTCGGGGTCCTGGAAGACGATGCCGACGCGGCGGCGGATCTCGGCGAGGTTGCGCTTCTCCACCGGGAGACCGGCGACCCGGACGGTGCCCGCGCCCGCGTCGAGGATGCCGTTGAGGTGGAGGACGAGGGTGGTCTTGCCGGCGCCGTTCGGGCCGAGCAGGGCGACGCGCTCGCCGCGGGCGACGGTCAGATCGACGCCGAAGAGCGCCTGGTGACCGTCTGGGTAGGCGTAGGCGAGGCCGCTGACCTCGAGGGAGGCGGGGGGCGTCGGTGACATGCTCATAGGGTCCATCCCAGCAGACAGACGACGAGGGCGAGGACGGGGAGTGCCGAGGCGTACGCCCACTGGGCACGGGACGCCGTCACTTCGTCGATCACCGGCATCGAGCCGGTGTAGCCGCGACTGACCATGGCGAGATGAACCCGTTCGCCGCGTTCGTAGGAGCGGATGAAGAGGGCGCCCGCCGATGCGGCGAGTACCCCCCACTGCCGCACGCCGCGCGCCTCGAAGCCCCGGGAGCGGCGGGCGATCGACATGCGCCGCATCTCATCGGTGACCACATCCCCGTACCGGATCATGAACGAGGCGATCTGCACGAGCAGCGGAGGCAGCTTGAGCCGCTGGAGGCCGAGCAGCAGGGAGCGCAGCTCGGTGGTGGAGGCCAGCAGCACCGAGGCGGCGACGCCCAGGGTGCCCTTGGCCAGCACGTTCCAGGCGCCCCAGAGGCCGGGGACGCTGACCGGGACACCGAGGAGTTCGGTCTGCTCGCCCGGCACCACGAACGGCATCAGCAGTGCGAACGCGACGAACGGCACCTCGATGAGCAGCCGTTTGAGGAGGAACCCGGCCGGGATCCGGGCGAGCACGGCGACCGCGGCGATCAGCACCGCGTACAGCGCGAACGCCCAGACCGCCTCGCGCGGCGTCGAGACGACGACCACCACGAAGCAGAAGACGGCGGCCAGCTTGCAGTGCGGCGGCAGATCATGGACCGGCGAGTGCCCGTGCCGGTAGAGCTTGTGGGCGTGCCCGGCGCCCATCAGACGGTTTCCTCGGTGCGCGCGTCGAGTGCGTCCGGCGTACGGCGGCGGCGCACGGCCCAGAAGACCCCGCTGCCGGCCACGACCGTGGCGCCGACCCCGATCACTCCGGCGAGGCCGCCGGAGATCCGGGCGTCGGAGATGTCCCGGACGCCGTAGTCGGCGAGCGGGGAGTCCTTGGACGCATGCGGCTCGGTCTTCTCGTCGATGCCCTGGTCGGCCGCGACCTTCTCCAGGCCGTCCGGGCTGGCCGAGGCGTAGAAGGAGACGAAGCCCGCGAGGACGAGGGCGGTGACCAGGCCGGTGGCCCAGACCTTGCGCGTCGACCGGCCGGCGACGGGGGCGGTCTCGCGTGCCGGCGCGTCGACGAGTTCGCCGCCGACCCGGAGCTTGAGCGGCGCGGTCAGCCCCCGGGCGCCGTGCACCAGATCGGGGCGGACGGCGATGACGGCGCCGACGGTCAGCGCCGTGATCAGGGCCTCACCGATCCCGATCAGGACGTGTACGCCGACCATGGCGGTGAAGACCTTGCCGATCGCGATGTCGGTGGTACCGCCGATCCAGTAGATCAGCGTGAAGACGACCGCCGCGGCCGGTACGGAAACCAGCGCGGCGACGAACGACGCGACGGTCATGGAGCGACGGGTCCGCGGCAGCACACCGACCAGGCCGCGGAAGAGGGCGTACGCGACGACGGTGGTCGTGATGCCCATGTCGAGGACGTTGACGCCCAGCGCGGTGAGTCCGCCGTCCGCGAAGAGGATGCCCTGCATGAGCAGGACGACGGATATGCAGAGCACCCCGGTACAAGGACCGACCAGGATCGCGGCCAGCGCCCCGCCCAGGAGATGGCCGCTGGTACCTGCGGCCACCGGGAAGTTCAGCATCTGCACGGCAAAGATGAAGGCGGCGACAAGACCCGCCAGCGGCGCGGTGCGCTCATCGAGCTCGCGGCGGGCACCCCGCAGACCGACCGCAACGGCACCCGCCGCGACGACGCCGGCGGCGGCGGAGACGGGTGCGTTGATGAATCCGTCGGGTACATGCATGGAGGAGGCTCCGCTTCCTGCGTTGCTGCGCGGGGTCATGAACCTCTCGATGATAGGGCCTTGTTGCGAACCGTTCGCAAGAGCGCATACCTCACAGCTGTGCGCCCCAGTAGCCGCCTCGCCGCGCCAAGTGGCCAAAATATGGGACATTAGATAGCAGGAGTTAACAAATAGGAGGAGCCGGACATGCCCCCCGTGATCGAAGAGCACACCGAAGCCCGACTCATCACCGAGGCCACCGACACCTTCACAGTCCCCGTCGACCTGCGATACGACGCCGGCTCCGACCCGCGAACCGTCCATGTCGCCTTCCCCGGCGGCACCGACTGGGCCTTCGGCCGCGATCTGCTGGAGGGCGGGATGCGCTCCCCGGCCAGGAGCGGCGCCATCCGGATATGGCCGTTGGGCCGGGCGCAACTGGTCGTGGAGAAGCACTCGGCGGACGGCGTCGAGGTGGTGCAGTTCGACAACACATCGATGATCCGCTTCCTGCACCGTATCCACGACGAGACCAGCCCCGAGGCCGCGCAGGCGGTGACGGCCCGGGCGTGACGGCATGGATGAGCCCCCGTGCCGCTCGCACGGGGGCTCATCGTCGCCCCGGTCCCCCGTCCCCACAGGTAACCGGCGCAGTCCGGAGCCGCGCTCCGCTCAGACGCGGGCCCCGGGGCTCTCAGGGGGTTGCCCCCCGGCAATCAGACCCGGGTCAGCTCGCGCTCACCCTGGGCGTCACCGTGGCCCTCGCCGTCGGACGGCGTCTCGCCGAGCTGCTTGCGCAGCCTCTCGCCCTCCACGTCGACGTTGGGCAGCAGCCGGTCCAGCCAGCGCGGCAGCCACCAGGCGCGCTTGCCGAGCAGGGCGAGGACCGCGGGCACGATCGCCATCCGGACGACGAACGCGTCGAAGAAGACCGCGATGGCGAGCGAGAAGCCGATCATCTTGATCATCGACTCGCTGGAGCCGATGAACCCGGCGAAGACCGCCATCATGATCACGGCCGCGGCGGTGACGACGCGGGCGCCGTGCCGGAAGCCGGTGACGATCGCCTGCGGGGGCTTCTCCCCGTGGACGTACGCCTCGCGCATCCGGGTGACGAGGAAGACCTCGTAGTCCATGGCGAGGCCGAAGACCACACCCACCATGAAGATCGGCATCATGGACATGATCGGGCCGGTCTGTTCGACACCGAAGAGCGAGCCGAGCCAGCCCCACTGGAAGACCGCGACGACCGCACCCAGGGCCGCGACGACCGAGAGCAGGAAGCCGAGGGCCGCCTTCAGCGGCACCAGCACCGACCGGAAGACCAGCATCAGGAGCAGGAACGCCAGGCCGACGACGAGCGCCAGGTACGGCAGCAGCGCGTCGTTCATCTTCTGCGAGAAGTCGATGTTCATCGCCGTGGAGCCGGTGACCAGGATCTCGGCGCCGGTGTCGGACTTGATGTCCTTGCCCGCGTCACGGATCGCGTGGACCACGTTCTCCGTTGCGGCGGAGCTCGGCCGGTCCTTGGGTACGACGGTGATCATCGCGGTGTCGCCGGCCTTGTTGAAGGTGGCCGGGGAGACGGCGACGACGTGCGGGATACCGGAGATGTCGTCGGTGACCCGGTCGACCGCGGTCCTGCCGTCCGAGCTGTTCGCCGTGTCCACGACGACCATCAGCGGACCGTTGAAGCCGGGGCCGAAGCCGTCGGAGAGCAGGTCGTAGGCGCGGCGCTGAGTGGTACTGGTGGGCTGGGAGCCGTCGTCGGGCAGGCCCATCTCCAGGGAGGCGGCCGGCACGGCGATGGTCCCGAGGCCGATCACTCCGACCAGCAGCACCCACACCGGCTTGCGCAGCACGAACCGCGCCCACCGGGTGCCCATGTTCGGCTTCGGCTCCGTCTTGATCTCCGCCTCGGCGGCCTTGCGCGCCTTGCGTCCCATCACCCGCTTGCCCGCGAAGCCCATCATCGCCGGGACCAGGGTCAGCGCGATGAGGACGGCTATGGCGACCGTGCCGGCCGCGGCGAAGCCCATCTTCGACAGCATCGGAATGTTGACGACAGCCAGGCCGACCAGGGCGATGACGACGGTGAGACCGGCGAAGACGACCGCGGAACCGGCCGTGCCGACCGCCCGCCCCGCCGCTTCCTCGCGCTCGCGGCCCTCGGCCAGCTCGGCGCGGTAGCGGGAGACGATGAAGAGCGCGTAGTCGATGCCGACCGCGAGGCCGATCATCATCGCGAGGGTGGAGGTGGTGGAGCCCAGGTCGAGCACGTTCGCCAGCGCCGTGATCGTCGAGACACCGATGCCGACGCCGATGAGCGCGGTCAGCAGCGGCAGCCCGGCCGCGATCAGCGACCCGAAGGTGATGACCAGCACGACCGCCGCGATCGCCACACCGATGATCTCGGTGGCGCCGGTCTCCGGCATCACCTGGAGCGCGTCACCGCCGATCTCCACGGTGAGCCCGCTCTGCTGCGCCGCCTTGCCCGTGTCCTGGAGGTCGTCCCGTGTCGCGTCGGTCAGCTCCATCGAGCTGACCTTGTAGGAGACGGAGACGTACGCGGTGGAACCGTCCTTGCTGACGGCCTTGCCCGTGTACGGGTCGGTCACCGAGGCGATCTGGTCCGAGCCGGACTTCAGCTCGTCCGCGACCTTGCGCACCTCGGCCTTGTTGGCCGGGTCCGTCATCTTCTCGCCGTCGGGCGCCTTGAAGACGACCCGTGCGGTCGCGCCGTCGGCGCTGGTGGCGGGGAAGCGCTGTTCCAGCAGGTCGAAGGCCTTCTGTGCCTCCGTACCCGGAATGGAGAAGGAGCTGGAGGTGGCAGTGGACGCGGAGGCCGCGCCGAATCCGGCGAGCGCCAGCAGCGCCACCCAGACGAGGGCGACATAGCGGCGGCGCCGGAAGGCGAACCGTCCGAGTTTGTAGAGGAATGTGGCCACGGGGGCGTACTCCCGGTCAGGTCGTGTGAGTGGAAAAGGGCGTGAGGAACCAGCCCGACGACGAGAGCGGCGTGTCAGGTGGGGCTTGGGGAGAGGGCCGTACGGAGGGGACGGGTCAGACGCCGAGAGCGGGGAGGATCACGGAGTCGACATAGTCGATGAGAAACGCCCGGTCGACGGCGCGGTCCTCGACCAGCTGCCGAGCGGCGAAAGCACCGATCAGCATGTGCGGTACATATTTCAGCGCCGGGTTGTCCGGACGCAGCTCACCCCGGTCCACCGCTCGGCGGAGCAACGTGTCGAGGCCGGTCATCTCCGGCTCGATGAGCAGCTCGCGCAGGGCCTGGTGGAGGTCGGGATTCTCGTGGACGGCATGCATCAGGCCCCGCATCAGCGCGGAGTCCTTCTCCATCTGGCAGTCGTCGGCACGGCCGAGCGCGGCGTGGAAGTCGCCGCGCAGCGAGCCGGTGTCGATCTCGGCAAGGCCGCCCGGCTTGTTGTGCCGCAGCGCCTTGACGGCCAGCTCCGCCTTGCTCCCCCACTGGCGGTAGAGGGTGGCCTTGCTGGAACGGGTGCGGGCGGCGACGGCATCCATGGTCAGGGCGTCGTAGCCGACCTCGCGCAACAGGTCGAGCACCGCGGCGTACATCTCGCTCTCGCGCTCGGGCGTGAGCCGTGTGCGTGCCATGTGGTGCGACCCCCTGCTTCTCCCGGTCGTACGTCAGTCGCTCGTACATCAGTCGACCGAACGAAACTGTTTCGTACACGTCGACGGTACCTCGCCGACTCAGCGAAACTAAATCGTTTCGCTTGTGTGCTGCACCACAACTTGGCGCGCCACGAGTTGCCGGGGCCCTCTCGCGCGGAAAGCATTGGGGGGTGAGTGACGACGTCGCGTATCTCCGTTTCCCGCACCTCCACGAGGACCTGCTCTGTTTCGCGGCCGAGGACGACCTCTGGGTCGCCCCCCTCGTCCCCGAGGGGCAGCGGCCCGGCCGGGCGTGGCGGGTGACCGTCGACCGGACCCGGGTAAGCCACCCGCGCTTCTCCCCCGACGGAACCCGTATCGCCTACACGACCTGGCGCAGCCTCGACCCCGAGATCCATCTCGCGCCGGTCGAGGGCGGGCCGGCCCGCCGGCTCACCTACTGGGGGGCCACCGACGCCCGGGTCCGCGGCTGGACGCCCGATCCGGGCGAGCAGTCCCACATCCTCGCCGTGTCCTCGCACGCCCAGCCGTTCTCGTACTTCTCCTGGGCCTACAGCGTCCCCACGGACGGCTCCCCCGGCGGGAAGCTCCCCTGGGGCCCGGTCGCCGACATCGCGGTCGCGGACATCGACGGCGAGCGGCGCACGCTGCTGCTCACCGGCACGCCGCCGCACGAACCGGCCGCCTGGAAGCGGTACCGGGGCGGGGCGATGGGGCGGCTGTGGCTGCACGGCGTGCGGCTGCTGCCCGATCTCGACGGCCATCTGGACGCACCGATGTTCGTCGGCGGGCGAATCGCGTTCCTCTCCGACCACGAGGGCGTCGGCAACCTCTACTCCTGTCTGCACGACGGCAGCGATCTTCGCCGCCACACGGACCACGACGCGTTCTACGCCCGGCACGCGTCCAGCGACGGGCACCGGGTCGTCTACCAGTGCGCGGGCGAAGTGTGGCTGGTCGACGACCTGTCGCCGGACGCGGTGCCGCGGAAGCTGGAGGTGCGGCTCGGCGGGCCGCGGGCCGGGCGGCGTACGTACCAGGTGCCGGCCTCCAGCCATGTCGACTCGCTGTCCGTGGACGAGACGGGACGGGCGAGCGCCGTCACGGTACGGGGCAGTCTGTACTGGCTCACCCACCGCGACGGGCCCGCCCGCACGATCGCCGACACACCGGGGGTCCGGGTCCGGCTGCCCGAGATGCTCGGCAGCGTCGGCCAGGTCGCATACGTCACGGATGCGGACGGTGCGGACGCGATCGAGATCGCCTACCTGCCGCGTGCCAGCGGCCCCCGGGAACCGCGCCGACTGGCCTCCGGGCAGATCGGCCGGGTCCAGGAGATGACCTCCGACCCGGACGGCGAACGCCTCGCGATCGCGACGAACGACGGCCGCCTGCTGCTTCTGGAGACCGCCGAGGAGTCCACCGGCGAACCGACCGAACTGATCCGCTCCATCAACGGCCCCGTCCGTGATCTGGCGTTCTCGCCGGACGGAGCCTGGCTGACCTGGTCGCATCCAGGAATCGGGCGCTCGCTTCGACAGATCAAACTGGCCCGGATCATGGGGCCCGGCGCGCCGGTGGTCGTCGATGTCACCAACGGCCGCTTCGAGGACGAGAACCCGGTGTTCACGGACGACGGCCGGTATCTCGCGTTCCTCTCCTGGCGCGGCTTCGACCCGGTGTACGACGTCCACACCGGCGACCTCTCCTTCCCGCTCGGCTGCCGCCCGTACCTGGTGCCGCTCTCCTCGGCCACCCCGTCCCCGTTCGCTCTCTCGCCGGAGGGACGCCCGGCGGCGGGCGGCCTCGACCCGGTCGACACTCCGGAAGCGACTCCGGTCGAAGGGGCCACGGTCACGGTCGAGTTCGAAGGGCTGGAGAACCGGGTGACGCCGTTCCCGGTCACCGCGTCGAAGTACTCGGCGCTCCATTCGGTCAGCGGCGGCGGGCTCGTCTGGCTGCGCTGGCCGATCTCCGGCGCCCTCGGCGAGACGTTCGTCAACCCGGCCGACACCTCGGGGCGCCCCACCCTCGAACACTTCAACATCACCAAGGCCAGGAAGACCGAACTCGTCGGCCATCTCGACTGGTTCGCCGTCAGCGGCGACAGGACACGGCTCGTCGTCATGGACGACGGCGAACTGCGGGCCGTACCGGCCACCGAGGCCGGCGACAGCGACTCGACGGTCTACCTCGACCTGCGGCGGATCCTGCACGACGTCGACCCGCCGGCGGAATGGCGGCAGGCGTACGGGGAGGCGGGCCGCATCATCCGCTCCTACTTCTGGGAGCCGGACATGTGCGGCATCGACTGGGCAGGCGTGCTCGACCAGTACCGGCCGCTGGTCGAACGGGTGGCGACGCCCGACGAGTTCGCCGACCTGCTGCGCGAGGTGCTCGGCGAACTGGGCACCTCGCACGCGTACGTGGCACCCGCCCGCCGCAACGAGGGCCCGCCGCACTACCAGCGGCCGATCGGGCTGCTCGGCGCGAACCTGGTGTGCCGGGACGGAGCCTGGGTGGTCCGGCGGATCCTGCCCGGCGACTCCTCGGACTCCAAGGCTCGTTCACCGCTCGCCGGCACCGGCATCCGGGAGGGCGCGGTCCTCACCCATGTCGACGGCCGCCCGGTGGACCCCGTCACAGGCCCCTACCCCCTCCTCGCCGCGGCAGGTGGCACCACGGTCGAACTCACCTTCCAGCCCGGCGAGGGCGAGGGCCCCGCGCGCCGGGTCGCGATCGTGCCCCTGGTCGACGAGCGGCCGCTGCGCTACCAGGACTGGGTGGCCAAGCGTCGTGAAGTGGTACGAGAACTGAGCGGCGGCAAATGCGGCTACCTGCACATCCCCGACATGGGCGGCTCGGGCTGGGCCCAGTTCAACCGGGACCTGCGCCTGGAGGTCTCCCGGCCGGCCCTGATCGTCGACGTACGCGGCAACGCGGGCGGCCACATCAGCGAGCTGGTGGTCGAGACGCTGACCCGCACCATTCTCGGCTGGGACCTGACCCGCAACGCCCAGCCGGTCTCGTACGCCTCCAACGCCCCCCGGGGCCCGGTGGTGGCCCTCGCCGACGAGGCGACATCCTCCGACGGCGACATGATCACCGCCGCGTTCCGTCTGCTGGAGCTGGGCCCGGTCGTGGGTCAGCGGACGTGGGGCGGTGTGGTCGGCATGACCGGGCGGCACCGGTTGATGGACGGCACGGTGATCACGGTGCCGATGAATGCGGCCTGGTTCGACGAGTACGGCTGGTCGGTCGAGAACCGAGGCGTGGAACCGGACCTGGAGGCCCTGCGCACCCCCCTGGACTGGGCGGAGGGGCGCCACGCGGTGCTGGACGACGCGGTGCGTGTGGCCTTGGACCTCCTCAAGACCCAGCCGGCCGCCACCCCGCCCACGTACGAAACAGTCCCGGACCGGGCACGCCCGCCCCTGCCCCCGAGGTGACTCGGCGCGGGAACCCGGCTCCACGGTTTGCCCTCAATCACCGGACGGGCTGATTGCCCGCGCCGGCTTCGAGGGCGACCGCGGACGAATGTGCCCCCACGACGACGGCTATTCGAGAGCCCCGCCCGACGACGGCAGTTTCGTGAACCCGTCCGCCGACGGCAACTCGTGAACTCGTCCGCTGACAGCAACTTGTGAGACCTGTCCGACGACGGCAGTTTCGTGAACCCGTCCACCGACGACAGCTCGTCAGCCCCGTCCAGCGACGGCAACGTGTCAGCCCCGTCCGACGACGGCAGTTTCGTGAACCCGACCGCCGACGGCAACTCGTCAGCCCCGTCCAGCGACGGCAACGTGTGAGCCCCGTCCGACGACGGCAGTTGGGGAGCCCACCCGCCGACGGCAACTCGTGAATCACGCCCGCCGACAGCGGCTCGTGAGCCCGTCCGGCGACGGCAATGCGAGCCCGTCCGGCGATTGAGGACAAGGGGGCCCGGGGGCTTGCCCCCGGATTCGGGAAGGGGCGGGGTGGGGCAAGGAACCCCCCGCGCACGCGAAAGGCGCGCCCGGTCTCCCGGACGCGCCCCTCATCCGCGCGAAGCCTCAAACCACGCCTCCGCGCAGGTCACCAACGATCAAGTCAAGACTCGTCGTCGACCCGGTCGTGCGTGCCCCGCGCCGCGTTCCGCGACGTGTTCTGGGCCCTGTCACGCCCGCGCTCCGACGCCTCGGACGACGACCGCTGCCGCGCGTCGCCCTTCTTGTCGCCGACATTCTTCTTCGCCTGGTCGGCGAGCTCCTGCGCCTTGTCCTTGAACTGGTCTGCGATACCCATGCTGTTCACTCCTAGTGGGGTGCTTGGGGGTGGCCCCGTAAGGGCCTCGACCAGACTTACACGGCGGGACATCCCACGCATTTCGGTCAGTCACGCTGAGTGTCCGAACCCCGCGCACCCCCCGCTCCCCCCACGCCCCGCGCACTCTCGTCCGCCGCACCCCCGGCCCCCACGAGCCCCTTGCTCACGCCCTCCAGCCGCGACCCGAACCGTTTCATCTCGCGCTGCCCGACCACCCCGATGACCGCCGGAAGGTAGCCCCGTACCGACTGCATGCCCCGCAGCCACCACTGCGCGTACACATGCGCGGAACGCCGTTCGATGCCGGCCACGATCCGGTCGATCGCCGGGCCCAGCGGATACGTACGATTCGCCGGCCACGGCAGCCGCTGCCGCAACTCCCGCATGACGTCGTCCTCGTCGGCGCCCCGCACCATGTCGGTGTCCGTCCAGGACAGATAGCCGACGCCGACCTTCACCCCCCGGTACCCGACCTCCGCCCGCAGGCTGTGGGCGAACGCCTCCACGCCTGCCTTCGACGCGCAGTACGCGGTCATCATCGGCGCCGGAGTGATCGCGGCGAGCGACGCGATCTGCAGGAAGTAGCCGCGGCTCTCCACCAGTACGGGCAGGAACGCCCGCCCCGTCACCGCGCCGCCGATCAGATTGACCTCGATGACCCGCCGCCACGACTCCGGGTCGGAGTCGACGAACGGCCCGCCCGAGGCGACCCCCGCATTGGCGACGACGACATCGACCTTGCCGAACCGCTCCTTCACCTCCTGTGCGACCTGCGCCATCGCCACATGGTCGGTGACGTCCGCGTACCAGTGGTCGCTCTCCGAGTGCAGCCGCTCGGAGACCTTCTTCAGCTCGTCCGGTTCCAGGCCGACCAACGCCAGCTTCGCACCGCGCGCCGAGAGCTTGCGGGCCAGCAGTTCGCCCACGCCGCGCGCCGCGCCGGTGACGACCACGACCTGACCTTCGAGACTGCGCCTGCCGCTCATACGACCTCCTCCTCGACACTGCCACTGACGGGGCCGGTGGCAGGGGTGACATACCCGGCGACCAGTTCCCGGATTTTCGCGGTGACCGCCTCCGGCGCCTCCACCGGTGTCATGTGGCCCATGCCCGCCAGCTCGGTCAGTCCCAGACAGTCGGGCAGCGCGGCCGCGAGGGCACGGGCGTGTACCGGCGGCGTCAACCGGTCCTCCGTGCCGGCGATCACGGCCGTGGGCACCAGCAACTCCCGTATCCCCGCGTCGAGATCGAGCTCCGCGAGCACATGCCCCCAGGCGACCCGTGACGCCCGCGGACAGGCGTGCACGATCCTGGCACAGGACTCGACCCGCTCCGGCGCCGAACCGGCGCCCATCGTCGCGTACTTGAGAATCCGCTTCGAGACGGGTGTGACCGGCCCGAGCGGGACCCGCGCCCCGAGGATCGCGCGGGTCATCCGGGTCCGGACGGCGCCGGCCCGCATCGGCACGACCAGCGACTCGGCGATCAGCCGCGAACTGCCGGTGCTGCACAGCAGTACGGCTGCCGCATGCTGACGCAGCCCGGCCCGTTGCGAGGCGGCCATCAGCGTCATGCCGCCCATGGAGTGCCCGGCGAGCACCGCCTGCTCGCCCGGAGCGAGAGCGGCGGCGAGCACCGCCTCGAGGTCGTCGGCGAGCGCGTCGGTGCTGTACCCCTCGGGGCCGACGGCTGGTGTACGTCCGTGTCCGCGCTGGTCGTAGGCGACGACCCGGTGGTCCACTGCCAGGTCCCGGATCTGCGCGGCCCAGAAGTGGGTGTTGCAGGTCCAGCCGTGCGCCAGCACCACCGCGGGGGCGCCGTCCGGCCCGTACACCTCGACGTGGAGCCGGGAGCCGTCGGCGGAGACGGCGGTCAGTTCGCGCGCGGGCACCGGCGGGGCGTCCTCGCGTCGCAGCAGCCGGCTCATCGCGCGACCTCCTCGGCGACGGACTTCCGGCCGGCGACGGTCTCGGCCGCATCAGCCTTCCGGGGCCGGATGACCTCGTACTCCCCGAGGTCCACCGTCCGTGTCGCACGGCGGAACTCACCTGTCGTTCCCGGCCAGACCGTGGTGTTGCGCCCGTTGGCGTCCAGATACCAGCTGGTGCAGCCACCCGTGTTCCAGACGGTCCGCTTCATCCGCTCCTGGACCCGCCGGTTCCACATCCCGACCGCCGACCTCCGCGCGCCGAGCGCGGCCCGTCCGCCCAGGACGTTCAGCTGGCGCAGATAGTCCGCCATGTAGTTCAGCTGGGACTCGATCATCAGGATCATGGAGGAGTTCCCCAGCCCCGTGTTGGGGCCGATGATCGTCATCCAGTTGGGGAAGCCCGCGGCGGTGGCGCCGCGCAGCGACTGCATCCCGTCCTTCCAGGACTCGGCAAGCGTGATGCCTTCCGCGCCGACGACCCGGTCGGCGATGGGCATGTCCGTCACATGGAAGCCGGTGCCGAAGATGATCACGTCGACCTCGGTCTCCGTACCGTCGGCGGCGACGACGGTGGAGCCGCGCACCTCCGTCAGCCCGGAGGCGACCACATCCACATTGGGCTGGGCGAGAGCCGGGTAGTAGGCGCTGGAGAGCAGGATCCGCTTGCAGCCGATGCGGTACGAGGGGGTCAGCTTGGCCCGCAGCGCCGGATCCTTGACGGCCCGGGCGATGTTGGACTTGGCTATCCTCTCGACGAGACCGAGCTCGTTCGGGTGCTTGGTGAAGGCGCTGACCTGCAACTCCCGTATGCCCCACAGCAGTCCGCGGCGCGCGGCGCCGGTGAACGGCAGCGTGCGGTGCAGCCACCGCTCGGCACCGCTGATGCTGCGGTCCATGCGCGGCATGACCCACGGCGGGGTGCGCTGGAACAGGGTCAGTTTCCCGGCCTTCGGCTGGATCGACGGCACGATCTGGATGGCGGAGGCGCCGGTGCCGATCATGGCGACGCGCTTGCCGGTCAGGTCGTAGTCGTGGTCCCAGCGGGCCGAGTGGAAGACCTTGCCGGGGAAGTCGGCGAGACCGGGGATGTCCGGCGTCTTGGGGTCGGAGAGCGGGCCGGTCGCGGAGACGACGACATCGGCGACGATCGTGGTCCCGTTCGCGGACTCGATCGTCCAGTTCAACTCGTCGTCGTCCCACCGCATCATCGTCACTTCGTGACCCGGCCTGATGTGCGGACGCAGCCCGAAGGTGTCGGCGACGTGCTCCAGGTAGGCGCGGATGTGCTCCTGCCCGGAGAAGGTGCGCGGCCACTCCGGGTTGGGGGCGAACGAGAACGAGTAGAGGTGGGACGGTACGTCGCAGGCACAGCCCGGATAGCTGTTGTCGCGCCAGGTGCCACCGACGGAGTCGGCGCGCTCCAGGACGACGAAGTCGGTGATGCCTTCGCGGCGCAGCCGGACCGCGGCCCCCAGGCCCCCGAATCCGGATCCGATCACCGCCACTCGTACATGCTCGTGCTGGGCCATGCTGCCGCCTCCCGCGGTACGTCACACGACTCTGCCAGCAATCACTGGCATTGTGGGGAGAGTAGAGCAGCTCCGTACCGATGGGTAGGGGTCGGGCAAGGGAAAGTTACCGACGGTACAACATAGGGTGCCGTTGTGGCTGAAGGACGCGAGCACCGCGAATACCGCATGGAGGAGCTGGCCAGGGAGGCCGGCATCCCCGTACGGACCGTGCGTTTCTACCGGGAGCGCGGACTGATCACGCCACCGCGCCGGGAGGGACGCATCGCCTGGTACGACGACCATCACCTGGCGCGGCTGCGGACGATCGCCGGCCTGCTGGAGCGCGGCCACACCCTCACCGGAATCGCCGATCTTGCCCGGACGTTCGAGAGCGGCCGCGATGTCGCCGAGGTGCTGGGGCTGGGCGAACCGACCGAGGAGACCCCGGTCCGCCTCACGCCCGAACAGCTCGCGGACTACTTCGAGGGCGAGGTCACCCCGGAGAACCTCGCCACCGCCCTGGACCTCGGTTATCTCGCCACCGACGGCGACGAGATCGTGCACATCAGCCGCCGCCTCCTGGAGGTGTCGGCGGAGCTGGTACGGGAAGGGGTGCCGCTCTCCACAGTGCTCTCGGCGGGCCGCCGGGTCCGCGAACACGCGGACGCGCTCGCCGAACTCTTCGTCGGGGTGATGCGGGCCCACTCCACCGAGGCCGAACCGGCCCAACTCCGTCCGCTCGCCCGCGCGGTGGTGGACGCGGAACTCTCGATGGCCTTCGACCGCAGGCTGCGCCACGACGACAACGCCCGGCCGAAGCCCTCGGAGCCGAAGACGCCGGAGACGTAGGCCTCGGAGCCGTCGCCCGAAATTGCGTTGCCCGCACCCGTCCCGTGCGTCAGGCTTCCGCCCATGCCTGACAACGATCCGAGCAGTTCGCACGGGGTCGCCGCCCTGTTCTCCCGCGGTCGGCTGACCGCGATCCCCCGCAAGCCGGCCCGCCGCGAACAGCTGCTCGTCCACCTCGCCCGGACGCTGTTCGAGCCGGACCGCATGTACAGCGAGCGCGAGGTCAACGAGGCACTGCTGACGGTGCACGACGACTACTCGGCGCTGCGCCGCTATCTGGTGGTGGCGGGCCTGCTGACCCGCCCCAAGGACGGCAGCAGTTACCGCCGCACCCTTACAGGTTGAAGACGGCCGTCACCGGCGCGTGGTCGCTCCACCGCTCGGCATGCGTGGCGGCCCGCTCGACCCATGCCTTCACCGCACGCCCGGCGAGACCGGGCGTGGCCACCTGGTAGTCGATGCGCCAGCCCGTGTCGTTGTCGAAGGCCCGCCCCCGGTAGGACCACCAGGAGTACGGCCCTTCCTCGTCGGGGTGGAGCGCCCGCATCACATCGACGTATGCGGCCTCGTCGAAGACCCGGGTCAGCCACTCCCGCTCCTCCGGCAGGAAGCCGGAGTTCTTCTTGTTGCCCTTCCAGTTCTTCAGGTCGACCTCCTGGTGGGCGATGTTCCAGTCGCCGCACACCAGCACCTCGCGGCCGTCGGCCGCGGCCCGCACCCTGAGTCCCTTGAGGTACGACAGGAAGGCACCCATGAAGCGCTCCTTCTCGTCCTGCCGCTCCGTGCCGACCTCACCGGAGGGCAGGTACAGGCTCGCCACCGTCACACCGGGCAGGTCGACCTCGACGTACCGGCCGCTGTCGACGAACTCCTCGCTCCCGGCGTCCCCGAACCCGCCGAACCCGATCTGCACCCGCTCCGGCGCCCGGCGCGTGTAGAGCGAGACCCCGGCCCGCCCCTTGGCGGCGGCGGGTGCGTGCACGGTGTGCCAGCCGTCGGGCTCACGCACCTCGGCGGTGAGCTGCTGCGGCTCGGCCCGCACCTCCTGCAGGCAGATCACATCGGCGTCGGTCTGCGCCAGCCACTCGGCGAAGCCCTTCTTCGCGGCGGCGCGGAGCCCGTTCACATTTACGGTGGTCACGGTGAGCATGCCGGCACCATACCGATTACCGGGCGCCGCATACATGTACCATATTTCGCATGCATATCCAGCCTCGGTCCTTCGACCACCCCGACGCCGTCAAACTCAACGACGAGGTGCAGCTCGAGTACGCCGAGCGTTACGGGGACGAGGGCGATGTCACACCGCTCGACCCGTCGATGTTCCGGCCGCCGAACGGCCTGTATCTGCTCGCCTACGACGTGTCGGACGCACCGGTCGCCACCGGCGGCTGGCGCGCGCAGGACCGGAGCGACGAGGGCTACTCGGACGGCGACGCCGAGCTCAAGCGGATGTTCGTGACCCGGGAGGTCCGCGGACAGGGGCTGGCCCGCCGTATCCTCGCCGCCCTCGAGGCAGATGCACGCGCAGCGGGCCGCACCCGGATGGTGCTGGAGACCGGCAACCAGCAGCCGGAGGCCATTGCGCTGTACACCTCCAGCGGCTACACCCCGTGCGAGAAGTTCGGCTACTACCGCACGTACGAGAGCAGCCGCTGCTTCGCCAAACCGCTCCAGGAGTCCTGATCCAGACCTCTGTCCTGGCCTGGAGCCTTCCGAGGAACCCGAGCAGCGCGGCGTCGAACCGCTCCGGCTGCTCCAGGTTCGGCAGGTGCCCGGCGCGGTCGACGACGAGCGAGAACTGCGGAATCAGCCGGTGCATGGACTCGGCTTCCGAGACCGGCGTGTACGTGTCGTCCGCACCCACGACGATCAGCACCGGCACTCGGCCCCGGCGGGAGACTCCCGGCAGTCGGGCCGCTCGGCCCGGCCCCGCAGGGCCGGCGCATGACACAGGCTCATGACCCGGCGCCCAAGAGCGTCGACACCACCTGCCCCGCTCACTTCACGCGCGCAACACCCACGTAGAAACCGCTCCGTTCGTTCTCCGGAGCCGGCTCCTCCTGGTACCACTCCGCGGCCGGCACCAGCCCGGGCGCAATGAGATCCAGACCGTCGAAGAACGGCTCGACCTCACTGCGCGTGCGCATCCGCAGCGCGATGGCGCCCTTCTTGTACGCGGCCTCGGTCTCGACGCGGAGTTCCGGATGCTGGTCGGCCGTCCCGTGCGACAGGACCAGATAGCTGCCCGACGGCAGGGCGTCCACCAGGGTGCGGGTGATGCCGTACGGGTCCTGGTCGTCGGGCAGGAAGTGCATGAGCGCGATCAACGACAGGGCAACGGGCCTGTCGAAGTCCAGCAGTTCACGGGCTCGGTCGAGGATCAGCTCCGGCTGCCGGACATCCGCGTGGATGTAGTCGGTGGCCCCCTCGGGGCTGCTGACGAGCAGCGCCTCCGCATGACGCAGAACGATGGGGTCGTTGTCCGCGTAGACGATCCGCGCCGTGGGCGTGATCGCCTGGACGATCTGGTGCAGGTTCGGCGAGGTGGGAATACCGGTACCGACGTCGAGGAACTGATCGACGCCCCGGTGTGCCAGCCAGGCGGAGGCCCGGTGCATGAAGGCCCGGTTCCGCGCCGCATTGGCCCGCGCCTCCGGGGGCAGCTTCTCCCCCACCGCCTGATCGATCGGGTAATTGTCCTTGCCACCGAGCAACCAGTCGTAGACGCGCGCCGGGTGGGGCTTGCTGGTGTCGATCTGGGGGTTGAGCGGGCCGGCCGTCACAGGACGCTCCTCCGTACGGGAATCGCGGGCAGGAAACTGCGGCTCGTCCTGCCGCGAGGCCGCCGCGGGAGGGCACCTGGCGGGCGGGACGATCGAAAACAGCCTAGGCGACGCGGAGTTCGACCGCTGTACCGACCACCGTTCTCCCCGCAACCGACCGGGACCGGTGGCCTGGACGGCGGCGGCCATGACGAGCTGCGCATTACGCACCGATGGCAATCGGGGCGGGGGATGCCGACCACCTCCCGTTCCATCAACGTTCAACCAGCTGTCCTCGCCTTCGTTGTGTGCCACACCTAAGTTCCTTGTGGCTTCCGAAAGAAGGAACTCATGGACACACTCCTCGCAGCCCGGGCTCGTGGGATCACCAAGTGTTTCGGCGACGTCGTCGCGCTGGACGGCATCGATCTGGATGTGGCACAGGGGCAGATCCACGGCTTGGTCGGACCGAACGGCGCCGGCAAGACGACCTTGCTCGGCCTCCTGCTGGGCCTGGCCGTCGCCGACAGCGGCCGCCTCGAGATCCTGGGTACGCCGGTCGGGCGGGCGCTCGCCGCTCCCGACGGTGTCGCCGGCTTCGTGGACGGGCCCGGTCTCTACCCCTCACTCACCGCGCGGCAGAACCTTGCCGCGCTGGCCGCTCTGCGCGGCCGCGACGCGCGGACAACGGGGATCGACGACGTGCTCGACCAGGTGGGGCTCACCGATGTCGCCGACGACCGTACCCGCGGCTTCTCCCTCGGCATGCGTCAGCGACTCGGCCTCGCCGCCGCCCTGCTCACCAAGCCCCGGCTGCTCGTGCTCGACGAACCTTCCAACGGCCTCGACCCGGCCGGAAAAAAACAGGTCCACGGTGTCCTCAACCGGCTCGCGACGGACGGAACCGGCGTCGTGCTCTCGAGCCACCGCATGGACGACCTCGAGGCGCTGTGTTCCGAGGTCACCATCCTCGCCACCGGACGGGTCGTCTTCTCGGGCCCGCTGAGCAAGCTGGCCGCGGAGAACCGTGAACTCGACTACCGGCTGCTCACCTCCGACCCGCAGGCCGCCCGCCGGCTGGCTGCCGACACGGCCGGGATCCGGGTCGTCGACGACACCGGGGCACGGAACGACGCCGAGGTACTCGTCGTGCGCGCCCTGGTGCCGGCCCTCGACGAACTGGTGGTGCAACTCATCCACGCGGGCCTCGCGTTGCGCGAGCTCGCACCCGTGGTGTCGCCGCTCGAAGCAGCGTTCCTCGCCCTCACCGAGCAACAGGAGGCCGGCCGATGACCGCGACCCTCACCCACGACAACGTTGCCGGTGCCCACCGCGTCCCGGTTCCGCGCGGCTACCGCTTCGAGCTGGTCAAGCTGGTCTCGCAATGGCGGATCCGCGTGCTGGTCCTCGCCTGCTGGATCGTGCCGGCGCTCTTCGTCGCCGCCGTGAGCCAGCAGAGCACGCTCCCCGTCGACACCCTCTTCGGTCGCTGGATGCACGCCACGGGGTGGGCCGGACCCCTGGTGATGCTCGGTTTCGCGGGCACCTGGGCGCTCCCGCTGCTGACCTCCTTGGTCGCCGGCGACGTGTTCGCCTCAGAGGACCGGCTCGGCACCTGGCGCCACCTGCTCGTGGCGGTCCGGTCGCCTCGACGGATCTTCGCAGCGAAGGCGCTGGCCAGCCTCACCGTCATCCTGCTGCTCGTGGCCGGGCTGGCCTGTTCCAGTGCGGCCGGCGGGGTCCTGGCGGTCGGCAACCAGCCGCTGGTCGGCCTCGACGGCCACCTGCTGACGCCGGCGGACGCCGCCGGCAATGTCCTGCTCGCCTGGGTCTGCGCACTCGCCCCGACCCTTGCCCTCGCCGCGATCGGACTGCTCGGGTCCGTCACGCTGGGGCGGTCCCCGATGGGACTGCTGCTGCCCGCGCTCGTCGCGCTCGCGATGCAGCTCGCCCAGATGCTGCCGCTGCCCGTTGCCGTACGCCTCGCCCTCCCCGGCTATGCCTTCATCGCCTGGAACGGCCTGTTCACCAGCCCGGCACAGCTCGGCCCACTCCTGATCGGCATCGTGGTCAGCCTGGTGTGGGCCGTGACCGCGACCACGCTGGCCTACCTGATTTTCCTGCGACGCGATTTCACCAACCCGGCCTACGACGGCTCCGGACGCCGCGCGATCACCACCGGACTCCTGCCGCTGGTCGGACTTGGCGCCGTCACGGTCGCGGTCGTCGCCGGGACGACCCCGTCCCTGGGTCCCGGAATCGAGCAGGACAAGGTGCAGCGGTCGGTCGCCACGGCATTCGCCCACCTCTACCGCATCCAGACCGAGCAACTCAACCGCCCCGACGTCACCGAAGCGCAGCTGAAGGCCACGGCGACGTGCACCAAGGGCGGCGGCCAGGTCGCCGGCCAGGGGCCGGGCAACGACTGGCGCTGCGTCGTCTCCTGGCATCTCCCCGACGTCGAGGCCGCAGGGACGGCCATCTACCAGCTCGACGTCACCGCAGACGGGCGGTTCATGGCCGACGGTGACGGGCCGAAGGAAGTGAACGGCTACTTCCTGGTCCGGACCCCGATCGGAGACGCACCGAATCCGCTCTGGCAGTTCGACGGCAACGTCGAACTGCTGTCCGCCACCCTGAAGGGATAACTCCATGCAGGTAACACGCCGCAGGCGCGTCGAGAAGGAGCATTCCGGCTTTCTCGGTAGACGCATCGGCCGCCGGATACCTCTGGCAACGGCAGGCATCACCGCTCTCGCCGTCGCCGCCGCCGGCACCGCTTTTGCCCAGACGCACCAGTTCGGCACCGACCAGGTCGGCCAGACCACCGATCAGGGCCAGGTCATCTCCAGCGACCAGTACATCGCCCCGTACGGCGACCGTCTCGTCGTGAACAACGGCAAGATCATGTCGTCCTCGGTCAGCCCGGACGGCACCCACCTCGCGGCCTCGATCACCGACGGTGGCAGTGCGCTGTCCATCGTCGACCTGAAGAGCTGGCAGGTGCAGCAGCTCGTCGGCAGCGCCGCGTCGTCGAGCCCGCGCATCAGCAGCAACTCCGTTGGCCAGGAAGGCCCCACGTACTCGCCCGACGGTTCGCAGCTGTGGCTGGGCCAGACCGACGGCTACACCAAGTTCACCGTGAACCCGGACGGCAGCGTCGCCAACCCGACGTCTGTCAACATCCCTGTGGACGGGCCCAAGCACGCGCTGGTCGGCGAGGCGGTGTTCTCGTCCGACGGCTCCACCGTGTACTCCGCGGTCAACGGCCAGAACCGGGTGGTCGCCATCGACGCGGCGACCGGGGCCATCAAGCAGAGCTGGGCCGTGGGCAACGCCCCGCGCGACATGACCGTGGTCGGCTCCAAGCTGTACGTCAGCAACGAGGGCGGGCGTCCGGCGAAGCCCGGCGACACCACGATCAACTCCTACAACACCCAGGTCCCAGCCAGCCCGGTGACCGCTGCCACCACCACCGGCACGGTCAGCGTCATCGACCTGGCGAACCCGGCTGCCGCCGTCGCGAGCATCGACGTCGGTCTGCACCCGACCGCCCTGTACGCCAAGCACGGGGCACTGTTCGTCACCAACACCGCCACCAACGACGTGTCGGTCATCGACACCGCCAGAAACAAGGTCGTGCAGACCGTCGCCACCCAGCCGTGGCCGGAGGCGTCGGTGGGTTACGAGCCCGACGCGGTGACGCTCACCGACGACGGTCACCTGCTGGTGACGCTCGGCCGCGCCAACGCGGTCGCCGTCTACCGGTACACGACCCCGCAGGAGCCGGTCAGCTACGTCGGTCTGCTCTCGACGGACTACTTCCCCGCCGAGATCGCCACCGTCGGCAACAAGGTCGTGGTCTCCAGCACCCGTGGTATCGACGCCCGCCGCCCCACCAACAGCGCCGGGCACGGCACCCACGACACGACGTCGAGCGTGCAGCGGTTCACGCTGCCCGACGACCGCGTCATCAAGTCCGAGACGGCCAAGGTCTTCAAGCAGAACGGCTGGAACCGCGGCGCGGTCACGCTGGCCAAGGCCAAGGGCAAGGGCAAGGGCCACGCGAAGCCGGTGCCGGTCCCGGAGCGGCTCGGAGACCCCTCGACGATCAAGCACGTCTTCCTGCTCGTCAAGGAGAACCGGACCTACGACCAGGTCCTCGGTGACATCCCGCAGGGCAACGGCGACCCGTCGCTGGCGCAGTTCGGCGAGAACGTGACGCCGAATCAGCACGCGCTGGCCAAGCAGTTCGGGCTGTACGACAACACGTACGACATCGGCACGAACTCCGCCGAGGGGCACAACTGGCTGATGCAGGCCGACAACCCGGAGTACACCGAGTCCTCGGCCGGAGAGTACGCACGCAGCTACGACACCGAGGACGACGCTCTCGGCCACCAGCGGACCGGCTTCATCTGGACCGGTGCGCAGGCGGCCGGGAAGTCCGTGCGGGACTTCGGTGAGTTCCAGCAGTTCCTGACCAAGCCGTCGGGCGCGAGCTGGCAGAACCTGTACTGCGACTCCAAGAACATGGAGACGACCGGGCAGGACACCGCCTATACGCTGAACTCGTCCTCGCCGATCCCGTCGCTCAACGACGTGTCGGTGCACGGCTTCCCGAAGTTCGACACCAGCGTCCCGGACATCTACCGGGAGCAGATCTGGAAGCGTGACTTCGAGAAGAACGGGCCGGCGAACCTGAACATGTTCTGGCTCTCCAGCGACCACACCGGTGGTCCGGCGAACGCCGCCGCTCAGGTCGCGGACAACGACCTCGCGGTCGGCAGGATCGTCGACGAGATCTCGCACAGCAAGCACTGGAAGGACTCCGCGATCTTCGTGGTCGAGGACGACTCCCAGGCCGGCCTCGACCACGTCGACGGCCACCGCGCCCCGGTCCAGATCATCAGCCCCTGGGCCCAGCACGACGCCGTCGACAGCCACTACTACTCGCAGATCACGATGATCCGCACCATCGAGCAGATCCTCGGGATCCACCCGATGAACCAGAAGGACAGCGCGGCCAGCCCGATGCGTGCGGCGTTCACCAAGAAGGCGGACTTCACGCAGTTCAAGGCGCTGCCCAACCGGACCCCGCTGACCGGGGGTCTGGCGACCCCGCCTGCCTGCGGCCTGGACACCCCGGCACCGCAGGACCCCGGTGCGGCGCCCGCGCCGTCGGCGAAGGTGCCGGCGGACAAGCAGGCACTCGCGGCGAAGTGGGACACATGGAAGTCGAAGCAGCGACTGACCGGGCCCAACGCTGTGCCCGACTTCGCACCCCCCGCGCAGATGAACCACTTCACGTGGTACCAGACGCACGAGTGGAAGAAGCCGTACCCCGGCGAGGACAAGATCTTCGCGCCGGAGGACGTGCCGGGCGCCTACATCCCGTCGTCGGAGTCCGGCGGCTGACGTAGGCAGATCGCCCCGAGGAGTCCCTGGCCGGTGTCACCGCGGCCAGGGGCTCCTTCTGTCCCCTGTGTGGCAACTACAGGATCTGGACCATCACGGAACCCCGATCGAGCCGCGGAACTTCGACCGAGCCTTCGCCGCGCGGTCGGCTGCTGCGACGGTCCGCCTCGGCGCACAAGATCAGACGTAGTTGCTGTACTTCGCGGCTGTACGACGCCAAAGAGCCCCTACCGGGTTTCCCCGGTAGGGGCTCTGAGCTGCGGTGGACCTGTGGGGATTTGAACCCCAGACCCCCTCGATGCGAACGAGGTGCGCTACCAGACTGCGCCACAGGCCCTTGCAACGAGTGAAACTCTAGCATCCTCGGAGCGGTGCCCGGAAATCCGCTCCCTCGCTGGTCAGCCTGGTCGGCGTCGCAGCGGGCCTCACTCGTTGGCGGCGCGGGGCCGGTCGCCGTCCTCGTACTGGTCGAAGAGCGGGGTCCGGCCGCGGTCGCGGGTGCGGCGGGACTGGTTGGTGCGCTGGCGCGGGGCCGGGTCCACGGGGGGTGCGGTGGGGGTCGTGGTGCCCGGCTGTGCCGGTTCGGCGGTGCTGGAGCGGGCCGCGCTCCAGGTCTCCGGGTTGCCGACCTCGACGCCGCCCGTGGCACGCGGGGCCACGGGCGCGGTGACGTAGGTCGGCAGCGGGACCGGGACAGGCTCCCAGCTGTCGCCCTGGGCCCGGCCGCGTTCACGCTGCTGGTCGACCCACTCCGCGTGGTCCGTCTGCTCGACCAGCGCGCGGCGGCCCGCTTCCTGCGGGGAGACCGCGGGGGCGGGCTCGGGCTCGGGGTGGCGCGCTTCGGGCTCCTCGTCGGGCTCGGCGGGGGCCGTGGCCGCGGGCTGGTGCCTGCGGTGGCGGTTCTCGCGCAGGTGCTGTGCCGCCACCTCCGCCCTGCGCCGGTCCATGGTGAAGGCGAACCTGCGCCGTTCCTTGGCGCGCAGATGCACGATGTACGTGCTCAGCAGCACCGCAGGCACCGCGGGCGCCCACAGGAAGTGGAGGCCGCCGACCGCCGCGACGACCGCGCCGAGGGTGAAGGCGAGGAAGAGGACCGAGGTGGTGCGCCGACGGCGCGCCAGCACCTGCGAGCGCTGGGCACGCCGGGCGCGCTCCGCATCGATCCCACCGGGGCGCGCGCGCCGCGCGGGTACGGGCACGGACGCGTGTGCCGATCCCTCCTGGGCCTGCCGCTCCTGGGAACCCTGGTACGCCTGCGCCGTGGAAGCCGCACGCTCCGGTGCGCGCACCGGGTCGTGCACACGGGCTTCGGTATGCGCCGGAGGCGCGGCGAAGGCCCGGACGTCCACGGAATCCACTCGGTCCGTGTCCACGTCCGGCTCGGCGTCGGGCGCCGCCTCCTCGGTGGTGCGCTCCCGCAGTTCCTTGGCGTACCGGCGCTCCATCGCCGCCCGTCCGGACAGCAGCCGGATGGCGGTGCTGAAGCGTTCCGTAGGGCGGGCTTCATTGAGCTCGTCCTGCCTGCGGAGCCACATCGGCACCAAGTAGGCGGCCCAGGCCCCGACGATGACTGCATAGATGAGGCCGCTGCTGCTCACGTCTCACACCGTAGAGGGGTTTGCACGGGGGCATCCGCCAATTGGCCCGGTGTGTCGCACGATCTGGCTGATATCACGGACTTTTTTTGTGATTGTTCGGATCAACAGTCGCCGTTTGCGGGTTCGTTAGCAGTCACACAGCGATCAATTTCGAACATTCATTTTATTTAGCGCGGCGTTCCGGGTCGTGCCTGGTGCCAGCGCCGGAGCAGCCCGTCGGGCACCTCCTCCGCGGTGAGCGCGAAGATCAGATGGTCCCGCCAGGCACCGTCGATGTGGAGATAACGTGGACGCAGTCCTTCCTCGCGGAATCCGAGTTTCTCCACGACTCTTCGGCTGGGCCCGTTCTCGGGGCGAATGCACACCTCGATGCGGTGCACTCCGACGGACCGGAAGCAGTGATCGACGGCGAGAGCGACCGCGGTCGGCATGACACCGCGACCCGCCACGTCCTGGTCCACCCAGTAGCCGATATGGCCCGAGCACATCGATCCCCAGGTGATCCCGGCGACCGTCAACTGCCCTACCAGACGCCCCTCGTACTCGATGGCGAACGGCAGCATCCGGCCGGCGTTCGCCTCGGAGCGCAGATGGCGGACCATCTGACGGTAGGTGGGGCGCCGGGCCACCGGACCGCCCGGGCCGGGCGGTGGGACGGTCGCCTCCCAGGGGCGGAGCCAGTCGCGGTTGCGCCGGTTGACCTCCCGCCACTCGCGCTGGTCGCGCAGCTTTATCGGCCGGAGGGCGATCGCGCCGTCCGTCAGGATCACCGGCCAGGTCGGGACGTTCAGCTCGGGCTCCCGGGTCGGGGGTGGTCGCCGCCGCGGAGCTGATCGACGGCGTGCACCAGAAGGCGTTCGAGGACGGCGAGACCGTCGCGCACCCCGCCGGTGGAGCCCGGCAGGTTCACGATGAGGGTGCGGACGGCGACTCCGGCGAGGCCGCGGGAGAGCGCGGCCGTGGGGACCTTGTCGCGGCCCTCGGCACGGATCGCCTCGGGGATGCCGGGGACCTCGTGGTCGACGACGCGGCGGGTGGCGTCGGGGGTGCGGTCGGTCGGTGAGATGCCCGTACCGCCGGTGGTGACGATGACGTCGTACGCGGCGGCCACCCCGTCCCGCAGGGCCTGCTCGACGGGGTCGCCGTCGGGGACGACCTGCGGCCCGTCGACGGCGAAGCCGAGTGCGGCGAGCGCCTCGACGATCAGGGGGCCGCCCCGGTCGGCGTAGACACCGGCCGAGGCGCGGTTCGACGCGGTCACGACGAGCGCGGTGCGGGGGGCGGGCGGCGCACCGTCGAGGGGCGCGCCCTGCTCGTCCGGCTCCGGGAGCGACGCACGCTCGCCGCCGGACGCCACAGCCTCGGGCGCTGTCATGCGTCCGCTCCCTTCGGCACGGAGCGCCGGTAGTCGCCCGACTTGCCACCGGACTTCGACTCGACCCGGACGTCCGTGATGACCGCGCTCTTGTCGACCGCCTTGATCATGTCGATCACGGTGAGCGCGGCGACCGAGACGGCCGTCAGGGCCTCCATCTCGACGCCGGTGCGGTCCGTCGTCCTCACCGTGGCGAGGATCTCCACCGCGTCGTCGGCGACGCTCAGGTCGACCTGCACGCCGGAGACGGCGAGCGGGTGGCAGAGCGGGATCAGCTCGGGAGTGCGCTTGGCGCCCATGATCCCGGCGATACGGGCGGTGGCGAGGGCGTCGCCCTTGGGAACTCCCTCGCCACGGAGCAGTTCGACGACGCGCGGCGAGACGAGGACCCGGCCGCTGGCGCGGGCGACGCGCGCGGTGACGTCCTTCTCGGACACGTCGACCATCCGGGCCGCACCCGCCTCGTCGAGATGCGTCAGCCTGTTCTGCGTACTCACTGGACTCCGCCTAGCGGTAGGGCGCCGGTTGCCCGCTCGGCCTGCACCGGAGTGCGGCCGGGGGTCCGGGGGGTGTCCCCCGGTAAGGCACAGCGGCAGACACCGTACCGCCACCGGGTCGCGTTCAGCGGAGCAGGATCACCTCGGTGACCGTGCCGGGCTCCGCCGAGGTGACGTCCTCCGGCAGCACGATCAGCGCGTCCGCCTGGGCGAGGGCGGCGATCAGATGCGATCCGGAGCCGCCGACGGGGGTGACGGTGCCCTCCTCGGCGTCGTACGTGCCGCGCAGGAACTGGCGCTTGCCGGACGGCGAGCTGAGTGTGCTGTCGGTCTTCAGCGTGGCGCGGACCGTCGGGCGGGTCACGTCCTTCAGGCCCATCAGCGTGCGGATCGCGGGCCGTACGAACAGCTCGAACGAGACGTACGACGAGACGGGGTTGCCCGGCAGTGCCAGCAGCGGGGTGTGTTCGGGGCCGATCGAGCCGAAGCCCTGCGGCTTGCCCGGCTGCATGGCGAGCTTGCGGAACTCGATGCCGCTGCCCGGCTCGTCCGCGTCGCCGACGGCGGACAGGGCCTCCTTGACCACGTCGTACGCGCCGACGCTGACGCCGCCCGTGGTGACGACGATGTCGGCGCGGATCAGCTGGTCCTCGATCGTGGCGCGGAGCATGTCGGCGTCGTCGGTGACGGCGCCGACCCGGTAGGAGATGGCTCCGGCGTCGCGCGCGGCAGCAGTCAGCGCGAAGCTGTTCGAGTCGTAGATCTGGCCGCCGGTCAGTTCCTCACCGGGTTGCACCAGTTCGCTGCCGGTGGAGATGACCACGACACGCGGCCGGGGCCGCACCTTCACTGTGGAGCGGCCGATCGCGGCGAGCAGCCCGATCTGCGGCGGCCCGATGACCGAACCGGCCCGCAGGGCCAGATCGCCGGGCTGCACATCGCTGCCGCGGGCCCGGACATGGGCGCGGGCCGCGACGGGGCGGTGGACGCGGACCTCGCCGCCCGCGTCCTGCGGGGCGTGGCTGTGGGCGCGCATGGTGTCCGCCGGGCCGCCGCCCGTACCGCCGTCGGTCCACTCGACCGGCACGACAGCCTCCGCACCGGCCGGCAGCGGGGCGCCGGTCATGATGCGGGCGGCCTCGCCGGGGCCGACGGTCTTGTCGCCGGAGAGTCCGTCACTGCCCGCCGCGACGTCACCGATGACCGTGAGCACCGCGGGGAACTCCTCGCTGGCGCCCTCGAGATCGGCGGTGCGGACCGCGTAACCGTCCATCGAGCTGTTGTCGAAGGGCGGCAGGGCGATCTCCACCATGACGTCCTCGACGAGGACGCAGCCCTGGGCCTCGGGCAGTTGGAGCTCGATGGGTTCGAGCGGTCGTACCGCGGCGAGGATGTCCGCCAGGTGCTCGTCCACCGACCAGATCGGGCTGCTCAAGTGCTACATCTCCTCGGTGACGAAACTGCGGAGCCAGCTCCGGAAGTCCGGGCCCAGGTCCTCACGTTCGCACGCGAGTCTGACAATGGTGCGGAGGTAGTCGCTCCGGTCACCGGTGTCATAGCGGCGGCCCTTGAAGACGACACCGTGCACGGGGCCACCGATCTTCTCGTCCTCGGCGAGCAACTGCAGGGCGTCGGTGAGCTGGATCTCGCCGCCGCGGCCCGGCTCGGTCCTGCGCAGTATGTCGAAGACGGCGGGGTCGAGGACATAGCGGCCGATGATCGCGAGGTTGCTCGGCGCGTCCGCCGGATCGGGCTTCTCGACCAGCCCGGAGACCCTGACGACATCGCCGTCCGTGGTGGCCTCGACGGCCGCGCAGCCGTACAGATGGATCTGCTCCGGCTCGACCTCCATCAGCGCGACGACGCTGCCGCCCTCGCGCTCCTGGACCTCGACCATGCGGGCGAGCAGCGGGTCGCGCGGGTCGATCAGGTCGTCACCGAGGAGGACCGCGAACGGCTGGTCGCCGACGTGCGGTGCGGCGCACAGCACGGCGTGGCCGAGGCCGCGCGGGTCGCCCTGGCGGACGTAGTGCATGGTGGCGAGGTCACTCGACTCCTGGACCTTCCGGAGCCGGTCGGCGTCTCCCTTGCGGGTGAGCGCGGACTCCAGCTCGTAGTTGCGGTCGAAGTGATCCTCGAGGGGGCGCTTGTTGCGGCCTGTGATCATGAGTACGTCGGAGAGGCCGGCCGCCACCGCTTCTTCGACGACGTACTGGATCGCGGGCTTGTCGACGACAGGCAGCATCTCCTTGGGAGTGGCTTTGGTGGCCGGCAGAAAGCGGGTACCAAGCCCTGCGGCCGGAATGACAGCCTTGCTGATCCTGGGGTGCGACTGAGTCATGCGCGCAACCATAACCGGCGCCCATGGGCGGAAGATGAGCGTCCGGTTAACTTTGTACTCATATATGCACATACGCGAGATTCATAGGTGCCCGTTGAACACCGACATGCCCCAAAAGGCCTCCCTGCGGCGAGACCTGCTTGCCGCGCGATCCCTCCTGAGCAGGGAGGACGTGGACAACGCCGCGATGGTTCTGTCCCACGGTGCAGTAGATCTTCCGGAGCTGGCCGAGGCCCGTACCGTCGCAGCCTACGTCTCGGTGGGGCGCGAGCCGGGCACCCGTGCACTGCTGGATGCGCTGCGCGCGCGGGGGGTACGGGTGCTGCTGCCGGTGCTCCTCTCGGACAACGATCTGGACTGGGCCGCGTACAAGGGTGGCGACGGCCTCGTACCGGCGGCTCGCGGGCTGCTGGAGCCGGACGGTCCGCGGCTCGGGCCGGACGCCGTCCTGGACGCGGACGTGGTCCTGCTGCCGGGCCTCGCGGTGGACGGGCGCGGGATGCGGCTCGGTCGCGGCGGAGGTTCGTACGACCGGGTGCTGGCCCGGCTCGCGGCGGCCGGGGCGCATCCGGCGCTGGTCGTCCTGCTCTACGACAACGAGGTGGTCGCGCAGGTTCCCGTGGAACCGCACGACCACCCCGTGGACGCCGTGGTGACACCGGCCGGAGCGCGGCGCTTCACCGTCTGAGCCCGGCCGGAACAGCCCCGGGCCCGCCGCCTCCTATGACGGCTCGAGCGTCAGGACGGCTTGAGCGTCAACGTGTCCTTCGTCGTCTTCGCCACCGCATTCGTCCCGAAGGACCAGTCGAGCAGTTCGCCGTTGACCCACTTGTCGGTCTGATCGGTGTAGTGCGCGCTGAACGCGTGCCCGGAGGCGCCGGTGAGGTTGACCCAGCGGGACTTGTCCCAGTCCCCCACGTTGACGACCATCCGCATCGACGGCACCCAGATGACCTCGTAGCCGCCCGCCGCGTTCCAGCCGGAGGCGTTGACCGCGGCCTCGCCGCCGCCGAGGTTCCACGGGCCCCGGTTGAGGGCCCGCTGGAGCACATCGGGGCCTTCGGTACCGAGGGTCTGGTTCTTCAGGGTCAGCTGGTGCAGCCGGCCCCAGCTCCAGGTCGAGATGTCCTTGCCGAGCTTGGCGGTCAGCTCCCAGCGGGCGTCCTTCATGGCGCGGCCGAAGAGCTCGTCACGGGTCTCGGTCGCCTTGTCCTTGCGGTTCTTCGGCGACTGCCACCATTCGTTGTTCTCGTCGTCCATGAGGTTGGCGACCACCTGGTACCAGCGGTCGCCGCCGTCCGGCTGCGCCGTGTCCGTGTCGCGCTGGCCGCATTCGCGTACCGGCTTGTCCTGCTCGTCGACCGGACCCGTGCTGTCGGCCGGGAGGACGGTGAGGCACTCGCCCTTGACCCGCAGCTCCTTGGGCAGCTTGTCGCCGAAGGCCAGCCTGAGGATGTTGCGCCAGACCGCGTTGAAGTAGGCAGCGGCCGCCGAGTCGGGCTCCTGGGTGTAGTCCCAGCCCTCCAGGAGCTTCTGTGCCTCACGTACGCTCTTGTCGGAGACGTTGATCTTCATCAGCTCGGGCACCAGCAGCGCAGCGATCTCGCTGGTGTTGTCCATCTGCATCTTCTGCATGTCGTCGGTCGAGATCTTCCCGCCACCCTTGATCTTCGACTCGATGAGGTCGTTGATCCGCTGGCTGCGGGTGCCGTAGCCCCAGTCCTTGGTGAGCATGGGGCGGTACTTCTTCTCGTCGATGACGGCCTGGTTGGCGGTGACGATGTAGCCGCGCTTCGGGTTGTACTCGTACGGCAGCTCGTCGAACGGGATCGGGTCCTTCTTCCAGCCGTACGACGACGCCCAGCCCGGGCTCGGCATCGTGCCGTTGCCCGCCTTGCGGACCGGGATCTTCCCCGGGGCCTGATAGCCGATGTTGCCCTTGGTGTCGGCGTAGACGAGGTTCTGCGAGGGGACCTCGAAGTGCTCGGCGGCGGCCCGGAAGGTCTTGAAGTCCTTTGCGCGGTTGAGCTCGAAGACGGCGTCCATGGAGTGACCCGGTTCAAGCGCGGTCCACTTCAGGGCGACGGCGTAACCGTCGCCGCGGTCCGGCGCGGCGTTGGTGACGGGGGCCTTCTGGCCGACCTTCTCCAGCTCGCCACTGCGGTCGGAGACCAGCGGACCGTTGTTCGTCTCGCGCACGGTGATGTGCCGGCTCTCGCCGTCCGCGACCTTGATGGTCTCCTTGCGGGTGACGAAGGGCTTCACCTTGCCGTCGTACAGGTAGCCCTCGTCGGAGACCTTCTCCAGGAAGAGGTCGGTGACGTCCGCGCCGAGGTTGGTGAAGCCCCAGGCGATGTCCTGGTTGTGGCCGATTATCACGCCGGGCATGCCGGAGAAGGTGTATCCGGCGGTGTCGTACTGACAGGTCGCCGAGAGCTGCCGGCAGTGCAGCCCCATCTGGTACCAGAGCGACGGCAGCTGCGGCGCGAGGTGCGGGTCGTTGGCGAGCAGCGGCTTGCGGGTGGTCGTGTAGGTGCCGGAGACGACCCAGGAGTTGGATCCGATGCCGTTGCCGTTCGGGCCGAGCAGCGCGGGGATCTTGTCGAGGGTGTCGGAGAGCGAGGAGAGCTGGGTGTTCAGGCCCTCGGTGGCGCCCTGCACGGTGTTCGCGCCGACGCCGGTGGACGACGTCGCGGCCGGGTCGAACGCGCCGGTGACCGACGAGATCGCACCCTGGCCGACGATCGGCCGGTGCTTGTCGTACGGGTACGCGGGGTACAGGTCCTCGATCTGTTCCTTGCTGAGCCTGCTGGTCATCAGCGAGCGGTCGATCTCTTCCTGCATGTTGCCGCGCAGGTCCCAGGCCATCGCCTTCAGCCAGGCGACCGAGTCGACCGGGGTCCACTTGGTCGGCGTGTAGTCGTTGGTGAGGCCGAGCGCGGCGTACTCGACGGAGATGTCCTTGCCGTCGCGCCCCTTGAGGTAGGCGTTCACCCCGTCCGCGTACGCCTGGAGGTTCTTCTTGGTGTCCGCGGACAGGACGGTGTCGTACTCCTCCTGCGCGATCTTGCGCCAGCCCAGCGTCCGCAGGAAGGCGTCCGTGTCGACCTGCCCGGAGCCGAACATCTCGGAGAGCCGGCCGGCCGTCATATGACGGCGGACGTCCATCTCCCAGAAGCGGTCCTGAGCCTGCACGAAGCCCTGGGCGCGGAACAGGTCGGTGTCGGAGTCCGCGTAGATCTGCGGGATTCCATAGCTGTCGCGCTTGACGTCGACGTTGGCGGAGAGACCGTCGATCTTGACCGACCCGTTCGTCTGCGGGTACGAGGCACGCACGGTCGCTACGGACCAGTACGCGCCGTAACCGATACCCGCGACAAGCGCCAGCACCAGGACGATCACGATCAGGCGGGCGCGTCGCCCCTTCTTCTTGCCGGTCTTCGCACCGGCAGAACCGGAAGAGCCGGAAGAGGCGGTTGTGTTGACGGGCATCGCTGTCCTTCGAGGGGCAGGGTGGTCCTGGGAGTGCAGGAGCAACCATAGGCGCAGCACCGAGGCGGGTCCGACGCGGTATCGGGATCCATCGAATCGAGCAGCGATCACATGAGCACTCGAACGCGTCAAGAAAGCGTTAAAGATTAGGTAAGGTAACGAAGTACCGGCCGCCGGAGAGCCATTCGGCAGGCGTACGCAGGGAAGGAACGGCCACTGACTGTCCACGCGCTCAACGAACTCCTGCTCGTCTGCTCGCTCGTCCTGCTCGTCGCCGTCGCGGCGGTACGCATCTCGTCCCGCAGCGGGCTCCCCAGCCTGCTCCTGTATCTCGGCATCGGGATCGCCATCGGGCAGGACGGGATCCTCCACATCAAGTTCGACAACGCCGAACTCACCCAGGTGTTCGGCTACGCCGCCCTTGTCGTGATCCTGGCCGAGGGCGGCCTCGGCACGAAGTGGAAGGAGATCAAGCCGGCACTGCCCGCCGCGGCGACGCTGTCGGTCGTCGGTGTCGCGGTGAGCGTGAGCGTCACCGCGGCCGGGGCGCACTATCTGGTCGGCCTGGACTGGCGGCAGTCGCTGATCATCGGCGCGGTCGTCTCGTCGACGGACGCCGCCGCGGTCTTCTCCGTGCTGCGCAAGGTGCCGCTGCCTGCCCGGATCACCGGTGTGCTGGAGGCCGAGTCCGGCTTCAACGACGCCCCCGTGGTGATCCTGGTGGTGGCCTTCTCGACCAAGGGGCCGGTGGACAACTGGTACCTGCTGGTCGGCGAGATCGCCCTGGAACTGCTGATCGGCGCGGCCGTCGGCATCGCCGTCGGCTGGCTCGGCTCGTTCGGACTGCGTCATGTGGCACTGCCCGCGTCCGGTCTCTACCCGATCGCGGTGATGGCGATCGCCGTGTCCGCGTACGCGGCCGGCGCCCTGGTCCACGGCAGTGGCTTCCTCGCCGTCTATCTGGCCGCGATGCTCCTCGGCAACGCCAAGCTGCCGCACTGGCCCGCCACCCGCGGCTTCGCCGACGGGCTCGGCTGGCTGGCCCAGATCGGCATGTTCGTCCTGCTCGGGCTGCTGGTCACCCCGCACGACCTGCTCGACGACTTCTGGCCCGCGATCATCGTGGGTCTTGTACTGACCGTGGTGGCGCGCCCCATGGAGGTCTTCATCTCCCTGATCCCGTTCCGGTTGCCGTGGCGGGAGAAGGCCTTCATGTCGTGGGCGGGGCTGCGTGGCGCCGTCCCCATCATCCTGGCGACCATTCCCATGGTGCACGGGATCGAGGGCTCCACCCACGTCTTCAACATCGTCTTCGTACTCGTTGTCGTCTACACGCTGATCCAGGGGCCGACCCTGCCCTGGCTGGCCAAAGCCCTGAAGATCGCCGAGGACCCCTCCGAGGCCACCGACCTGGGCATCGAGTCGGCGCCGCTCGAGCGGCTGCGCGGACATCTGCTGTCGGTGGCGATCCCCGGGAAGTCGAAGATGCACGGCGTGGAGATCGCCGAACTGCGGCTGCCCGCCGGAGCGGCCGTCACCCTCGTCGTACGGGAGGGGAAGAGCTTCGTGCCCGGACCGTCGACGATGCTGCGGCGGGGCGACGAACTGCTCGTCGTCGCGACCGATCCGGTGCGCGACACGGCCGAGGCCCGACTGCGGGCGGTCGGCGAGGGCGGCAAGCTGGCCGGTTGGCTGGGGACCGACGGCGGCACCGGTGGAACCGGCAGGACCAGGACGCACCACTGATCCGAGGCTACGAAGGTGTGATTGCCCGCAATCGCAGGCATGCACCGGATCCTGCCCTGTAGCATGAAGGAAACGTGATCGACAAAGATCGATAGATCCGGTCAACACCGGATCGACCAACTCTGCCTGACGCAGAGCTGGCGCGACCGTATGGCGGTCGTGGCGTCCTCCGCCTCTGCTGCGAGCGCCCGGCATCTACCGCAGTTCCGCGCGAAGAGGACAGCTCTCGGCAGCTCCCGTCCGGGACCGGCACCCACAGGTGCGGACCGGCCACGGAAGCATGGCTACCAGGCAGCAGAAAGGCATGGACCGTGGCGTCCACGGTCTCCGACCGCCCCGGTTACGGGCAACTGCTGCGCATCCCCGGTGCGTGGACCTTCCTCCTCCCGGGCTTCGCCGCACGGCAGCCCTTCGCGATGCTGACCATCGGCATCGTCCTGCTGGTTCAGCACACCACCGGCTCGTACGGCAGCGCGGGCGCTGTCGCCGCTGTCACCGGTGTCTCCATGGCGCTGTTCGCCCCGCAGAGCGGCAAGCTGGCCGACCGCATCGGCCAACGCGCCGTACTGCTGCCGGGAGTCCTCGTGCACGCGGCGTCCGTATCGGCGCTGACAGCACTCGCACTGGCGGACGCACCGCTCTGGCTGCTGTTCCTGGCCGCAGTGCCGACCGGTGCGTCCGTCCCGCAGATCGGCCCGATGGTGCGGGCCCGCTGGGCGGCACTGCTGGGCGCGGCACCCGGCCGGAAGGCCTCGCCCCTGATGTCGACCGCCGCCGCCTTCGAGTCGGTGACGGACGAGTTCACCTTCGTCATCGGACCCGTCCTTGCCACCGCCCTGTGCACCGGGGTGCATCCGGCGGCCGGACTGATCACGGAGGCCGCACTGACGCTGATGGGCGGCCTGCTCTTCGCGGCGCAGCGCCGCACCCAGCCCGCGGTCCGCGCCACCACGTCCGACGCCTCCGAACGGCACACCTCCGCCCTGTCCGTACCGGGCGTACGCGTGCTCGCGGTGGCGTTCCTCGGGATCGGCGCCGTCTTCGGCGGCATGCAGGTCTCGCTGACCGCGTTCGCCGAGGAGATCGGCCGGCCCGGCGCGAACGGCCTGCTGTACGGGATCTTCGCGGCCGGCAACATGCTGGCCGGGATCGCCTGCGGTGCCGTCGCCTGGAAGAGCGGGCCGCGGCGCAGGCTGATCGCCGGGTACGCGGCGCTGACCCTGACCGCGTCCGGGCTGTGGGCCGTGCACTCCGTGCCGCTGCTGGCCGGACTCGGGCTGCTCGTCGGACTCTCCATCGCACCCGCGTTGATCAGCGGATACACGCTCGTCGAGGCGCTGGTTCCGGCGTCCGCAAGGACCGAGGCATTCACCTGGCTGACGGGCGCGGTCGCGCTCGGACAGGCCGCTGCGGTGACGGTCGCCGGGCGGCTGGCGGACGCCCACGGCGCGAGCACCGGCTTCGTGGTGCCGCTGGTGGGGACCGTGCTGGCGCTCGTGACTTTGGTGACGCTGCGTTCGCGGCTGACACCGGCCCGCGCGACCATCATGGCCGCACACGGCTCGGTTCACCGCGATCCCGTCGCGGCCAGAAAGTGACGATTCATGCGCTCGTCTCAGCGGAATACGTCAGTGTGACTCCTCCGCCACATAATGTGGCAGCTTTTCGCTCAGGCCGGCGGCCCTCACGACGGCCAAGCCCTGACCGCTGCCCTTGGGGCAGGTGACAGACGTTACTGCAAACAGCGGCCCGTAGCAGCTACCATTGAGGATTGTTAGCACTCATCGAGTGAGAGTGCCAGGAGGAAGACAAGTGCCGACCTATCAGTACCAGTGCACCGAATGTGGCGAGGGCCTCGAGGCGGTGCAGAAGTTCACCGATGACGCTCTGACCGTGTGCCCGAACTGCGAGGGACGCCTGAAGAAGGTGTTCTCGGCGGTCGGCATTGTCTTCAAGGGTTCCGGTTTCTACCGGAACGACAGCCGCGGCTCCTCGTCGAGCAGTGCGCCGGCTTCGTCGTCCGCGAAGGCATCCGGTTCCGCTTCGTCGACTCCCTCGACGGGGTCGGACTCGAAGTCGTCCGCGTCCTCGTCGGCGGCTGCTTCCTCTTCCTCGTCGTCGTCCTCCGCGTCGTCGTCGAGCGGTACGTCGGCCGCCTGAGCCGAGGTACGCAGCTTCACACTTCATCCGAGGGCCCCGCCGATCCGATCGGCGGGGCCCTCGGCATTTACAGCCCCGCTAGTGTGATCGCATGGTGAACGCAGAGATCGGTGTCATCGGCGGTTCGGGCTTGTACTCCTTCCTGGAGGACGTCACCGAGGTTCGCGTGGACACCCCGTACGGACAGCCGAGCGATTCCGTCTTCCTCGGTGAGATCGGCGGCCGCCGGGTCGCTTTCCTCCCCCGCCACGGACGCGGCCACCATGTGCCGCCGCACCGCATCAACTACCGCGCCAACCTGTGGGCGCTGCGGTCCGTGGGCGTACGTCAGGTGCTCGGTCCGTGTGCGGTCGGCGGGCTGCGTCCGGAGTACGGACCGGGGACGCTGCTCGTACCGGACCAGATGGTGGACCGCACCAAGGCCCGCACGCAGACGTATTACGACGGGGAGACCCGTGCGGACGGGGTTGCGTCGAACGTGGTGCACCTGGGCTTCGCCGACCCGTACTGCCCCGAGGGGCGCAAGGTCGCCCTTGCCTCGGCACGCGCCAAGGGCTGGGAGCCGGTGGACGGCGGGACGCTGGTGGTCGTCGAGGGGCCGCGCTTCTCGACCCGGGCCGAATCGCGCTGGCATGCGGCGATGGGCTGGTCGGTGGTCGGCATGACCGGGCATCCGGAGGCCGTGCTCGCCCGTGAACTGGGGCTCTGTTACACGACGATGACGCTGGTGACGGACCTGGACGCGGGCGCCGAGGCGGGCGAGGGCGTCTCCCACGGGGACGTGCTGAAGGTGTTCGCGGCCAATGTGGACCGGCTGCGGGCGGTGCTGTTCGACGCGGTGACGGCACTGCCTGCGGAAGGGGAGCGCAGCTGTTCTTGTGCGCGTGCGCTGGACGGGATCGAGACGGGGATCGAGCTGCCGTAGGGGGTGCGGCCGCGGCTTGGTCCCTGGTTCGGCCTGGTCCTGGTTCGGGCCTGGTCCTGGTTCGGGCCTGGCTTCGATCTCGGCTCTGCGAGGCGGGTGGGGCACGGGTGGGTGACCGACTTGTCCACAGCGTGTGCGCTGTCCACAGAGCTCGGCGGGAATCTCGCGGACGGTGGATCGTGAGGGGCGTCGGTGTTCGTCCGAACGCCTGACTTCGCGCTCCTCGCTCCTCACGGCAGGTGGTGTCGGCCATGTTCCCGCCCGTTTCTCCGACCACGTCCTCGTCCGATGTACGTCCGACGGTCCCCGGCCCGCCGGTGTCGGCGCCACCACCCTGTGGGGTGCCCGCGTTCGCGCCGCTGCGGGTGCGCGGGGGTGGTGGGCGTCGGTTACGGCGGGCGGTGTGGCGACAGCGCCGCGCGATGGCGGCCGGACTGGCGCTGACAGCTGCGGCGCTGGCTGCGACAGGGCTGGCCGCTGGTGACGGTGGCGGCGGGACGGCCGACGGCGCGGGAGGTTCGGCGCCGGAAGGGGAGCGGCGGCCGGTTCAGCTGGTGTCGGCGCCGGTCCGGATCGCGGATGCGGCGACGGTGCGGCTGTTGCGGCCGGGCGACCGCGTCGATGTGATCGCGGGCGAGGGCTCCGGGGCGGACGCCAGGGTGGTGGCGAAGGGGGCCCGGGTGGCGGCGGTGCCACGGACGGCGGCCGATGGTTCTGACGAAGACCCCGCGGCGGGTGGCGCGCTGGTCGTGCTGTCCGTGCCCCGGAGCACGGCGGCGTCGCTGGCCGGCGCAGGGATCTCGGCCCGGTTGGCGGTGACGCTGTGCTGAACCGGGCACACCGGCCCATTCGCACTGAGGAGCCGTCAAGTCACCTGCCAGAAGGCGCGGGTCGGGTGGTTTCGCCTCGTGCTGCCGTAGATTGCCGAACAGTTCGCTCCCATTACGGCGCATGCGGAGGCGGACTCACTCGTGGGCGAGAAGAAGAAGGTCAGTCTGCTGGAAGGCTTCAGGGTCTTCCTGTTGCGCGGCAATGTGATCGACCTGGCGATCGCGGTCGTCATCGGCGCCGCGTTCACCAACATCGTGAACGCGCTCGTCAAGGGCGTCATCGATCCGCTCGTCGGTGCGTTCGGCACCAAGGATCTGGGGAGCTACAGCTCCTGCCTCAAGGGCCCCTGTGTCACGGACCCGAAGACAGGCGAGACCGAGGGCATCCGGATCCTGTGGGGCTCGGTGCTCAGCGCCACGATCGGCTTCGTGATCACGGCGGCCGTCGTCTACTTCCTGATGGTGCTGCCGATGGCCAAGTACCTGGCCAGGCGAGCGGCGATGCAGGCTGCCAAGGACGGCGTGCAGGAGACGCTGGAGATGAGCGAGCTGGAGGTGCTGAAGGAGATCCGCGACGCTCTCGTCTCGCAGCGCAGCGGCCCGGCGGGCGAGGGGCGCGGCCAGGAACCGGGCCGCGGCCACGACGAGTAGCTCAGACGTGGTGGGGTGGCTTCTCGTCCAGGAAGCGCGCGAGGTCGGCGGCGCTGCCGCCGGCCGGAGCCCGCTCGCCCCACGCTCGGTCCGTATCGTCCGCGGACTGCTGGTCCAGCGGATCGTCGAAGATCAGAGCCGGCTTGGGCTTCCTCTGCTCCGGCTGTGTCGGGTTCGTCGGCTGCGACGGTTTCGAATCGCGCGGTCCGGGGGTGGGGGCGGTGCTCATACCAACAGGGTACGGCGACGGTCAGCGATCCTTCGGGTCGAGCACCCAGAGCCCCAGGACGACGAGGAACGGAATGGTCGGTCCTGATCGGACGTCCGGCTGAGTGAGCGCGTCGCCCAGCGGCACGAAGCCCGGGCGCGCGAAGGTCCGCGGCGCAGGACCTGACGCAGGACGCTTTCCCCGTACGATCTGCGCGTCCCGCCACCGGCCACCGGAGTGGTCTGCTGTGCTGGGCCCCATGCCCCGGATGACCGCCCGCAGCCGCACCGAGAAGTACCGCGCCTCGACCCCGCTGGAACTCTTCTTCGACCTGTGTTTCGTCGTGGCCGTCGCCCAGGCGGGCGGCCGTCTCGTGCATGCCGTCGCCGAGGGGCATCCCGGCGCCGGGATCGTCGGCTATCTGGCCGTGTTCTTCGCGATCTGGTGGGCCTGGGTGAACTTCTCCTGGTTCGCCTCCGCGTACGACACCGACGACACGCTCTACCGCGTGGTCACGTTCGTCCAGATCACCGGCGTGCTCATCCTCGCCGCCGGTGTGCCGCGCGCCTTCGACCACGGGAACTGGACGCTCGCCGTCATCGGCTATGTGGTGATGCGGCTCGCGCTGACCAGCCAGTGGCTGCGGGTGGCCCGCTGGTCCGAGGGCGCAGAACGCAGGGTCGCGCGGCGGTACGCCATCGGGATCGTCCTGGTCCAACTGGGCTGGATCGGCATGCTGTTCGTACCCGCCGACATGAACGGCGCCCGTACCGCGCTCTACGTGATGCTCGCCCTGTGCGAGCTGTCGGTTCCGGCCCTCGCAGAGCGCGATCGCAGCACGAGCTGGCATCCGCACCACATCGCCGAACGGTACGGCCTGTTCACCATCATCGTGCTCGGCGAGACGATCGCCGCGGCGACGGTCGCTGTCCAGGAGGCCGTCGACGAGCACGACGCGCTCGGTGAACTGCTGCCGGTCGCCGCGGGCGGACTGCTGATCGTCTTCGCCGCCTGGTGGATCTACTTCGCCGTGCCGATCCACACCTATCTCCGCGGCAGCAAGCAGGCGTTCACCTGGGGATACGGCCACTACGCGATCTTCGGTTCCGCAGCCGCGATCGGTGCGGGCATCGAGGTCGCGGTGGAGGAGGCCACCGGAAAGGCTCACGTGTCGACGGCGGCCGCCTCGGCCGCCGTGACAGTCCCCGCAGCGATCTTCCTGCTGACGGTGTGGCTGCTGCACGCCCGCCACTTCAAGCGCGACCGCGCGGAGCAACTACCCCTCCCGCTGGCCTCGGTGGCGATCCTGGCCTGTACGTTCGCCGGGGAGTGGGCGATCCTCGCGGCCGGTCTGGTGGCGGCCGCGACCGTGGCGGCCGGGGTGGCGCTGTCGCGGCGCCCGGCACCGGGCGGGCCGGATTCCGCCTCCGTCCCGCCGACCCACGCGTGAGGAGCACACGATGGCCGGACAGCACACAGGACAGGGCCCGGAACAGAGCGCGACGCGGCCGCCGACCACCCGCCCCGCGGCCGGGAGGGACGCGCTGACGGATGTCGCCGGGCTGCGGGTCGGCCATGCGCGGGTGCCCGGCGACGCCGCACTGAGCGGCACCACCGTCGTCCTCGCCCCCGAGGGCGGCGCGGTCGCCGCCGTCGACGTACGGGGCGGCGGCCCGGGCACCCGGGAGACGGACGCCCTCGACCCCCGCAATCTGGTGCAGTGCATCGACGCCGTCGTCCTGACGGGCGGCAGCGCGTACGGACTGGACGCGGCGTCGGGCGTGATGGCCTGGCTGGAGGAGCAGGGGCGGGGCGTGCGGGTGGGTCCCGATCCGTCGCAGGTGGTGCCGGTGGTCCCGGCCGCGTGCATCTTCGACCTGGGGCGGGGTGGCGACTGGCGGGCCCGGCCGGACGCATCGACCGGCCGCGCCGCGGTGGAGGCCGCAGCCGGTACGGAGTCGGGTGCCCCGGTCGCGGAGGGCGGGGTCGGCGCCGGCACGGGAGCGGTCGCCGGCCGGCTCAAGGGCGGTGTAGGCACGGCGAGCGTCCGGCTGCCGTCAGGGATCACGGTCGGCGTGCTGGTCGTGGTGAACGCGGCGGGTTCGGTGGTCGATCCGGTGACCGGGGTGCTGTACGGGGAGTACGGAGCCGCCGAACCGCCCGTGCACCCCCCGGCGGAGGTCCACAGGGCCGCCGGGCGCCGGTTGGCCGAAGCGGGGGACGCCGAAGCCCGCCCCCCGCTCAACACCACGCTCGCCGTCGTCGCCACGGACGCGGACCTCACCCGCGCGCAGGCCCAGAAGCTCGCGGGCACGGCGCATGACGGACTGGCGCGCGCCGTGCGTCCCGTACATCTGCTGAACGACGGGGACACGGTCTTCGCGCTCGCCACCGGTGAGCGGCCGCTGCCGGACAACCCGATCGCGCTCAACGAACTCCTGGCGGCGGGCGCGGACGTGCTGGCGCGCGCCGTCGTGAAGGCCGTACGGGCGGCCGAGAGCGTCGAGGCCCGCCGTCCCGGCGCGGGCACGTACCCCTCGTACAGCGATCTCTACGGCACCGGCTGACCGCCGACTCGCCGTCCGCACAAGGAAGTTCGGACGAAACGCCAGGAACTATCCGCGTGTGCCGTACGTTTTCCGGAACCCGGTCTCGATGTCAGACCCAGGGACTACGTTAAGCACGCAACGTGTAACACGCGGCGACGGCCTGGAGACAGCACCTTGAGCGATCCGTACGAGACAACCGAGCAGCACCTCGAGCGACTCCTGCGACGCGCACTCAACTCTTTCGACCTGCCCGACTGCACGGTCGAGAGACTCGGCACGGCACTGGCACACAGCAGCTCCCTGCATTCCTCGCACCACAGTTCCGTACTGCACCGCGAGACCTACCGGCATACCTATCTGCTGGCCGACGGCTCGGCCCTGACCCTGTGGGAGCTGGTCCACGGGGGCGCCAGGGACGCGACGGACCCCCGGTCACGGACGCGGCCCGGCCCTCAGCACCACGAGCTGTACGACGACGAGGCCGACGCCCAAGTCGCCGCCGCCCGGCTGGCCGGCAGCCTCTCCGACATGTCGGCGTTCGGCGACGACGCCCCGCAGGCGTGCCTGGAGATACAGACTGTCCTGATGGCTGCGCCGCCGGCGCCGCTGCCCCGGATGTACGCGCCGGACAACTCCGCGGACCACGCCCGCCGCGTGCTGCGCCGCGCGGAGAACGGCGACGTGCCGGGCGAGGAGACCGCGCGTCTGCTGCGGGCCGCCTTCGCCCACCACATCACCCAGATCTTCGGCCGGCAGTGCCGGGTCGACGGACGGGACGCCGGTTTCACCCTGTACGAGCACGCCTTCCTGCTTCTCGACGGCAGCGAGACGAGCCTGTGGGAGGTCGAGCACACGGCGACGCCGGACGGCCGCCACATGTGCGAGGTGTACGGGGACGAGCAGGCGGCGCGCGAGGCGATGGAGAGCCGCACACGCATCTGCTGACGGGCGACGGCGCCCACCCGCCGCAGCACGCACAAGGGGCCCGCGCCTGACGCAAGGTGCCCGCACCCCCCGAGAGGTGCGGGCACCGAGCAGGCAGGCACTCACCGGCCGGCAGACGCACTCAGCGCGTCAGCGCGGCCTCCTTGGCCACCTCGCCCGGCGTGGCATCGGCGTCCTGGACGTCCTCGTCCTCGCCGCCCTCCACGTGCTGCCGCGGTCGCGCCGGCAGCGCGAACATCACCAGGAAGATCAGCGCGAGCACCCCGGCCACCCACCACAGCGAGTGCTGGAACGCCTGGACGAACGCTGGGCCCATCGCCTGCGGCGCCAGCCGGTCGCTGACCGATCCGAAGAAGACGACCGAGACGAGTCCGAGTCCCAGCGCGTTGCCCATCTGCTGCACGGTGTTGATCAGCCCGGACGCCGATCCGGAGTGTTCCTTCGGCACCTCGGACAGCACCGCGTCCGTCAACGGGGCCACGATCAGCCCCATCCCGATCCCCATGACGACCAGCGGCAGAGCCATCTGCCAGGGGGCGATGCCCATGCCGTACCGGTCGGACTCCCAGATGTAGAGCAGCAGTCCGGCGACCATCAGCAGCGCGCCCGCCTGCAGGACCTTGCGGCCGAAACGGGGTACCAGCTTCTGTACGGAGATCCCGGCGGCGAACGAGACGGCGATAGAGAACGGGATACCGGTCGTGCCCGCCCGCAGCGCGCTCCAGCCGAGGCCGATCTGCATGTACAGCGTCCAGACCAGGAAGAAGATACCGAGGCCGATCCCGAAGGTCAGCTGGACGGCGATGCCCGCCGCGAAGCTCTTGACCCGGAACAGCGAGAGCTCGACGAGCGGCGAACCGTCCTTGCGTTCCTTCGCCCGCTCGAACAGCACCAGGGCCGCGAACACCAGGACACTGCCGATCATCGACATGTACCCCCACAGCGGCCAGCCCAGCTCGCGCCCCCGGGTCAGCGGGTAGAGCAGCATCAGCAGTCCCAGCGTCACCAGCGCGACACCGACCAGGTCGAGGCGCAGCGCCTTCGGGGCCTTGGACTCCGTGATGAACTTCCGGCCCAGGACCAGTCCCGCGATGCCGACCGGCAGGTTGATCAGGAAGATCGGCCGCCACTCGAGGCCCGCGATGTTCCACTCCGTGAGCAGCGCGCCGAGCAACGGTCCCGAGACCGCGCCGAGGCCGACGATCGCACCGAAGAGGCCGAAGACCTTGCCGCGCTCGTGCGCCGGGAACGTGGCGTGCACGATCGACAGCACCTGCGGGACCATCAGGGCGGCGGTGCCGCCCTGCAGGATGCGGGAGGCGACCAGCATCTCCGGGTTCGCGGCGAAGCCGCAGAGTGCGGAGGCCAGCGTGAAGCCGCCGATACCGATGAGGAAGAGCCGCTTGCGGCCGTAGATGTCGCCGAGCCGGCCGCCCGTGATCAGTCCGGCCGCGAAGGCCAGGGCGTATCCGGCGGTGATCCACTGGATCGAGCTGAACGAGGCACCGGTGTCACGCTGGATGCTCGGTATGGCGATGTTGACGATCGTGACGTCGACCAGGTCCATGAAGGCCGCGGTCATCACGATGGCGAGCGCGAACCACCGGCGCCGGTCCGACGGGTCCGAGGACACCGTGGGAACGGCCGCCGTGGACGGCAGCGATGCGGAAGAAGTCATATGAGGAAGTTAAGCGTCCATTAGGTCAGGTCATGACCCAATGAACCGGCACCCTGGATCCATGACCGATACCCCGGCACGACTGCTGAATCTGCTGTCGCTCCTCCAGACGCCGCGCGAGTGGCCGGGCAGCGAGCTCGCCGAGCGGCTCGACGTCAGCCCGCGCACCATCCGCCGCGACATCGACCGGCTCCGCGACCTCGGCTATCCGGTCGAGGCGTCGCGCGGCTCGGTCGGCGGCTACCGCCTGGTCGCGGGCGCCGCCATGCCGCCGCTGCTTCTGGACGACGAGGAGGCGGTGGCGATCGCGGTGGGGCTGCGGGCGGGGGCCGGGCATGCCATCGAGGGGGTCGACGAGGCATCCGTACGGGCCCTGGCGAAGCTGGAGCAGGTGCTGCCGTCCCGGCTGCGGCACCGGGTCTCGACCCTGCAGAACGCAACCATGCCGCTGACCCGCGGTGACGGTTCGACCATCGATCCGCACACGCTGACGGTGATGGCGGCGGCGGTCACCGGCCGGGAGCGGCTGCGGTTCGCGTACCGGGCGGGGGACGGCGCCGAGACGAAACGGGAGGCCGAGCCCTACCGGCTGGTGAGCACGGGGTGGCGGTGGTATCTCGTCGCGTACGACCTGGGGCGCGAGGCATGGCGTACGTTCCGCGTCGACCGGGTGAGCGAGCCGTTCGCCACAGGGGCCCGCTTCACACCGCGCGAGCTGCCCACGGGGGACGCCGCGGCCTTCCTCACCGACTCCATCCGACGCCGGCAGCCGGAGCTGGCGGTCGAGGTGAGCTTCGCGGCCCCGGCGGAGTTCGTGTCCGCGCGGCTGCCCCCGGCGTTCGGTCCGCTGGAACCGACCGGCGAGCGCAGCTGCCGGCTCCGTGCGGTCATGGCGGACTCGCTGGAGTGGGTGGCGCTCCGACTGGCGCTGGTCGACTGCGAGTTCACCGCGCACGAGCCGGCGCAGCTGGTGGAGTTCCTGAGCGATCTGGGAGCCCGGCTGACGCGTGCGGCAGCACTCCCCTCACCGTGACGGCAAAGAAATGAGCCCCGGCGCCAGGGGGGGTGGGCGCCGGGACTCAGCTCATGAGGTCCGCACGAAGCGGCTCATATCGGAGGCTACTGGACTCGGGCTCACGCCGCAGCGTCAAAACCCGTGTCGTGGGCCATTCGCTTCAGTTCGAGCAGTGCGTGCTTCTCGATCTGCCGGATCCGCTCGCGCGTCAGACCGTGCTGCTTGCCGACCTCGGTGAGAGTCCGCTCACGGCCGTCCTCGATGCCGTACCGCATTCGGATGATCGACGCGGTGCGGTTGTCGAGCTTGCCGATCAGGTCCTCCAGCTCCTCGCTGCGCAGCAGCGTCATCACGGACTGCTCGGGCGACACCGCGGAGGTGTCCTCCAGCAGATCGCCGAACTGGGTCTCGCCCTCGTCGTCCACGGACATGTTGAGGCTGACCGGGTCGCGGGCCCAGTCCAGGACGTCGCCGACGCGCGTGGTCGTGGAGTCCAGCTCGGCGGCTATCTCCGCGTGCTCGGGCTCGCGCCCGTGCTCACGGTTGAACTCGCGCTGGACACGGCGGATCCGGCCGAGCTCCTCCACCAGGTGGACGGGGAGCCGGATCGTACGGGACTGGTCGGCTATGGAACGGGTGATGGCCTGACGGATCCACCACGTCGCATACGTGGAGAACTTGAAGCCCTTGGCGTAGTCGAACTTCTCGACCGCGCGCACCAGGCCCGCGTTCCCCTCCTGGATCAGGTCGAGCAGGGGCAGGCCGGCCCGCGGATAGCGGCGGGCGACAGCAACCACGAGTCGAAGGTTGGAGCGGATGAATATGTCCTTGGCGCGCTCGCCCTCGGCGACCAGCGCCTCCAGCTCCTCACGCGTCGCTCCACCGGCTTCGCTCTCCACCACACCGTCGAGGACCTGCCGGGCGAATACGCCCGCCTCTACGGCTTGGGACAGCTCGACCTCCTTGGCGGCGTCGAGCAGCGGCGTGCGCGCGATCTCGTCCAGGTACATGCCGACCAGGTCGCGATCGGCGATTTCCCCGCCTACGGCGCGAACACTGCTTGCCCGGCTGTTCCCACCAGTGGTGGACGAACGACGGGCGACGGCACGGGTTGCCATGCGTGCTCCCTTGCTGAGTAGGTCGCGACACCCTTTCGGGTGCCCTGCATCCGTTGGAAACAACGACTGGAATCCGGACAGAATTCCCACGCCTCGCATTCATTTTCGCGATCATGCAGTACCCTGTCGCGCCGAGAGGGGAGGGTGCATGCCGGAAACGCCGGAACTCCGTACAGAGGTGCAGGTCAGGCCTGGCGTCGCGGGCGATTTGGCGGCCCTCACCGACATCTACAACCATTACGTTCGTGAGACTGCGCTCACATTCGACACCGCCCCCTTCACACCCGAACAGCGGATGCCGTGGCTGCTCTCTCACCCTGAAGACGGTCCGCACCGTCTTCTGGTTGCTCAGGATGTCCGCATTGTCGGCCCCGCATCGGTCCTGGGCTACGCGACCAGCAGCGCCTTCCGCCCCAAAGCGGCGTACGCCACGTCGGTGGAGGTGAGCGTGTACTGCCCGCCACAGGCCACCGGCCAGGGCATCGGCACGCTCCTGTACGAGTCGCTCTTCGAGGCCCTCGCAGACGAGGATCTCCATCGTGCGTACGCGGGCATCGCCCTGCCCAACGACGCCTCGGCGCGGTTGCACGAGCGTTTCGGCTTCCGCCATGTCGGTACGTACGCCGAGGTGGGCCGGAAGTTCGGCAGGTACTGGGACGTGGCCTGGTACGAGAAGCCTCTGGGCCCGGAGACCTAGGACCCGGCGGGGTCGCGGTGTAGGTCCGCAGCCCGTTACGGGCGCCGGGCCCCGCGCCTAGCGTGTTCCGGCATGACCGACACGACAGGCAGGACAGACCTCACAGGCGCACCGGGCACGGCACCGGTCGACCCCACCGGCACGCTCGACGAGGCGCTGGAGCGGCTGCACGCCGCGGGTCCCGAGCGGAACGGCTGGCTGAGCAACCACGGCCCGATGGCCGTCGAGGCGCTCGCACGGCACGGCCAGGCACCGGCCGTCCACCGTTGGCTCGACCACTACAGCCACAAGCTGGAGGACATGCCGGCCCCCACGGCCCGGGTCACCGCGGAGAACTGGCACGAGGCCCTGGGCGACCCGCGCAGGATCGCCGACTGGACGATGTACTTCGAGCAGGAGACTGCCGGGCGCCCCTGGCAGGACGTCCTCACCGAGTGGTGGCCGCGGCTGCTGCCTGGCATCGCCGCGGGCGCCACCCACCCCGTGATCCGGGTCGGCCACGCCGTACGCACCCTGCTCGACGGGGAAGCGAACGCGCCCCGGATCAGCGAGCTCGCGCACGGCCTCGGCTACTGGGCCGCCCGCCACCAGCCGCTGCCCGCGCTGCACCCACCGGCCTCGCTCGTGCCCGCGCCGAGTGCCACGGCCGCGCTGGACGCCGTACCGCCGGTGGCCGACCAGAGGGGCGGGATCCGCGACCGGCTGGCGCAGCTCACCGCGTTCCCGCTGTGGCCGCAGCAGTTCGCGGACGACCCGGACGTGGCGCGCACCCGGCTGGCGGAGCTGGTCAGGGCCGCGACCCACCGCTACGCCACCCACGGCCATGGCGAGCCGATCATGCTGGTGCACGCCGCGACCGCCCCCAACGCCGTGCTGCGTACGCTGCCCGCTCTGCCCCGTGACCTGTGGCACCGGAGCCTGGCCGCGGCCTGGGCCGCGAGCGCCGCGGTCACCGCCGCGTACAGCCCGGCCGACCCCGTCCCCTGCACCGCATCGCCGTCAGCAGCCTCCGCGGACGAGATCTTCGCGCGGGCGGCGGCACACGGCGACGACCACACGATCAAGTTCACCGACACCGCGCTGGACGTCGGCGACACGACGGCCCTGGCCGCCGCGCTCGTCTCGATCGAGCTGAACCCGCCGGCCCTCTGACCGCTCAGCCGAACTGCACCGACCGCTTCGCGAGCCCCATCCAGAACCCGTCGATGACGCTGCGGCCCTGGTCGAGCTCGCCCTCCGAGGCGCCCAGCGTCACGAAGAGCGGCGCGAAGTGTTCGGTGCGCGGATGGGCCAGCCGGCCGGCCGGGGACTTGTGCTCGAAGTCCAGCAGCGCGTCGATGTCCTGCGCCTGCAGCGCCCGGTGCCCCCAGTCGTCGAACTCCACCGACCAGCCGGGGTTGCCGCCGCCCGCGTGCCGCAGTGCGGCGAGGTTGTGGGTGAAGAAGCCGCTGCCGACGATCAGTACGCCCTCGTCGCGCAGCGGCGCGAGCTTGCGTCCGATGTCCATCAGCTTCTGCGGGTCCAGCGTCGGCAAGGAGATCTGGAGTACGGGGATGTCGGCACCCGGGAACATCTCCACCAGCGGGACGTACGCCCCGTGGTCGAGCCCGCGGTCCGGGATGTCCTGGACCGGTGTACCGGCGCCGCGCAGCAGCTTGCGCACGTTCTCGGCCAGCTGCGGGGCTCCCGGGGCCGCGTACTGCACCTGGTAGTAGTGCTCGGGGAAGCCCCAGAAGTCGTAGACGAGCGGGACGGTCCCGGTCGCACCCAGGGCGAGCGGGGCCTCCTCCCAGTGGGCGGAGACCATGAGGATCGCGGTAGGACGGGGCAGGCCGGCGGACCAAGCGGCCAACTGGCCGGGCCACACCGGGTCGTCGGCCAGCGGCGGCGCACCGTGGGAAAGATAGAGGGCGGGCATCCGCTCCGCGGTGACAGTCATGACACTCCCCATCCACTGCTAGTGAAGACAGCTCTTCTACGGGGCCCTCGGAGCTCCGTGAAGCTCCCAAGCGCGAAGTTTCTTGAAGCTTCAAGTTCCCAGCTATGGAGACCTTAGCCTTATCTAGTTCAACTTTCAAGGAAAGGTCGTACAGTGGAGTACATGACCACGGCATCCACCGGCGGGCCCCGCTGGCTCTCCGACGAAGAGCAGAGCGTCTGGCGCGCCTATCTCCAGGCCACCACACTCCTGGAGGACCATCTCGACCGCCAGCTGCAGCGCGACGCCGGCATGCCGCACATCTACTACGGACTGCTCGTCCAGCTCGCCCAGGCGCCCCGGCGTCAGATGCGGATGACCCAGCTGGCCAAGGACGTCAAGATCACCCGCTCCCGGCTCTCGCACGCCGTCGCCCGGCTGGAACGCAACGGCTGGGTGCGTCGGGAGGACTGTCCTTCCGACAAGCGAGGACAGAACGCGGTCCTCACCGACGAGGGTTACGAGATGCTCAGCCGGTCCGCGCCGGGTCATGTGCGTGCCGTACGTCAGGCGATGTTCGACCGGCTCACCCCCGAGCAGGTGCGCTCGTTCGGCGAGATCATGCAGGTCATCGCCACCGGGCTGGAGCCGGACGGCACGGACGCGGACCTGCCCTGGCTGCGCTAAGGGCTGTCCAGCCGACGCACCGCGCACCGCGCACCGCGCACCGCGCACCGCGCACCGCGCACCGACGCGGGTCTGCCCCGGCTCCGCCGAGCGGAACCGGGGCAGACCCATGTTCACGTCACTTCATGCGACTCCACGCCGCGCGTCCCTCGTCAGTGCGCGACAACCGGGACCTTGAACTCGTCCTCGACCCCGTCGGCATCCCCCGAGCCGGAGCCCGAGTTCACCGCGGTCGCCGAAGGGCGTCCGGCATTGATGAACGTCACCGCGATCGCGGACGCCACCACCAGGATGCCGACCGCCCACCAGATGGCTCCCGTGAAGCCGTGCACCATCGCCTGGAGCTTCAGCAGCTTCGGGTCCGTGGCGGCCAGCGCGGCGTGCGAGGTGGCGTACGCCGTGGCGGCCGAGGCGGCGATCGTGTTCAGCAGCGCCGTACCGATCGCGCCGCCCACCTGCTGCGAGGTGTTGACCATCGCGGACGCCACACCCGAGTCCCGCGGCGCGACCCCGTGCGTGGCCAGCGACATGGCCGGCATGAACGCCGTACCCATGCCCAGACCCAGCAGGAGCTGCGCCGGCAGGATGAGCGCCGGGTAGGAGGAACCGATCTCCAGCTGCGTCAGCAGCAGCATGCCGACGGCGGCGGTCAGGAAGCCCGGACCCATCAGCTTGCGAGCCGCGACCCGCGTCATCAGCCGGGCACCGATCTGCGTCGAACCGGTGATCATGCCCGCGATCATCGGGAGGAAGGCGAACCCCGTCCGGATCGGCGAGTACCCCCTCACGACCTGCAGGTAGTACGTCAGGAAGAGGAACAGCCCGAACATCGCGATGATGGCCAGTCCCAGCGAGAGGTAGACACCGCCGCGGTTGCGGTCCATCACGACGCGCAGCGGCAGCAGCGGCGACTTGACCCGGGCCTCGGTCAGGACGAACGACAGGAGCAGTACTCCGGACGCGACGAACATGCCGATGGTCAGCGGGTCCGACCAGCCGCTGGACTCGGCGCGGGTGAATCCGTACACCAGCGAGACCAGACCCAGCGCGGAGAGCACCACGCCCGGGATGTCGAGCGACGAGCGGTTACGGCTGCCGACCGGCTCGCGGATCACGAAGTACGCGCCCGCGGCCGCGATGATGGCGAACGGGATGTTGACGAAGAACGTCCAGCGCCAGTTCAGCGTCTGGGTGAGGAAGCCGCCGAGAATCAGTCCGACGGCGCCACCACCACCGGCGATCGCACCGTAGATGCCGAACGCCTTGGCACGCTCCTTGGCATCGGTGAACATCACGGCGAGCAGCGAGAGCGCGGCCGGGGCGAGCAGTGCGCCGAAGACACCCTGGAGCGCGCGTGAGCCGAACAGCATGCCCTGATTCTGGGCCGCGCCACCGAGCGCGGAGGCCAGCGCGAAGCCGATCAGGCCGACGACGAAGGTGCGCTTACGGCCCCACAGGTCGGCGATCCGGCCGCCGAAGAGCAGCAGTCCGCCGAAGGCGAGGGCGTAGGCCGTGATGACCCACTGCTTGTTGGCATCGGTGATGCCCAGAGCCGTCTGTGCATGCGGCAGCGCGATATTCACGATCGTGGCATCGAGCACGACCATCAGCTGCGCGAGTGCGATGAAGGCCAGCGCTTTCCAGCGGCTGGGGTCAGGGAGTCGTGGATCAGCTGTTTTTGACATGGGAGTAGCCACCTAAGGACGCGCGTGGAAGCGAAGGGTCGTGAACCGTGACCGTGAACGCAGAACGTCCCGGCCGGTGAACGGTGAGGGTGAAAAGTGCGAAGGGAGAGAGCTGGGAGAAGTGGGAGTGGACGTGAGGTGGGGGTGGTGAGGGCGCGTCGGACACGCAGCCGGACGGCGTCTGCTTCAGCAGTCCGGCGCGGGCCTCATGGCCGGCGCCGCAGATCCTCCAAGGTTGCCGCCGTACCGGGCAGTGCGGACCGGGCCGGAGCCTCGAGGCCGTCCAGGAACAGCTGGATATGACGGTGGGTGAACCGGTCGATGTCCAGGCACGCGGTGCCTGGCAACGGCCGGGTGAGCTGGGAGAGGCCGACCAGTACGTCACCGACGGCGATGTCGGTACGCAGGCGCCCCGCGGACATGGCGCGCGCCACGAGCCCTTCGACGGCCTCTTCGAGGCGGCGACGCTCGGCGAGCAGTTCGGGATGGTCCTTGTCGAAGCCGCCGGACAGCATCGGGCAGAGCGCCCCGACGCGTTCGTCGGCTGCCGCGTGGACGAAGCGGCTGAGCGCAGCGAAGGGGTCGGCCTCCTCGGCCGCCGCCTCGGCCGCACGGTCGGTGGTGCGGGAGGTGACCGAGAGAACGACCTCATGGGTCAGCGCGGACCGGTCGGGGAAGTTCCGGTAGAGCGTGGCGTTGCCGACGCCTGCGCGGCGGGCGACCTCGTCGAGCGGCACGTCCGGCCCGAACTCGACGAACATCTCGCGCGCCGCCATCACGATCCGCTCCCGGTTGCGCAGCGCGTCCGCCCGCGGGCGGGGCGTGCGGCGCGGCGCCGTCCCGGTGTCGGTGTCGGCGGCGATGCGAGTGACGGTCTCCACGACGGCAGCCCTTCCCTTCCGGCTCTTGCTGCTCCTGCTGGCTCTTGCGGCGACCCGGATGCGTACAACCGGGGAGCGCCTCCCCGTTTCGCGGGGACACGGGTTCAAACGGGGAATCGGCCCCCGGTTATTTCCCGTCTTTGATGTGACCTGCGTCACATCGATCGAACGGAGAATCCACCGATCGGCGCACCCAACGCGCGGCCGCGCACCGGCCGCCAGAGGGTGATCAGCAGAGCGCAGCCAGGGCCCGTCGGCTGCCGCGGACCCCGGGAAGGCGACTCTATGCAGCAACCCCGCCACCGGATACCCAGCCGCCGCCGCACCCTCGCACTCGCCGGGGCAACCACGCTGGTCATCGCCGCCACAGCCTCGGCCAGCAGCACGCTCTCCCTCTCCGGCCACGCCTCCGCGGGACCAGTGGCCACCGCTGAGGAGGCAGGGCTCGGACCGTGCCGGATATCCGCGACGATGGGCGTGCAGATGTCGGAGGGCATGCCGACCCCGGTCGGCTACTCCCGGTCCACCGGCGAGGTGCACGCGCTCAACCTGATGATCGACTTCCCGGACGCACCGGGACTCGGGTCGGCGACGGACCGGCTCGCCGAATTCTTCCCGCAGACCACCGCCTGGTTCCGGACCAGTTCGTACGGCCGGCTCGTCTACCGGCCCGAAGCCCCCGTGAAGAGCTGGCTGCGGATGCCGCTGCCGTTCTCGGCGTACGGGATAGAGCGCGGCTCACCGTACGAGCCGGGCTACCGCCGTCTGGTCCAGGACATCGTGGCCATCGTCGACCCGAAGGTGGACTTCAGCGAGTACGACCTGGTCAATGTCCTGGTCACACCGAACGCCGGACCCTCCGCGCTGGACACCGTCCTGTCCGTGACCTTCTCGGGCAACGCCGACGCCCCGCTCGCGGACGGCGTCCCGCTCGCCAACACGTCCTTCATCTACAGCCGCCAGGACGACGGCTCCGGGTCGTACGCGCAGACCGGTTACCGCGTCCTGCCGCACGAGAACAGCCATGTCTTCGGCCTGCCCGACCTCTACACCATGGAGGGCGGCGGCTCGGTCGGGCACTGGGACATCATGTCCGAGGACTGGGGGGCCAACAACGATCTGCTCGGCTGGCACAAGTGGAAGCTCGGCTGGCTCGACAACAACCAGATCAGCTGCGCCTCCAAACCCGGCACCACCGACCGCATCCTCGGGCCGCTGGCCACCCGGGGCGGTCTGAAGCTGGCCTTCGTGCCGCTCAGCGCGGAGTCGGGCTATGCGGTGGAGGTACGGACCCAGGCGGGCAACGACCGGGCGGTCTGCAGGCCCGGCGTACTCATCTACAAGGTGAGCTCCGACGTGGACACCGGCCAGGGTCCGATCTCCGTCGCGGACAGCACCAAGGGCAGCAGAGGCTGCACACGGTCTCCCAATGTGCAGGCCGAGCTCTCCGACGCCCCGTTCCAGCTCGGTCAGACGTTCTCCGACGCGGCCGACGGGATACGCATATCGGTGGTCGACAAGGACTCCAAAGGCAACTACCGGGTCCGCATCACCCGCTCCTGATCGCGCCCCTCCCCTGCTACCCGTGCTACCCGCTCTTCGTCCCCCTCCCCCGCACCTCGGCGTCGACCGGCCCGCGCAGTTCACGCTTCAGGATCTTCCCGGTCGGGTTCCGCGGAAGCGGTTCTTCGCGTACGAGGACATGGGCAGGGACCTTGAACGCGGCCAGGGTCCGCCCGACGTGCGCCCGCAGCTCGTCGGCCGTCACCGTGGCGCCGGGCCGCAGTCGGACGACGGCGGCGACCTCCTCGCCGAGGACCGGGTGCGCCACGCCCAGCACCGCCGCGTCCTCGACGTCCGGGTGATCGTGGAGCACGGCCTCGACCTCCACGCAGTACACGTTCTCACCGCCGCGGATCACCATGTCCTTGAGCCGGTCCACGACGCTGACCCGCCCGTCACGCACCAGCGCGAGATCCCCGGTCCGGAACCATCCGTCCGTGAACGCCTCGGCCGTCGCCGCCTCGTCGTGCCAGTAGCCGCGGACCAGTGACTGGCCGCGCAGCCACAGCTCGCCGACCTCGCCGTCGGCCAGTGCCTCACCCGCCGGACCGGCGATCCGCACCTCGGTGGTGGGGGTCGGCCGGCCGACGCTGCCCGGGTGCAGCCGGTAGTCGGCGCCGAAGTTCGCCAGGACGCCGCCGCAGGTCTCGGTCAGCCCGTAGCCGTTGCGCGGCTCGATCCGCTCGCCGTAGCGGACGGTGAGCTGCGCCACCAGGTCGGGCGGAGCGGCGGCCCCGCCGGTGTTCAGCATCTGGAGGCTCGCCAGCTCGTCGCCCGCCCGCTCTGCGGCGGCGAGCAGCCGGAGGGCGGTGGCCGGGACGCCGGCGTAGTGCGTGACGCCGTGCTCCCTGATCAGCCGCAGCGCCTCCTCGTCGTCCCACTTCCGCATGAGCACGAGCGCACCGCCCGCCGCCATCGCCGCGTAGAAGGAGGTGAACGCGGCGACATGGAAGAACGGAAAGGTCATCAGGGTGACCGGCGCGGGCCCCTGTCCCGGAATGATCCCGCGGCGGAGTGCGGAAGCGGTCGCGTGGAACCGCGGGTTGAGTGCGGCGCCCACCTGGGCGAGGTGGGTGGCGACGGCACCCTTGGGCCGTCCGGTGGTACCCGAGGTGTAGATGATCGTCGCATCGTCCTCGGGGCGGATCTCGACCTCGGGCGGTGCGGCGAGCGGGTCGGGCGCGGGCAGGTCCTCGTATCGCTCGGCCCCCTGCGGAACCTCGCCGTCCCGGTGGTGGAAGACGACCACGCGCGCCTCGGTCTTCTCCGCCCACGCGGAGACGCGCGGCAGCCGCTCCCCGTCCACCAGCAGCACCCTCGGTCCGCAGTCGTCGAGCGCGTACGTGAACTCGTCCTCGGTCCACCAGGCGTTGAGCGGCACGGCGACGAGACCGGCCAGCTGCGCGGCCCAGAAGGCGATCTGCCACTCGGGGTGATTACGCATCGCGACGACGGCCCGGTCGCCGGGGCGGAGCCCGTACACCTCGGACAGCCGGCACGCCAGCGCGGACGCGGCGGCGAAGAACTCCGCGTACGAGTAGCTGCGCTCGGCGGCGATCAGGAACGGCTGGTCCCCGAAGGCCCAGGTGGTCTCCACGAATTCGCGAAGGGTCCGGGGCCCGTCCGCGTACACGAGCGCCCCGGCCTGCGGGCAGTCCTGCAACCGCACGACGGCGAACGGGGCTCCGGGCCCGGTCAGCGCCGCCTCGATACGGTCGGCGGCGGACAAGGCACCGGCGTCGGGGGCCGGTTCGGCGGGGATCGGGTCGGTGTGCGGCACGGTCGACCTCTCTAAGCGCTTGCTCAGTACATTCGTGACGCTATGCCCGCCCTCATGCCCCGTCAAGACACCCCGCTCCCCACACCGTGCATGCACGGCAGCACCTTCACCGAACGCACCGCCCGCCTGCCTCCATCACCCCTGCGCCTCATCCGCTACCCTGTCCTGGACTGCCGCCAGCGGCAGGCCCCGCCTTCGTAGCTCAGGGGATAGAGCACCGCTCTCCTAAAGCGGGTGTCGCAGGTTCGAATCCTGCCGGGGGCACGGCACTAAGGGCCAGTTCAAAGGGTTGATCCCCTCGAACTGGCCCTTTCGCGTGATCACGTCCGTGCCACACACGTGCCACTACGTCCCGGCGTCTCCCTGCCGTTTGCGAATCATCGACCCCAGCCGATCGGCGATCGCACGGTCCCGGTCGGCGGTCATGTGCTGATAGATCAGCGCGGCACGGGCGGTGCTGTGCCCCATGCGCGTCATCAGCTCACGCGTGCTCGCCCCAGCAGCGGCCAAGGTGTTTCCCGTGTGCCGCAGATCATGGAAGTGGACATCGGCAGCGATGCCCGCATCCTTGCGCGCCTTGATCCAGTCGTCCCGGAAGTTGCTGCGCCGCAACTGTCCGCCCTGGGGGCCGAGGAAGACGTGACCGTCACGGCCCGCCCCCGCGTAGCGCTCCAGGTGCTCGATGACGTCGGCCAGGATCTCGTCCGGGAAGGCGACGGGGCGGACGCCGGCCGCCGACTTCGGAGCCTTGTCGAAGAGCTTGCCATCCTGCATCTCGGCCTGGGCCCGCTGGACCAGGACCACCCGCCCGGCGGTGTCGATGTCCCGGCGGCGCAGAGACGCCAGCTCACCGAACCGCAGTGTGGTGAAGGCCGCGAGCAGGACGAGCAGCCGGTAGCGCGGCGCCATGGCATCGGCCACCGCGTACACCTCCGCCACGGTCAACACTGGGCGCTCGGGCACGTCGTACCGGTCGGCCCCCTTGACCCGGCAGGGGTTGCGGCGAACGAGTTCATCGTCAACAGCCGTGTTCATGATGGCGCGGAGGACCTGATACGCCTTGACGACCGTCGGCTCCTCCACCCCGGCCGCGAGCAGTTGGCCACGCCCGGCCCGGACACGGGACGTGGTGACGTCGGCCAGAGATCCCGAACCAAACGTCGGCCTGATGTGTAGCCGGATCACTGCCTCGTTCCGTTCCCTGCTGCGGGCAGCCAGCTTGCGGTCCCGCAGCCACGTATCGGCGTATTCGGCGAACGGAACGGCCCGCTGATCCGGGACTTCCCACTGGCCGCGCGAGATGTCGGCCTCAATGTGCGTCAGCGCGACTTCGGCGTCCGTCTTCGTCGCGTAGGTCTGCTCGGCACTGCGCACCTGTCCGGTCACAGGGTCGCGGTACCGAGCCTGCCAACGACCGGACTTGAGTTGCCGGACGGAACCAAAGCGCCGACGGTTGCCCTTCCTGTTGGCCATCAGGCGACCCTCCGAAGGCCAGCCGAGCGAGGAGCGACCGGCTCGAAGGTGTGGGCGTCGATGAAAGCGGTGACGGCTCTCTCGGGGATGCGGACGTGTCGGCCTACCTTCACGAAGGTGATTCGACGTTCCTCGATGAGCCGCCGGGGGAACCGGACGGTGGTGCCGAGGAGTTCGGCGACCTGGTCAACAGTGAGCAGCCGTTCCATGGTCACCACTCCCCCACGGTGTCGAAGGCTTCCAGTTCGGTGCGGTTCTCTCGCGCCAGTTGGCGGTTTTGCCTGATCTCGTTGGCGATGGAGGCGGCGAGCCAGGATTCGCCGGGGGTGTGGCCCTGTCCGGCGTACTCCCAGTGCGCGATCACCAGCGTCGTGTCCTCTCCCGAGCCCTCGGTCGTGTCGTCGTCCTGGTCGAGGGGAGCGAGGCCGCGTTCCCGGCGTTCTTGCTGAGCCCGCCAGTCGGCCCGTGCTCCGCGCAAGGCTCCGAGGGTGGTGGAGTAGCAGGGCGTCTTGGTGGAGAAGTGGCCGCGGAAGCCGAGCATGTGGGACCAGTGAGCGAGCAGTCGTTCCGGGTAGTCGGCGTCCAGGTCCCAGCAGGCTTCGATGAGGCGTCGGGTGTGGTCGGGCAGGTGGGGGTGGAGGTCGAGTTCGCGGAGTTCGCCGATGCGGCGGTCGAGGGTGCCGGTGGTCTCTGCGGCCTTGGTGGCGTATTTGGCGACGTAGGCGCCCACGGCCTGTTCGCTGACGTCGCTCTGGCCTTCAAGTAAGCCGATGGGTTGCACGTCGATCTGTGTTCCCCAGCGCAGGGTCCGGGCGGGGAATCGGCCGGCGGAAGGGACGGGAACCGTGGCGCGTGTGGCGGCTGCCCGGATCGCGTCGTCGAGGAGTTCGACGGTGGCCCAGGCCGGGGCCGGGGTGTCGGGCCCGTCCGGTCCGTCGATGCGGATGACCGCGTGGAAGTGGACCGCGCCGCGCTTTTGGAACTCGGCGACCTTCCCGAACGAGACCCGCGCCTCTTCCTTGCAGACCGCCTGCGTCAGTCCGGCGCGGGCAGCGACCTCACGGCGGAGGTAGATGGTGAAGCGCTGCCAAAGCGCTCCCGCGTGGTTGTTCCACAGCACGGCCCCGGCGTAGTCGTAGCGCTCCGGGCTGATGGCGGTACCGAGGGCGGGATCGTCCACGGCGTGGGCGGTGCCGCAGCGGCAGCGGCCGGAGTCGGGGCGGTTGTGGACCGGGCCGAAGGACGGGGCGGTGAGGGTGGCGAAGACGCGGGGGCGTTCGGCCACGGCGTCGGGAATGCCCTTGCCGCCAACGAGTCCGGCCATGATCAGGTGGTAGGTGTCCCCCGCATAGGTCCAGGCGCACGACGGGCAGCGCGAGGCACGGCGGTTCCCACAGGCGATCCGCAGCCGTCCGCCCGGTTCGCTGCTGGTCGAGTACTCGAAGAACTCGCCCGTTCGCGTGTCCACGGTCTGGGAGTGACCGCTCAGATGGATGGGCTGGGCACAGCCGCCGGTCCGCCGTACCTGCTCCTTCCAGCGCTCGAAGCGCGGGGAGTTGGCGACGCGCAGCATGTCGACCAAGGTCAGGGGATCAACGCCCACGGCAGCCGCGGTGTCAGCCACGGCCGCCGAGGACAGCGCAGGAAGGGTCACGCAGCCACCTCCCCGAGTCGCTCGGTGAGGCCCTCGATCACCGATTCCAGAGCGGCCAGCCGCTCATTGAGCGTGGACGTGGCGGCGGGACGGGTGAAGCCGAGTTCGGCCGGGGTGGCACGGAAGATCGCGCAGAGCAGGACCTGATAGGTCTGTCCCGGGCGGTGGGTGTCGTTCTCCCAGCGGGAGACGAAGACCTTGAGCGAGTTCTCGGCCGCGATGTCCCAGCCCCAGTGATCAGCCAGGAGCATCAGCGCCCGCACCACCCTGACCTGCGACCACCCCCGAGCCAGCCGGGCACGGCCCAACGGCGTATCCGGAGCCCGCAACGCAGGCGGCTGAACCGGAGCGGGACCAGCGACGAGAGGAACGATCGAGGCGTTCATGCAGCCACCGCCTCAGTCAGCGCGGGCAGCGGCTTACCGGTCTCCCAGTCGAACGGCACGGCCACCGGGCAGAGCTCTCGGCCACGGGCGTTGTGCACCAGGACGCCGGTGCCGTCCACCTTGATCCAGTCCGTACCACCGGCGACCCCACACGCCTGACACGGCGACGGGACGACCTGAGCGTCCTCGGTGCGGGACAGCGGAGCGGCTAACAGTGCGGGGTGCAAGACGACGAGCGTCGCGGGCATGATGGAAGCTCCCTTCGAGGGACGAAGGAGGGCGGCGGACTGCTTGGCGGTAGATGCGTCGCCCTCCGGGTTTGCGGCTAACCGCATGACATAGATTGCTATATAGCAGAGTAGGGCGCAAGTGTTAGTGCGGCATAGGCTGTGCTATGTCGCCCTGGTGGGTAGTCTCGGCTCATGACGGTTGAAGCCCACGACCCCAGGTCCAAGAAGGCGCAGATCGCCGACGCCTTGCGCGACGAGATCGCGAGCACCCCGCTCCCGGCGGGGCACCGGCTCGCATCACTGCGTGACCTGGCAGACCGGTTCAAGGTCACGACGGTGACCGTGGGCAACGCGCTCAAGGTGCTTGCAGATGAGGGCGTGATCATCTCTGTGCCGACGCGCGGGTACTTCGTACAGGACCGGCCGAGCGAAGACGGGGCCGGGCAAGACGCCAGCGCTCCGGTTAACCGAGATGAGATCAACGCCATCCACTCCGAAATTCAGCAACTTGCCGCCCGTGTAGCTGAGTTGGAGAAGCGAACCCAGCCCTTGAGCGGTACCTGACAGTGATCCACCTTGCTGTCAGCACAACTGAGTAACTAGGGACAGGCGTGGTGTCACCGGGTGACAGCCTTGGTGCCAACCCCCTGTCACCCCCCGTGTCACCGGCTCTCTGAGTGCCAGACTCGACAGGCAAGCACCCCGACGGGAGGGCAGCACATGAGCGACGAACGGCCGGCATGGGCGCGACGACTTGCCTCCGAGCGAGACGCCCGGCAGTGGTCACAGGCCGAAGTGGTTGCCGCGCTCCGAGCCCACTCGCCGAAGCCGTTGCCGGAAGGCTCCAGCATGGTCCGCCAATGGAAGCGGTGGGAGTCCGGCGAGGTCATGCCGAGCGACTTCTACCAGCCGATCATTGCCGCCACCTTCGGCACCGTGACTCATGCGATCTTCCCCGTCGCTGGGCAGCGGGATGGAAACGCCGAGATCGTCGCGGCGAGCGGCATGGAGACACTGGACATCATCAGCCGGTTGCAGGCATCCGACGTCGACACCGCCACTCTTGACGCACTCCGGATCACCACCGACCGACTGTGCTCGGAGTACCCCTACCTGCCAAGCGGGCAGTTGGCCGCCGAGGGCAGGCAGTGGCTCAAGCACGTTGCCGGGCTTCAGGCCCAACGCCTCACGCTCGCGCAGCACCGCGAAGTGCTCACCCTGTCAGGATGGCTCGCACTCCTAATCGGCTGCGTCGAGTACGACATGGGCGACCGCGCAGCGGCAGAGAGCACCCGCAGGGCAGCCCTGTCCTTAGCTCGTGAGGCGGACAACCCGGAGATCTCCGGCTGGGCCCACGAGATGCGCGCGTGGTTCGCCCTCACGACTGGCGACTACCGCGGAATCCTGGCAGCCTCGCAGGCCGGGACCGACGCGTCCCCCAAGCACGGGGTGGCGGTACAACTTGCCGCCCAGGAGGCGAAGGGGTGGGCACGACTGGGCGACCGGCGGCAAACGGAAGTGGCTTTGGACCGGGGGCGGAAGCTCCTCGAAGGAATGCCGTACCCCGAGAACCTTGACCACCACTTTGTGGTGGACCCGGCGAAGTTCGACTTCTACGCGATGGACTGCTACCGCCTGCTCGGCGAAGACCGATTCGCCGAGAACCTTGCCCACGAAGTGATCCGGGCGGGCACAGACTTCGACGGCTCCGAGCGCTCACCGATGCGCATGGCGGAGGCGCGGATCACCCTTGGCGTGGTGGCAGCCCGACAGGGCGACCTGGACCAGGCCGTCAACTACGGCGAGTGGGCGCTAAAAGGTGACCGCCAGTCTCTGCCTTCTCTGCTCATGGTCAGCCGTGAGCTTGCAGCCATCATCAGTCGCGACTACGCCACGGAGACGGCAGGCCGCGAGTACCTGGATCACCTGACCGCACTCACTCGCACCAGCTAGTGCTGCGACCGGAAATGATCACCGGGTTGCCCTGCGATGATCGGTGTGTGAGCGAGCATGAGTGGCAAGCGTTGACCAAGCCCGAGAAAGCGTTCATGGTCAATTCGTACGAGATCGACATCCTGCCTGGTGCCTGGGCCGATCTCGACGATGCCGATCGGTCCCGGCCAATCAGCGAGCTGGCAGGGATCTTGCTCGCTCTCATCGATCGTGGATGGATAGAGGTTCGTCGAGTCGCGCCGTGGACCTCCCCATCAGGGGAGAACGGATTCCAGCCCGGCGAGCTGGTACCTCGTGATCAGCTCCCGGCGGTCCTCGAAGACGCAGCCAACTGGGAATATCCGGATGCCGTAAACTGGATCGGCGCATTGACCCTGGTCGAGACCGAAGCCGGAAAGAAGATCACCCGTCGCTCCCCGGGCCTTGACCCCGAATCCTGAACACGGGTTATGCGGCTGGTGCCAGCGTAGTTGGTGTGAGGTGGAAGGCGTTCTCGAAGGCGATCGGTGATCGCTGTCCGAGGCGGGAGTGTCGGCGCCGGGTGTTGTAGCGGTGGAGCCATCTGAAGGCGTCGAGTCGGGCCTCGCGCTCGTTGGGCCAGCTCTTTCGTCCCTGCAGGGTCTCGCGTTTGAAGGTCGCGTTGAAGGACTCGGCGAGTGCGTTGTCCGCGCTGGACCCGACCGAGCTCATGCTTCGCCGAACCCCTGCTGACCTGCAGGCTTCAGCGAAGGCCCTGCTCGTGTACTTGGGCTCCGTGGTCGGTGTGCATGATCGATCCGGCGAGGCTGCCGCGGGTGCGGATCGCCGCGGCCAGGGCGTCGGTCACGAGATCCGCGCGCATGTGGTCGGCGATCGCCCAGCCGGCCAGACGGCGCGAAGCGAGGTCGATGACGGTCGCCAGGTAGCAGAACTTCCCGCCGTCGATAGGCAGGTAGGTGATGTCGCCGACGTACTTCGTGTTCGGCTTGCCCGCGGTGAAGTCGCGGCCGATCAGGTCCGGAGCCTTGGCCGCAGCCGGATCGGGGACGGTGGTGCGGTGCCGGCGGCGCAACCGGACCCCTTCGATCCCGGACGCCCGCATGATCCTGGCGACCCGCTTGTGGTTGATCGCCTCTCCGCTCGTCTCGCGGAGCTCGGCGGTGATTCTTGGGGCTCCGTAGGTGCCGTCCGATTCCTGGTGCACCGCCCGTATCCGGGCGGCCAACTTCGCGTCGGCCGCCTGCCGGGCGGCCCGGTCCGCAGCTGTCCGGCGCCAGTAGTAGAAGCTCGAGCGGCTGATGCCGAGGATGCTGCAGAGCCGCTTCACGCCGTAGCGGCGCTGATGGTCGGCGACGCACTGGAAGCGGTTCACCAGCGCGTCTCCCCGGCGAAATACTTGGCGGCCTTCCGCAAGATCTCGCGTTCCTCCTCGAGCTCGCGGACCTTCTTCCGCAGAGCCGCGTTCTCCGCCTCCAGCGGGGCCGGCGGCTGGGCCGGTTCCTGCGTCCGGCGTCCCCGTGGACGGCTTGCTCCGGCAGCCCGGACCCAGTTCCGCAGGGTCTCCGGATTGATCCCCAGATCGGCGGCGACCGACCTGATCGTCGCATCGGGCCGCGACTCGTACAGCGCGACCGCGTCCGCCTTGAACTCCGGCGGGTAGTTCTTCATGACCACGAGATGTCCGTTCTCAGATCCTCAGGATCCAGTGTCTCGTGTGTCCAACATCAGGGGTCAAGGCCCCCCCGAGGAGATGGCCGAGTAGACCGCCGTGGCGGGAATCCTCAGGCCGCAACCGACGCGAGGCGAGTCGGCACCAACCTGGTGCTCGTTTCCGGCCAACGGCATTAGAGCTGTTACAGGTTTCTCTACCTCATCAAGGCTCCTCGCTCCGCTCGTCGCGCGCTCCCCGGCTCACCGCCGGGGCCCTGCGCTCCTGTCTCCGCCCCGCTCTGGGCCCCGGCTACGCCGGTCGCGCAACTAGAGCGAGAGAGCCTGACCGAGGAAAAAACGGAAGGCACAAACATGCCTCCGGCGGGGGCGCTCAGACTCCGGGATGGTCGGGGCGCCGTTCGCGGGTGCCGGCCGGATCGTGGTGAGCGTTGTGGGCTCCCATCCCGACCACCTTCGACCCAGGCGAGCCGAGCAGTCGCGGCCCAGGGCGTCAAGGTCGTTCGTACAGTGGCGCGCTCCACCTTGACGCCCTGAACCACGCCCGCTCCACGATGTGTGGGCCGAAGGCGGACGGGATGGAAGCTGGGGTGAGTGGTGCGTTGGGATGGGGGCGGCGGAAGCCGAATGACCCTGCTGGCCCGCTCGGCCGACAACCGTAGGCGATGGACAGCGCACCCCCGGTCCGCCATGCTGCCCTGGCGATCACGTGCCGACGATGGCTGCGTTGTGTGAGGGGCGGACTTTGGTGGAGCAATTGCAGGTCGAGGCTGTGCCGCCAGAGCACATCCGTTACCGGTGTACGCGTCCTCAACGCGTACTGCCTGTTCTGCCCCTCCTTGTCATCGTCGTGGGCACGACGGTCATCGATTGGATGACCTTGAAGCGCGCCGGGTCTGAGATAGCCGAGCCATTGGGTACGTGGGCCGCCCTGTTGCTCGTGTTCCTGATCATCGGGCAGTACTTCGGCGTCACTCTCACGGAGTCGACGGCCATCGTCCACAGCCTCCGCCGCCGGACCATCCATTGGTCGAACGTCCAGGCCATCCGCGTCGAACGCTTCCAGGGGCTACAGACCGTTGTGATCTACGAAGCGGGTGGCCGTCGTACTCGCCTGCGGGCGCCGATCACCGGGTTCCTCTGCTGGGATCGCGGGTTCGAGGAGAAGTTCCGCACCATCGGCAGGTGGTGGCTGGACCACCGCGGCCCGGATTGGACGCCTGTCGTGCTTCCGGGGGCGCAGTGGAGCGGCCCACCGGTTCCCGACGGGAACCCATTCGCCTCTCCCACGTAGTCGGCGGCTGGTCCACGCACCCTCGGCCGGTGGAGCGCCTGATGGCCCTCGCTGGCCGTTCTGGCTAGAGCTACGAATACAGGAGTTCCCCGTGCCACAACCGCGCCAGATCGGGCGGGGGTCACGGGGAACTGCGGCTACTGACCACGGCCGAAGCTAGTAGCTGCCGAAGTCGGCATCCCACAGCACCTGGCTACCATCTCGGCATGCCCCACATAGGAATCCCTGAACCCGTCGTTGACCTGCTGCCGGGTGTGCTCTTGATGTTCGCCTTGGTGGTGCTCATCAGGGCACTGAGCCCTGGTGCCGGACGGGACGTCAGGACACCGTGGCTCCTCTCTGCGGTGGCGGCGATCATCCTCGCTAAGTTGCTCTGACCCTAGCGATGGGTTGCGTACAGCAGCGAAGTACAGCAAGCACAGCAGCCGCGGCCGACCAGCAGCGGTCTCAGGAGCCCGCTCGACCATCAGCAGCCGTCGCGCCTACAGTTCGCATCGAGAGGTTCATCGTGCCCGCCGCGTGCCCGTTCGGAGGGGTCGCAGCGGGGACTCACGGGGAACATCGGCGCCAACCTCGCTCCGGACCAGATCAGGGAGTCGCCAGGTCAGCGGCCATCCGCATACGGCGTCTTCCAAACTAGGGCGTTAGGCAGGGGACCTTGGAGCCAAGCAGAGGGGACGTAGTGGCTGAATCGCTCATCAGCAGCCTGGAGTGCCACGTGTGCTCGAATGGCCTGATCGTCTTCAGTGCCGACGTCGAAGCGGATCGTGTCCTGCTGGAGTGCGAGGAGTGCATGACCGGCCGGTGGGGGCCAGACGAGGAGCTGCACTTCCTCACGACAGACCTGCTCACTCGGCCTGCAGCCTACGACGAGATCCGGGCGATGGGCTGGAGCCTCCTCATCCAGGCCCCATGAGGCAAGGCTGGGGCCGGTATGGCTGTCTCTGGCCACTCTGCATAGAGCTGCGGATCTGAAGGGGTCCGTGCCACAACCGCGCCAGATCGGGCGGGGACTCACGGGGAACTGCGGCTGCTAGCGGAGACGACGACCAGCAGCCGCCGAAGTCGGCATCCCACAGGTCAGACCGCAACTCGCCCCACCACGCTCCTAAAGCGGGTGTCGCAGGTTCGAATCCTGCCGGGGGCACAAGCGTGACCAGGGGAAACGCCTCGGGCCGGGATGGTCCGGGGCGTTTTGACGGCAATGACCTCAGCCGGTAAGCGGGCGACCGCTACGCGATGCGGGTTGACTGACACCCGAAATTTTCGACATCGAGGGCGGTCCCCGCGTAGTCCCTTCTGAAACCTTTGGAGCAGGCGCAGCGGGCCGTCGACGACCTGTTCTCCACTGGGGTAACGGGCAGTGAACTCGCCGATCCCTGCCCCGACTTCTCGCGGGCACCTCACACCGTCCGGCCGGGGGGAGAACGCCTGTCGGCAGTTGCTGATGGCATGGCTGGGCGCCGGGGTCTGTCGGCTACAAAAAGTCGGGGTCTGTCGGCTACAAAAAAAGGGGAGACAGGCGCTACGCCGAGGAGCGTTGCTCCAGGGGAGAGACTCAACACGCTTCGGTCCGTGGAGTACGGCGACGACGTCCTTGACGCCTCTACGCTGCGGGGTGGCGGATGGGTTTTCGGTCATGGACACCGTTGAATGGGCAGTGGCGATCTTGGCCCTAACGATCTGCTTCGGCCCCGGATCGGTGGACGAGCCGACAGATCCCAGCATGCGAGCGATTTGTGCTGGTGCTGTACGCGCGTTCCGGTAAGGGGACGCATAGAGCGTGCGAATTGCGCCTGTTCAGCTTCCCTGCTGCGGCCCGTGTGGTCTGCACGTCTTTGATCTGGGGGGTCTCGGGTCGGCCGCGCACGGCGCTGGGGGTTGGTTGCCCGGCTTGCCGCAGAGGTGACCTCCCGTCATATCTGTGTGCCTCAGGTTATTCTCCGAGCGATTTCGTGCTCATTTGCGTTGTTTTGGTGATGGTGTAGCGGGTTCTCGCTGCATCCGCTGTGGTCGATTCGGCGTCTGGCAGCGGGTTTTCCCCGTGGAGAGGTGCAGGGCAGATGGTGCTTGGTTCTTTCAGGTCAAGGCCTGTCGGTGAGTTGCGGGGCACGCGGGGGTGGCGGAGTGCGCTGCTTGCCGTCGGCGGCCGCGGGTCCGGGTCGTGGTGGGGGCTCGGGCCGGCGGACGGGCGTAGCCGACGAGGTGCGGCGGTGGCCGCCGCGGTAAGCGCGCTGGTGTCGGGGGTGGGGTTGCTTCCTCCTGCCGTCGCCGCACCGGCGGCTGCGGCTGCGCCGGTGAGTCAGACGTTCAGCTTCACCGGCACGTCGGTGTCGTACACGGTGCCGGCGGGGGTAGTGGTAACCATCACCGCGGACGGCGCGGACGGCACCAGCGCGTGTGGCAACCCGGCGAAGGGCGGGACGGGGGCACGGGTGGTCACGACCCTGCCGCTCACCACCGCCACCACCACCTACACCGTCAACGTCGGCGGCACCGGTGGAACCGCTTGCTCGATCTGGGGCGGCGCCGGCGGGATCACCGGCGGGATCCGAAGCGGCGGCAACGGCGGCGCTGCGGCTCCACTATTCGTTGGCGGTGGTGGGGGTGGGGCGTCCAGTGTGAGTGCCGCGGGCGCGCTGCTGGTCGTCGCCGGTGGGGGCGGAGGCGTCGGCGGCGGGAACGGTGGCAATGGCGGTAACGGGGGGCTGCCGGACGCGACCGCCGGCGCCCCGGGGACGGGGACCGGGCCGGGTGGGGGTGGTGGCGGGGGCAGTACCAGCGCCAGCGCGGGCGGTGGGGGCGGCGGTTCGGCCGAGTCCCCCCACTGTCCCAGCGGTCGCCCCGGCGAGAGCGGGGGCGCCTTCTCCGGTGTCATGGTCGGCGTGGGTGGTACCGGCGGCTCAGGCGGCTGCGGTGACCCGGGCGGTGGGGGCGGTGGGGGCGGTGGGGGCGGTGGGTACTTCGCCGGTGGCGCCGGCGGTGGCGGCAACGGACGACCTGGCCCCTCCGGTGGGGGCAGCGGCGGTGGGGGCAGTAGCTTCGCGACGCCGTCGGGGAAAAAGACGAGTTTCACCCCGTCGCCGGTCGGGACGGCGAACAGCGACGGGCAGATCGCGATCTCCTACACCCTGGCCGACACCACACCCCCGGCCGCACCGGTGATCACCACACCCGGCGACGGCAAGACTCTTGGCGACAGCACTCCGGCTTTCGCCGGGACCGGGGAGGCGGGGAGCACGGTGAGACTGGCCGACGCGGGCAGCACCGTGTGCACCGCGACGGTCGACGCGGCCGGGAAGTGGACCTGCACACCCGCCACCGCGCTGGCCGAGGGTGCACACACCATCACCGCCACCGCCACCGACGAGGCCGGGAACACCAGCCAGGGCGGGTCCATCACCATCATCATCGACACCAAGCCGCCGGCCGCACCGGTGATCACCTCGCCCGGCGACGGCGGGACTCTTGGTGACAGCACTCCGGCTTTCGCCGGGACCGGGGAGGCGGGGAGCACGGTGACGGTGACCGACGCGGGCAGCACCGTCTGCAGCGCGACGGTCGACGCGGCCGGGAAGTGGACCTGCACACCCGCCACCGCGCTGGTCGAGGGCGAACACGCCATCACAGCCACCGCCACCGACGAGGCCGGGAACACCAGCCAGGGCGGGTCCATCACGATCACTATCGCCCCCACTACGCCGGTGATCACCACACCCGCCGACGGCAGCACCCTCAGGCGCTGCAGCGAGCACGGGCACGATGCCGGCGAATGGTCGGGACGAGGCGGTTGCCTGCTGACCTTCACCGGTACCGGTGGACCCGGGAACACCGTCACCGTCACCGAAGGCAAGAAGCAGATCTGCTCGGCCACCGTGAACGATGCCGGGAACTGGAGTTGCACCGGGCGAACGAGGAGTACACGCGGTGAGCACACCTTCATCGCCATCGCCACCGGCTCAACCGGCGCCATCGCCACGAGCGAACCAGTGACCGTCAAACTACGACACAGTCCTCAGGGGTGGCTCCACAGGTCCCTGGTAACGACAGCCCCGGGCGTCCGGGAAAGCGGCGTGATGAACAAGGGGCTCTCCTGATCCGGGGATCGGGGACGGGCGGGACGCCGAGGGTGCCCCGCCCGCGCATGACCGCGGCGGGCCGCCGCCTGGCACGAACGACACCAGGCCGCGGCCCTGCGGGTCCTGAGGTAGCGCTGGGCCTCTCTTGGTTGGGCCCTGTGGGGTCGGTGTGGGGCGCCACATCCAGCGACTGAGGAAGTGCCTGGTCCGCGAGCACGCCGGGCGCGGACTGTAAATCTGCCGGCCTCGACGGATCGCCGTCGTGTATGCGTGCGCCTGCGCGACGTCCCGCTCAGCCGTCACGCGGGCCCTCTACGAGTCGCATGACGGCAGTCTCTGACGGCAACGTCGCCAAACCGGAGCGGTCTTGATCGCATCCCGGGGTACGCACTGCACTGCGCCATAGGTTCGCCGCCCAGGCGAGCAGATGGCGCGGTCGAACTCCTAAAGCGGGTGTCGCAGACGGTGGTGCCGAGGAGTTCGGCGACCTGGTCAACAGTGAGCAGCCGTTCCATGGTCACCACTCCCCCACGGTGTCGAAGGCTTCCAGTTCGGTGCGGTTCTCTCGGGCGAGTTCGCGGTTTTGCCTGATCTCGTTGGCGATGGAGGCGGCGAGCCAGGATTCGCCGGGGGTGTGGCCCTGTCCGGCGTACTCCCAGTGCGCGATGACCAGGGTTGTGTCCTCTGCCTGGTCGTCGTCCTGGTCGAGGGGAGCGAGGCCGCGTTCCCGGCGTTCTTGCTGAGCCCGCCAGTCGGCCCGTGCGCCGCGCAAGGCTCCGAGGGTGGTGGAGTAGCAGGGCGTCTTGGTGGAGAAGTGGCCGCGGAAGCCGAGCATGTGGGACCAGTGAGCGAGCAGCCGGTCCGGGTAGTCGGCGTCCAGGTCCCAGCAGGCTTCGATCAGGCGCCGGGTGTGGTCGGGCAGGCCGGGGTGCATGTCGAGTTCACGGAGCTCGCCAATGCGGCGGTCGAGGGTGCCGGTGGTCTCTGCTGCCTTGGTGGCGTATTTGGCGACGTAGGCGCCCACGGCCTGTTCGCTGACGTCGGTCTGGCCTTCAAGGGCGCCGATGGGCTGCACGTCGATCTGTGTTCCCCAGCGCAGGGTCCGGGCGGGGAATCGGCCGGCAGAAGGGACGGGAACCGTGGCGCGTGCTGCGGCGGCCCGATGCATGCCCGACCCGGCGGCGAGCAGCGGTCAATCACGGGCTCCCACAAGCCCTGCCAGGCTCCCGCCAACCAATGGTTCTCGCAGCGCGATCGCACGGTCCCGGTCGGCGGTCATGTGCTGATAGATCAGCGCGGCACGGGCCGTGCTGTGCCCCATGCGGTGAGGTCGCGGTGGCCCTGGTCGTCGTGGGTCCGGGCCCCGTCGGCGAAGCTGCGGGTACGCACCCAGCGGTTGCGGTACGAGGCGGCCCGGCCGCCCTCCAGCCGGATGCCGTGGATCATGCCGCCGCCGAAGAACCAGTGTCCGGCGGCGGCGTCGGCCGGGTTCGGCCCGTTGCGGAGGTACCAGCCGGCCAGCTCGGCCGAGATCCGCCCGGTCACCGGCAGGTCGTACCCGGTGAGTTCTTCGCCGACCGGAGCGAGTTGCCCGCCGGGTGGGGCCGGGCCTGTTGCGCGGAGATCACCGGACACCGGCCTTGGCTTGGACGTGGGCGATGTAGCGGACGGTGAACATCATCGGGATCGCGAAACCGGCAACCTGGATGAGCGTGGCGAGGGTGGAGTGTGCGTTCCCTGCGTGCGCCACGAAGGCGAGCACTGCAGCGGTCAGGACGAAGGCCGCGGTCCAGACGGCGGTGATGATGACGTTGGTCTGGATGAACGGCTTGAGCCCCCAGACCTCGCGCGGGGTGGTGCGCTTGGCGATGCCCAGCGTGAACGGCTTGCCGATGGCCAGCGAGACCCCGGCGATGACCGCCAGCGTGCCCGACGACAGCGCCGCCGAGTAGTCGTGCACGCCCGAGTCCGGGTTGGCGAAGGCGATGACAGCCAGCACGGCGAAGAAGACCGCGGAGCCGAGCTCGATGATCAGCGCGTCCAATCCGGCACCCGTCCGTACCTGCTGGACGATCACCGCTACCGCAACCACCAGGGCGGCCAGCGCCGCCCACTGCCAGTTCCCCGAGGGCAGCACGGCGAAGATGATCCACGGGAGGAAGGTGCGCAGGTAGGACATGAGGTCTCCGCTTCAGCATTTCCGTTCCGACATGTCAAAACTAGAAGTTCCAATGCAGACATGTCAATAGTGGAATGTAGACTGTGGAGCATGAGCCTTCGACACGCGCTGCTCGGGCTGCTCTCCGAGCGACCCGCCAGCGGCTATGACCTGCTGAAACTGTTCGAGACGTCACTGGCCACCGCCTGGCCGGCGACCCAGAGCCAGATCTACAGCGAGCTGACCAAGCTGGCGGGCACAGGGCTCATCACGGTGGCAGCCGAGGGTCCGCGAGGCCGCAAGGAGTACGCCCTCACCGACGAGGGACTGGCCGAGCTGCGGCACTGGCTGACCGAGACCAAACCGCAGCGGAACACCCGCAGCGACATCCTCCTGCGGGTGTTCTTTCTCGGGGTGCTGACGCCCGAGCAGGCGCGCGGCTACCTCACCGAGCTCATCGAGCTGTCCGATCAGGGGTCCCAGAGTCTGCGCCGACTGGAGGAGTCCGTCGACTGGGATGACGACAATCTTTCGGTCTACGGCCGGATCGCCCTCGAGTACGGCCTGCGGTTCAACACCATGCGCCGCGAGTGGGCCGAGTGGGCAGCCAGCCAGATCACCTGACGGCTGGTGGATCGACGGGAGCGCCGCGCGGACCAGGACTTCCCCGTGGAACCGCCCCTCGGCGACGGCGTCGAGCGCATCGGTCATGGACCACCAGCCGAGCCTGTGGTCCACTTCGGCGGGAGTGAGTCCCTGGAGGGGAAAGCGCGCGTTGAGTTCACGGGCTTCGTAGAGGGTGGACACGAGCGGTGGAGCCCAGGGTGATCGCGTACGGGATGAGCGATCGCCATCGTTCAGCGATCGCTCCCTTCGCGGTCAGGGGTTCCAGAGATGGATGCCATGACTGATCCGTCGGGACGAAATAGAGACGGGGTCCCCCGCCTTCGCTGTGTAGCTGAGCGCACAGGGCAGGGAACCAACCCAGAGCCATCCAGACGCCGCAGCCACTGTCCGCTCGCCGGCCGTCCTTCCCCCAGGTATGCCAGAAGGGTGTCCGGCGTCAGAGAAGTTGCAGGCGAGAGGGGCTAAAAGCAGCCCTCTGTACATCTGCCACTCTCCAGGTGAACAAGCGCATCGGGTCGTATCCGCCTGTCCGCGTCCAGGGGGACGGGGTAAAACCGAGCAGACGCGGCCCATGGCGTCCAGGTCGCTCGTACAGTGGCGCGCTCCACCCTGACGCCCTACCACGCCCGCTCCACGGTGTGTGGGCCAAAGGCGGACGGGATGGAAGCCGGGGCGAGTGGTGGGTTCAGAGGCACATGATTCTGGCGCGTTGGGGAACCGGCAGGTTCGGCACATGCGTCGTCGCCAGAACAACGTCACACAATTACATCAAGAAGGCAGGGCATGGAACCGGATCCCTCGATTTGGGAGTTGCTGTTCGCGTTCCTCTTCGTGGGGATCGTCGCCATTGTGAGGATGTCGTTGATCGTGTTCCCGATCATCGGGGTCGGGATCTGGACTGTGTCGCGAGTGCGCCGCCGACGTAGCCGCGACCGTTAGTCCAGCACCATTGCAACCGCGCCCCACCCGTACACGGTCGGGCGGGGAACGACGGACACTCACGGACAGCGCCCACGAGTACGGCCCCCGACCGATTCACCTGGTCTGGGACCGTTCATCTGCGGTGGGTGTGGGACTTGGACCCACGGTGACATCGCTGCCACGACGGTTTTCAAGACCACCTCGCCAGGTAAGCGCTCAGCCCTCCGACCTCGAACTACGCCCCAAAGGGGTCTGATCGACCGCATACTTGGTCACAGGTTGGCCACGCACCCCACTTCCCCGCCCTACCTGCCGCGGTTGCTGCACAGGGCGGTTGCCGTGGTTGCGGAACTCCGCTGCTGCACTAGCACCGCCGGTCTCGGTACCAGGGCGTTGAAGCAGCCCGCACCAGCGGCTCAACAAGATGGGTGGCAACCGAAATCTTCACATGCGTCTTCACAACTCATTGACAGTTACCCGACTGAATGAATTAAGTTCTGGACCTGTCGGCATGGGGGCGGGCAAGTGAATTCAAGGAGCCCCCTTTCGGGCCGTGCGCCAAGGATTGAGTCTATCCACACCACATCATCAAACTTCAGCATATATACCTGTAGTGCACCTTTTCATTCGCGTAGAACAGCGGGCCTCGCCTATTGAGCCCATGCTGCACAGATCCCTGGAGAGTCTCGATGAACCGTCCTGCGTGCGCTCTTCTTGCGATGCTTTTTCTGCTGGCAGCATGTGACTTCCCGTCCTCCTCGCCAGCGAAGGCGGAGCACAGCAGCAAGCTTGGTTCCGGTGCCCACTCTCCGAACCCTCGTCAGGCGGAGGTAGAAAAAGTTCAGGCTGTACTTACACCTCGGATCAACTTCCTCGCCGAGACCTACGGGGAAGGAACAGGATCTCCTTGCAGTTCTGCCACATCGAAACTCTTCACGAAATCGTGCGCCGAAATGGTGGACGCCGTGCGTGACCTTGCCGACGGCATTCTGGAAAGCATTGACGGGAAGCAAGGGTTCGGAACTCTGCGCAGAGTATCAATTGCAGCCCAAGATTCCGCTGCGAGTTACAAGAAATTGTCTTGTGGCACGCTACCTACGAGCCTCGACGTGCAAGAAGAATGCCGTAAGAGCGGGGCCGTAATAGCCCAGTCTCCCGCAGATTTTCATGACGGCGTGAACCTTGGGCTCGCTGGTTTGTGAAATCCCGCAGCCGTAACGGGTGCCGGCCTCGGCGAGAGCGTCGATGATGCCGTGCTCGCGTCCGGCCCGGACATCGTGACGGCACCGGCCATGGGCCGGTGCAGCCCAGAGGAGACGGCCCACGGCCCTTCGGGTCGGCTACGACCTGCACGTTCATGCCGTGCTTCTTGTGTCTGCCCGAGTAGAAGGGACGGTCGGCAGCGATCCGGTCGATAGGCAGAAGTGTTCCGTCCACGATCAGATGCGCCTTCCTCGACGACGCGGCCCGTACTGCTTCGGCGAGCGTGGGGGCGAGGGGGCCAGGAGCGGCGGATGCCGCGGTCCGCCGGCGCGCGCGGGCGGACGTAGGCGGGCCGCTTTGACATCAGAAATGGTGAACAGCGTTGGCGTCGAACAGACTTGAACGGCGTCTGTCCTCTCGGCCGGAGCCACCACAGGGCCTGCACGGGCGAACTTTTCCCCGATGGTTCAGTCCTGGGCGAGTTCTGCCAGGGCATCGAGACGGGTGGGTGTCCAGCCGAGCTCCCGGTGAGCCCGGGCGCCGGTGAACTGCTGGTCGAGGGCGAACGCCTCGGCGATCGGGCCCATCCGCTGCACGGCCTCGTCGATGGTCAGCGAGTCGATCCTGCCAGGGCATCCGGCGGCGTGGCTGAGGGCTCGGGTGACGTCCGCCAGCGGGAGGTTCTGGCCGCTGACCCCGGCGTAGACGGAACCGGCCGGGGCGTTCAGGGCCAGGACGTACAGCTCGGCGATGTCGTCGACGTGGACCAGCGCCCAGTGGTTGGTGCCGTCCCCGATACAGGGCACGGCACCTGCGGTGCGCCCCGGCTCGACGAAGAACGACTGCACCAGTCCGCCGGAGCGGCCGTAGACCAGCCCTGGCATCACGACCACCGGGCGCTCTCCGGTCACGGCCCGTGCGAGCACGCGCTTCTCGTTCTCCAGCCGCCAGGCGGTGATGCGCGGCGGGCTCAGCGGGGCGTCCTCGTCGACGACACCGTCAGTGTCTCCGTACACCCACACCCCACCGGTGTGCACATAGGGGCCGCTTCCCACGCCGTCCTGCAATGCCTCCGCCGCTCCGCGGTCGACGTCCACCGTGCCCTCGGCGTAGTCCACCCCGAGATGGATGACCCCGTCGGCCCGGCGGGCCGCCTCCCGAAGGACATCGATGTCGGTGAGCGCCCCCGCAACCGGGGTGGCACCGAGGTCCGCCACGGTGCGCGCCGCGTGCTCGCTGCGCGCCAGCGCCATTACCTCGATGCCGTGCCGGATCAGCGCCTGAATGGTGGAGCGGCCGATGTAGCCGGAGCCACCCGTGATGAAGACCTGCATAGCCCTCACTGTCCTTGTCGATGGCGGCGGGGGATTCCGTCGCTCCTCCACCCTGGCCCCGTGCCGCGGCCGGTGTCCAAGACCTCTTTTGTCAGCGGTGATGTCCCCAGGGCATCAGTGCTGAACAGCGGCGATGTCGGCGAACTCAGCGAGCAGAGGGGAGCGGCGGCCGGCGCTCCAGGCAAGGCAGACCTCGTTGGGGCCGATGTCGTCGATCGGCACATGCGCGACATCGGTATGGGTGTAATAGGCCGCGGTGGACAGCGGCAGGACGAGGACGCCCCCGGACGTCGCGACGTGTTCCAGCTTCTCCTCGACGGTGGCGAAAGAGGGCCGCGGCCCGGCCTCCTCGCCGCCGGTCCGCTCGGGAAGGTCACGCCACTCGGGGACGGCGTCGGGGTCCTGCAGCAGTCGCTCGGGCGCCAGATCCGCGATGACGATGGATTCCTTGCCCGCCAGCCGGTGGTCCGCCGGCAGTACGGCGACGCGGGGCTCCCGGAAGAGCGCGCGCAGCTCCAGGCCGCGATGATCGACGGGCAGCCGTACGAAGCTCACGTCGAGAAGCCCCTCGTGCACCCCTTGGACCTGGTCGCCCCAGGAAGTTCGCACCACCTGCACACTCAGCTCGGGATGCCTGGCGGAGAAGGCGCGGACCGCGCCGGTCACAGTGATACCGGGCATGAAGCCGACAGTGAACGCCGAAGATCCGTGGGCGGCCTTCTGTACCCGGTGGCACAGAGCCTGCGCGGTGGCCAGCAGGGGGCGCGCGTCTTCCAGCAGTTGACGGCCGGCGGCCGTCAACTCGGTGTTCTGCTTGTTCCTGGTGAACAGCTGCGCGCGCAGCTCCTGCTCCAGTGCGCGGATCTGCCGGGACAGCACCGGTTGCGTGATGTGCAGCCGCTCGGCGGCCCGGCCGAAGTGCAACTCCTCGGCCACAACCACGAAATAGCGCATCTTGCGCAGGTCGACATCCACGGCATCTCCCACCATGCAGACGCTATGTCTCAGCCTAGTTCGTCCGGACCGGGAACCAGGCCGTACTTTCACTCGGCTCCACAGCGAACAGCCCCCGGCCGCTTGAGTGACGGCCCTGGGCGGACGCGACTGCGGGCCGTCGGCGAGGGGGCAGCCTCTGGGCCGTCCCTGGGCCGTGCATGAGCGCTCGGCAGCGACCGACGGCGACGACCGGTGGCAGGCCGGCTACCCAGCCGGGTCGGCGAACGTCCAGGTCGCAGGCCTGGGCTGCTCCTTCCTCTTCGGCACGGTATGCCTCGTACTCGGTGCGATGGGTGTTATGGGTCCCGCATGACCAGCGATGCCCCGGCCTGTCTCGAGTGCAGCCGGTCCATGGAGCCCGTTGGCCTCCCACTCTGCAGGCGGGAGGACGGCGTCCGACGGGCCTGTCGGTCACTGTGGAGGTGTACCAGTAGGCACATCTGGCGGAAGCGGGCCGCCGGTGTGCCGGGTCTCGCGGATCAACCGGTACGACTCCCCGCCCAGCCGGATCCGGTCCTCGTCGCCCACGTGGCAGCCGAAGCGTTCCGGGAGGCCGCGCAGGTACGCGACGGCGGGGCCGGTGAAGCGGACCCTGCCGTTGCCGAGGTGGGTGATGCCTTCGGGCTCGGCGAGCGCGGCGAGCCAGGTGGCGTGGTCCCGGTGCACCTCGGCGGTGTACGTGGCGTCGGAGCCGGCTCGCTGTTCCAGGGCGAACAGGACGTCCCCGTAGCGGGCGTGATCGAGGACGGCGCGCACGGCCTCCTCGACACTCAACAGGCCGGCGTCCACCTGGTCGTTGGCGAAGACGCGGCCGGGGCGGGCTCGGGCATACGCGAACCAGGTCCCCGCACGGGACGGGATGACGTAGCCGACCGGATAGCCACCGGGGAGCCCGTCGTCCACGCATACGTACACGATCTCCGCGGCATCGCTCCGCTCACGTGTGAGGAAGAGCCTCCGCTGTTTCAGCATTCTCGTGAGAGACCTGTCGATGACGGTCACGTCCGTGTTCCTTCCTCTTCCTTCCTCGGGGGGCGGCGGCCCTTCCCCCCGCCAACGGCCGCCGCCCGGCACAGCGCGCCCTCCAATGCTTCCCCGCGGCTGAACCCCGGGGTTTTGATGGGCACTTGCAAACCTTGGCGGCACACGCTGCAATGCCAATGAAATTCTGATGATGCGCGGAGCGGAGGGTTCGAGTGGGCGCGGGCTCTTGTCGACGGCTCCGGCTTGCCGTGCTCGGGCCGGTGCGGGCCTGGCGTGGCGGGGCGCAGCTGCCCCTGGGGCCCGTCCGGCGACAGGCCGTGCTGGTCGCTCTGGCGCTGCGTCCGGGCTTCCTGGTGAGTCACGAGCAGTTGCTCGACGGGGTCTGGGGGGCCGAGCCACCGAGAACCGGCCGCAAGGTACTGCCCAGCTACATCTACGAGTTGCGGCAGACCCTCGACGCGGAGGGCACGGGGCCTGCGGATTCGGTGATCCGCGGGGAAGGGGGCGGGTACCGCCTCGTCGTCGACGATGTCCAGCTCGATGCGGCGGACCTGGCCGAGCACGTCGAGGGCGCTCGGCGCGCGAAGGCGTCCGGCGATCCGGCCACCGCGGTGGACCGGTTGTCGGCCGCACTCGCCCTGTTCGACGGCGAGCCGCTGGCTGGGCTGCCCGGACCGTTCGCCGACGTCGAACGGCAGCGGCTGCTGGAGCGCCTGCTCAGGGTTCGGGTGGAACGGCTCGAGTGCTTGGTTCTGCTCGGCCGATTCGCCGATGCCCTGGACGGTCTCGCCGCCCTGTCGGCGGCCAGTCCGTACGACGAGTCGCTGGTGGCGTTGCGCATGCGCGCCCTGTACGGCAGCGAACGTCAGGCGGAGGCCCTGACCGTCTGTCAGGACATGTGCGAGCGACTGCGCGACGAGCTCGGGGTCGATCCTGGTGATGAGCTCCGTCGGGTACATGAAGCGGTGCTGCGCCGGGACGACGAACTCCTCCTCGGTCGAGCCACGGCGCGCTCCGCCGCTCCTTCCACCCGGGCCCGGCTCGGCCGCACGGTCAATGAACTGCCGGGCGACTCCGGCCGTCTGATCGGGCGGGAGGCCGAGATGGCGCAGCTGATCGCTCCTTCCGCGCCCGGATCCGTATCGATCGTCACGGTGGACGGTACGGCCGGGGTCGGCAAGACCGCGCTCGTCGTGCGCGCGGCCCGGGAGCTCAGCGCCCATTACCCGGACGGCTGCCTGTTCGCTGACCTGCGCGCGCACAGCACGCAGCGGCGGCAATCGCCGGAGCAGGCGCTGCAGCGGCTGCTGCGATCGCTCGGCGCGGCCAACGGCGAGTTGCCGAGCGACCTCGAAGAGCTCACCGCCGTCTGGCGCGCGACAACGAGCCCGCTGCGACTGCTCCTCGTACTGGACGACGCCCTGGACGCCGACCAGATACGACCGCTGCTGCCGGCAGGGGCGGGAAGCAGGGTGCTGGTGGCCGGCCGACGACGGCTGGCCGAACTCGACGCCGACCGACGGGTCACCCTGGAGCCCCTGGACAGCGGGGACGCGGTGTCCCTGCTCACGCACATCATCGGAGAGGAGCGTGCGGGCAGGGAGCCGGAGGCGACGCATCAGCTGGTCGGGCTCTGCGACGGGCTGCCGCTGGCACTGCGCATCGCCGGGTCGCGGCTGCAGAACCGCAGCACCTGGACAGTGGGGTACCTGGCGGGCCGCATGGCAGGCGATGAGCACCGGCTCGGCGAGCTGAGCGTCGGGGATCGCAGCGTGGAGGCGGCCTTCACCCTGTCGTACGAACATCTCGCACCCGAGCAGCAGCGCGGATTCCGCGCCCTGGGCCTGGCGCCGACGGTCGAGTTCGACGTGCTGGCGTCGGCGGCCATGCTCGATGGGCCGTCCCACGCCACGGAGCAGATCCTGGAAAGCCTGGTCGACACGAGTCTGCTGCAGCAGCCGCGTCCGGGCCGCTACCGACTGCACGACCTGGTTCGCGTGCACGCACGACACCTCGCGGAAGCCGCGCCCGCCGAAGCCGCCGCCGCACGCACAGCCGCACTCCGCCTCTATCTGGACGCGGCCCGGATCGCCAGTGACTGGGGCTCCCGCGGCTTCCCCACCGGACCTCAGCCCGATGGAGCACCGTTCGCGACCTGGCAGGAGGCGGAAGCCTGGCTGGACGCGGCGGGTGGAGAGCTCGCCGACGTCGTCGGACATGCCGCGGCCCTCGGCGAAGCCGACTACGCCTGCTGGATCGCCGAGGCGCTGGTCGACTACTTCGTACGGCAGGGCCGCTATCACGAGTGCCAGACAGCTCTTGAGATCGCACTCGACCACGTGGACGAGGCAACCGACGAGCGGATGGCCGTCGCACTGCGGAACTGCTTGGGCTACACCGCGGTATACCAACGCAGGTACACGCAGGCGCGCACCTGCTTCACCGAAGCACTGGACCTCGGCCGACGCCGCCCCGACCCGTGCGAAGAGGCCCGGACTCTCGCCGGGCTGGGGGCTCTCGACCTGAGTGTGGGCGACGGTGACCGGGCGATTCGCCATGTCACCGCGGCGGTGGACCTGGCCGAGCGACTGGGCAACGACTGGGTCGCCTCGATGGCACTCGTCATCCTCGGCCTCGCCCACTACTTCAGGAAACGGAACGACGAGGCTCTGGCCTGCTTCGCCGACGCCCATAGCCACGCCGAGACGGACGGCAGACCGCGCATGCTCGGCAGGCCGCTGAGCTGCGCCGCCGACGTCCACCTCCGCCTCGGCCACTACGGTGAGGCCAAGAGGCTGTACCGCGAGGCGATCCACCTGGTCGAGCAGGGCGGGGACATATTCCTCTGCGCACGCAGCCTGACCCGGCTCGGTACGGCGGAGCAGGGCGAGGGAAACCCGATCGCGGCCATCGCCCTCCATCACCAGGCTCTCCTTCAGCACCAGTTGCTGAACCCACTCACCGACCCCAGCCACGACTGGCTGGAGATGGACATCCGTTCCCGTCTGGGCCGCGCCTACCTGGCGACAGGCCACGTCCGCGAGGCGCGCGAGCAGTTCCAGGCCGTGCTCGACGTGCACGGCGCCCGTACACACGGCGCTGACCGTGCACCGGCGGCTGAAGGACTCAAAGGCCGCGAGCCCCGGTAGACGGCCATGCCACGAACGGACGGCCGCACCGAGGCGGTGGGGGTTCCGGCCGGCCGAGGGGCGCCCGGCTGAGGGGTGCGTGAAGGCCCACCTGAAGCGCCGCCGAGCTGTCCACCCGGACCCCTGTCCGGATCACCCAGGACACCGCCTCGGTCCCGGGCACCGCCGAGAAGAACGACCGCTTCGGGTGGAGCGTCTCCGCTGGTGACACCAACGGCGACGGGTACGCCGATGTCGCCGTCGGCGCCTCGGCTGAGGCCCTCGGACCGAAGCAGTCGGCCGGCTCTGTCACCGTGCTGCGCGGTTCGGCCAAGGGACTGACCGGCACCGGCTCGAAGAGCCTTTCCCAGGACGGCGGGGGTCCCCGGCGCCGCCGAGGCCCGCGACGACTTCGGCGGCTCCGTATGGGTCACGGACAGCAACGACGACGGCCGCGCGGAACTGGTGGCGGGTGCCTCCACGGAGAACAACGGCGTCGGTTCGGTCTGACTGTTCAGGACGGGGACCAGCGGCATCACGGCGAGGATCGACGGCCTTCGGTCCTGGATCGGTCGGCGGGCCTTCCGGGCTCTCCTGCTTCCGCGACGATTTCGCCGGCTGATCGCCCGGGATCAGCCGGAGCCCGGGCCCGGGTCGTGCACACCAACGCTCAGGTTCTGCACCTGTGCGTACGTCGGTACGTCTCCGCCCACCGGCCGGCCCGCCCGGATGTTCGCCGCCACGGCCATCGCCTCCCCGAGCGCCGCCCGGTACAGCAGCGAGCCGAGACTCACCCTGCGCACACCCAGCCCGCCGAGCTGGGCGACCGTGGGCCCGGACGGGGAATAGAGGATGTTGAGGGGCACGTCCAGGCTCTTCACCAGTGCGGCGATCGCGGTGGGGTCGGTCAGACCGGGGACGAACACGCCGTCCGCGCCCGCCTGTTGATACGCATCGAGCCGGACCGTCGTTCCGGCCGTCGCCGCCTCCCGGCCGCCGAGCCAGTGCGTGTCGGTGCGGGCGTTCACGAAGAGATGCGGGACGGCGGCCTTCACCGCCGCGATCTTCGCCGCGTGCAGCTCCACAGGCGTGAGGGTGCCGTCGCCCCTGCCGTCCTCCAGGTTGATGCCGACCGCCCCTGCTGCCGCCAGTTCACGGGCCAGTTCGGCCACCTCGGCCGGGTCGTCGCTGAACCCGCCCTCGGCGTCCACCGACAGCAGGTACGGCCCGGCGCCCAGTCGCCGGGCCAGAAGCACGGTCTCCGCGCGGGTCGCTCCCGTACCGTCGGGCAGTCCGGCCGCCGCGGCCACCGCGAGGCTTGTGGTGCCGATGGCAGGGAAGCCCTGCTCGCTCAGGGCCGTCGCCGAGGCGTGGTCCCAGGCGTTGGGGAGCAGCAACGGTGACGCGGTCGTCGCACGGTGCAGGGACGTGAACGCCGCGAAGGCGGCGAAGTCGGTCATGGTGTCGGGGTCCGTTCGGTGCGGGCGGGTGCGAGGTCTCCTACGGCTTCCGCGTAATAGGTAGATTCCGCTGCGTGGAAGGCGAGTTGGCGGAACGTCCAGCCGGTGCCGGGAGAACGGTCCAGCTGCTCGGGCGTCATTGCGTCGAGACGGTTCACCCAGATCCTGGCCAGTCGGGTCAGCCGGCTGCGGGCCTCATCGAGATCGGCCCCGGTGAACGGGGCGAGGTCCGCCCCGGTGGTGGTAGCCGAGGCGTGCCGGCGGTCCGGCTGCGTCTCCTCCCCCACAAGCCGCGCCTCCATCTCGGCGAGGTGGTCGACCAGACGGTCGGCGACGCGGCGGATCGCCTTGTGCGGGGTGTGGACGCGGTCGTCGGCGGGGATGGGTCGCCCGTCCCAGGCCGTCCAGGTCGCGGCGAGGGCCAGGACGTCGTCGACCATGTCCGCGACGATCCCGGCGGGGTCGCGGCCGTCGGTCGACGGGATGGAGCCGGGTGCGGTGCCGGAGGTGGAGCCGGTCGTCGTCGTCATGGTTCGACGCTAGAGGCGGGATTCTTCGGTGGTCGCCGAACCGTGCCGCGATACGCTGCGCCGCCCAAGGGCTGTCCCGTAATCCCTGGTGGATCAGCGCGCGGCGTCGGATGGGGTGGACCGCAAGGCGGACGGGCGTCCGTATACCGGATGTATTCGGGCGTTCCGGCAACGCGGCGAGGCGCCGTGACTGTCGTCGCGCGCCCGCCAGGGTCACGGGACAGTCCTCAGGACGATGTGACGCCCCTCGGCCTCGGCCGACGGCCCGGGGCGGCGCAGCCCGGGCACCGGTAGCCCTCCTGCTGGACGTACTTCCAGCCGAGCTCCTCGATGTACGGGGAGGCAATGGTCGCGCTGTGGAGGACGTGGCCGAACAGGTCCGACTCGATGTCCGGTGGCGGATCCGCGATGACCATGTCGAACACGACCCGCGCCTGGCAACCCCGGCGATCGCACAGAAGGTGGAACCGCACAGGGCCGGGTGGCTCTCCGTCGGTGGTCAGGCTCATGCGTCCACTATGACTCCCGGGCCGGACGGATACCTGCCGTTCCGCTCGACACCTCGGCAGTCGGCCTCAGCGACAGTTCACCCTCAATTGCGCCGCTGCGTGATGCGCACCCACCAGTTCCTCGTCACCCCAGTCGCGCCCCCGGTCGATCAGCTGCACCGCGAACGTGTCGCCCTTGACCGGGTAGCTGCTCACATCGACGGGGGTGCCGCGATGCACGGTCTGACGTACGGCGAAGCCCGTATACGCGGAGTCCGCGTCATCCGGATTCGAGAGCACCCGGTACACGGTGGGGTTCCCCGCCACGTCGCGGTCGCGGCCGCTGTCCGGCACGAAGACGGTCAGCGCGCACTCACGGTAGCCACTGCCCAGGTGCCAGGACCAGGTGGCGGTGTTGCCCCGGTCCTGGGTCGTGCTGCCCGACATCGGCACGGCGCTGAACCGCCCGTCGCACGTACTGCCCCGGTACCCGCCCGAGTCGACCGTGTACCAGCCGTCGTCACCGTCCTCGAACCGGCCGTGCTCGTGGTATTCGCCCGTCGAGCAACCGGGCCCGGCCCAGGCCGTGTACGTGTAACCGCCCTTGCTGGGCGGGTACTTGAGGGTACGGGACGGGCTGGGCACCGGCTGCCGGGGCGAAGGCGGCGACTTCGAGGAGGTGGGTGCCGGGTCCGGGCTCTCCGTGCCGGACGGGCCGATCCGGGTCGGGGCGCCGCCCCCGATGCCATCCGGCGGGACACCCACGCGCCCCACCGCCCCCGTACGCCGACCGCTGTCGTCGCCGCCTGAAGCGAGCAGCGAGGCGCCCGTCACCAGCGAGCCGGCCACCACCACAACTCCAGCCGCAAGCAAGGCCTTTCTACTCCGCGGCAACGTGGACAACCGGCCCGCGAGCGTCTCACGGGCGATCCAGGAACCGTCCCCGCCGGCCGACCGGGCCACCGATCCACAGTCCGGACAGACCAATCCCGGCAGCGCACCTCGCTGTTCACTGCCGCACCGTTGGCACCTCATGGCAGCACACCATGCCAGGGCAACGCCCCCGGAGGGAGAGATCGTGCACGATCTACTCGCTCTCTCCTTGTCTGCGGTTCCCTGTCTGCGCCCTCCTCAGCGCAGCTCCTCCGGGCACGGTGTACCGGGCGACAGCTGGTACGGGGCTGCCAGCCGGTACACCCCGGGGCGCGGCGCGAGCAGTTCCGTCCACTCGTCACCGTCCACGTCCTCGTCCACCTTGAGCAGGCAGCCGTTCGTGTTGACGAAGGTCCGCGGGCTGTCCTGGTCCGCGCGCCGCTTGGACGCCTCGGTCTCCTGCGGCCGCTCCACGCTCTTGCCCTCGTCGTCCACCAGGGCGAGCCAGCGCGAGTACGGGATCCGGATCAGCACCCGGCCGGCCCGCTTCACATGGATGGTCAGCTCACCCGCACCGGCCCGGTCCACCGTCGCCGGCGGGTCGGCCAGCGGCACCGGGCTGTCGACCTCGAAGAGCTGCCAGTTGGAGTCGGACCAGATGGCCTTCAGATACGGCTGGCCCTTCTGGACCAGCGCCGCCTCCTGTGCCGCGCCGGTGGAGTCCGGCTCCCCCTTGGGCAGCACCACGTAGTGCACCGCCCAGCGGTCGAGCCACTGGCGGTAGTTCACCGGGTCCAGCGTGTCGTCGTAGAAGAGCGGGTTGCGGTCCATGTCGGCCTGCCGGTTCCAGCCGCGGGCCAGATTGACGTACGGGGCGAGCGCGGACGCCTCGCGGTGGCTGCTGGCGGGCACCACCTCGACCCTGCCGCGTTCCGCACCGACCTCCTGGAGCTCGTTGACCAGCGGGGCCAGTTCCCGCGTCCAGGAGGCGGCGGGGGCGGTACGGGCGATGTCGTCGACGCCCTTGACGCCGATCCAGATGTTCATGCCGACGAATGCCAGGAGCAGCGCGTACCAGCGCCGCGAACGCGGCACGGCGTACGGCAGCGCGGCAAGCAGCACCACCCCGGCGAACAGCATCGCCATCCGCGTGACGTTCGAGCCGATCTGCGAGTCGACCACATAGGTCAACAGCGTCCCGGCCCCGTACACGGCGGCAGCGGTGCGGACCGTGCGCCACTCGGTCGGCACGAGGACGAGGGTGAGAACGGCGAAGAGGAACGGCAGGGACAACGTCGCGAGCGACATCGGCTGCGTACCGGAGAACGGGAACAGCCACGACGACAGGGCGACGACGACGACCGGCGCCAGGCCCAGTGCGTACGCGCCGGGGCGCCGCTTGTTCAGGAACAGCGCGGCGGCCACCACACCGAGGAACAGCCCCGCGACGGGGCTGCCCGCCGTGGCCAGCCCGGCGAGCGGCGCGGCGACGGCCGCCTTCGCCCAGCGCTTGTGGCGCCACCGGTACGGCCAGCAGAACACCGCGGCCACCGCACCCAGCGCGAACATCATGCCGAGCCCGAACGTCACCCGCCCGGACAGCGCGTTGCACAGATAAGCGAACACTCCGGCGAGCGAGCAGGCGAGCGGGTTGCGGACGGCCCGGACCCGCACCACGATCAACGCGGTCAGCCCTGCCGACACCGTCCCGGCGATCATCATCGTCGTACGGACGCCCAGCACGGACATCAGATACGGCGAGACCACGCTGTACGAGACGGGGTGCATGCCCCCGTACCAGGCGAGGTTGTACGCGGTACCGGGATACCGGCCGACGAACTCGGCCCAGGCGTCCTGCGCCGCGAGATCGCCGCCGCTGTTCGCGAAGAGGAAGAACCAGAGAATGTGGGTGACCGCGGCGGCCGCCGTCGCAATGGTGACGGGGTGGCGCAGCAGCTGCCGGGTGCGGGCCTGCCGACTGCGGGTCGGCTCGGGCGGTTCGGTAGCCGTCGCCCACGGTTCCGGGGTACGCGGGGCGGGCAGCCGGACATTCATGCTGCCACCACTGCCGCTCGTCACGTCGCCTCGCAGATCGCTGTTCCCGGCCGCCTCACGGCCGGGTCTCGGCTCCGCGGTGGTCACTACGGCTTCTCCCCGTCTCCGCCGGCCCCGTTCCCCGTCTCCGTGTCACCTGTGAGGACGCCGTCCGGCGCCCCCCGGTTGTCCGGGGACGCTAACACGTACGCAAAGGGGACGACGGTGCCGGTACGGGCACCGAAAAAGGGGGGAGGGGATGCCGGGCCCGGCATCCCCTCCCCGTCCGCGTCAGCTGATCCGGGTCAGCTTCTGGCCGAAGGACGGGTTCATCAGATCGCTCTGCAGCGCCACCGCCACCTTCACCTGGCTGGACCCTTCACCCACGGTGAGCGTGCCGACGTGGGTTCCGGCGGCAGCCTCGTGCGGGAGCGTCTTCCCGTCGTCGCTCAGTTCGAGCTTGACCGTCAGACCGGGCCAGCCGACCGCCGCCACGTCCTCGGTCGCGACGACCGGGGTGGTACCGCCGAACCCGTCGTCGACCGCACCGACGACATCGCCCTTCTTGACCACCTTCCCGCTCTTCAGCAGGTCCTCGGTCGCGACCATCACGTCCTTGCTGACCGCGTTGACCGTGTCGATGATGGGCGCCTTGTGCTGGCCCAGCACCGCGCCGACGATCAGCTGGTCGGTGTCGCCGACCATCTTGTGCGCGGCGAACAGCAGATTGCCGCCCGCCTTGCTCGTGGAGCCGGTCTTGATGCCGAGGGCGCCGTTGTACGGAACGAGGGTGTTGTAGTTCCGCCAGCTCTTGCCCGACGGGTCGGTCCACGACGGCAGCTTGGTGATCGCCATCAGCGCCGGGATCTCCACCAGCTTCTGGCCGAGCTTCACCTGGTCCTCGGCCGAACTCACCGTGGTCGCGGTGAGTCCGGACGGGTCGGTGTACGTGGTGTTCTTCATGCCGAGCGACTTGGCGGTGTCGTTCATCTTCTTGACGAACGCCTTCTCGGAACCCGCGTCCCAACGCGCCAGCAGCCGCGCGATGTTGTTCGCGGACGGGATCATTATGGCCGACAGGGCCTCCTGCTCGGTGAGCTTGTCCCCGGTCTTCACGGTGTTGAGCGTCGACTCGCCCGCGGCGTCCAGCTTGCCGTCCGACTCCGCCTTGGCGTCGACCGTGATGGACGGACCGGCCTGGCCCTTCTTGAGCGGGTGATCCTTGAGGACGATGTACGCGGTCATCGCCTTGGCCACACTGCCGATCGGCACGGCTTTCTGCTCGCCGAACGAGTCCACTGTGCCGAGGCCGGTCGCCGCCATGTAGCCCTGGCCCTCGTTCGGCCACGGCAGTGACGGCTTGGTGCCGTCGAAGGTGTACGTCGACTGCGCCGTCAGCCGGAGCTCGGGCGTCGGCAGCGGGCGCACCGCCTGCACGATCGCAAAGACGATCAACAGGAGCACCGCCAGCGGGGTCCAGATCTTGACCCGGCGCACGGCCGTACGGACGGGAGTCTCCGGCGGCGGAGGCGTGTTCGTCAGCTCGGCCAGCAGATCGAGCGGCGGCCGGGGCGGCAACGGCTGCTGCCGGGTCCGCTCGGCGCCGCTGAGCGACGGGGCGACGGCCGGCCCGGGTGCGGCTGCGGGTGTCTCGGGCTTGCGGACGGCGGGGGCGGGCCGCGCCTCGTCGCGGCGCAGCGGCACGAACTGGCTGGTGCGCTCGGCGGCGCTCTCGGCCTCCGGCTTCTGCTGAGGCTTCTGCTCCGGCTTCGACGCGGGCGGGGTGATCTTCAGGGCGGTCGTCGGCTGGTCGACCCGGTCGGGCCGGACCGTCCTGAAGACGGCCGTAGGCTGATCGACTGCGCGCTCGTCCTCGGCAGGCTCAGAGGACTCGGAGGACTCGGGCGACGTCTCGGACGTCTCAGCGGCATCGGCTGCCTCGACGCTCTCCGCGCCCTCGGGGCTCTCCTCGGGGCTCTCCTCGGGGCCGCCGGTGCCCCGGGCCTCGTCGGCAGCGCCGTCGGTCTCCTCGTCCTCGGCCCCGTCCGCGTTGCCGCCCGGCCCCTCGTCCGCGGCTTCGGCACCGTCGGATGCCGCAGGCTTCCCGGCACCCTCAGCACGCGCCTCGTCGGCGTCGTCCTCATCCGCGGCGTCCGTATCCGCGGCGGAGGCCGCGTCCGACGCGACCGGCTCGTCCGGCTCGTCCTCGGTCACGTCAGTGGACGTCGTCCCGCTGTCACCCGACTCGTCGACGATCTCGGGCGTGTCGCTCTCCGTGACGTCGTCGCTCCCGGTGACCGCGACCGTGTCGGACTTCTCGCCCTTCTCGTCCTGCTCGGCCGTCTTCGCGCCGGCAGTGCCCTTCCCCACCCACGCGGCGACCGCAGCACGCAGCCGCGCGTCGCCCTCCTCGGGTGCGGTCCCGGTTCCTGCGTCGTCGGCCGCCCCGGCCGTCTCCGCGGCCCGGGCGCCCTCCTCGGGCTCCTCCGGCTCCTCGGGCACAGAGGCCGCCTCCGGGGCCTCAGGGGCCTTCTCGGCCCGCTCGGGACCATGGGAGCCGCGAGAGCCGTTCCTCGCCCCGTCGAGGCCCTCGCCGAGGCCTTCACGAGAGTCCTGCCCCTCGCCCTCGCCGGCCTCCGCAGGCTTCGTACGGAACACCGCCGTCGCCGTATCCGTATTGCCGCCGGTTCCAGTCGCGGTTCCGGCTCCGGCATCCGCCACGGCTGCCGTGTCACGGAAGACGGCAAGCCGCGGATCGCGTTCGCTCCGAGCCGCGCCCGACGACTTCTGCTGCTCCGACCTGTCGGGGGACTCGCCCGCCACCGATGCCTCCTCCATGCGCCGCGGGGACGCCCCCGCACTGTCCGAACCAGCTACCAGTGTCCTGTGTGAACCCTCGGCCAGGCTGCTAGACGAGAACGACATACCTACTGGTTCCCGTACGAAGCACCCATGCGCCCTCGACAGACCAATGTGAGAGGGGTCACCCTGTCATTCATCCACGCGGGGAGGCATGGATGGGCAGGAGCCGCAGAACAATTCCGGAGGAGCTTCTGCTGCTCGCTCTGGACCCGACCACGGGTACCACAGCGCAGCCGCAGTCGCTCGACCTCGGCCTCGCCGGAGCTCAGCTAGTGGAGCTGGCTCTGGCAGGACGGATAGCCCCTGACGGGGATCGTATCGCCGTGGTGATGCCACGGCCGACAGGAGATCCGACACTGGACTCCGCACTGGAACTGCTGCGCCGACGCGGCAGCCCGGTCCGGGCCGTCCACTGGATTGGCGGGCCCCGGCTGGGGCTGCGTCAGACTTATCTCTCGCATCTGGAACGGTGCGGCATGGTGCATGCCGTGGCGGGACAGATGTGCGGGGTGCTGCCGACGACTCGCTACCAGGCGACGGACACGGCAATCAGCCGGGAGATCAGATCCCGGCTGGACAGTGCGATCCGCACCGGTGTACCGCCGGACCCGCGGACCGCGGCGCTCGCCGCACTGGCCCACGCGGTCGGACTCGGCAAGCACCTGTACCCCGGGAACGAGGGGCGCTCATCGCGCTCCCGGCTCCGGGACCTGATCAGACACGACCCGATGGGCGGCCTCGTGGCGCACGCCGTGATGGACGTCCAGAACGGAGCGGTCGCACAACCGCGCCGCAACCAGCCGGCGGGAGCACCATTGCAACCGCAAGTGCCGTCGCAGTCACGCCGCGACAGCATGGTGCACACCGCGGCCCACTAGGGCAGCGGACCGCACCGCACCGACGGGACAACCGAATACCGCCGCACCGACGTCCCCAAGACCCGGTTCGGGAGCCGCACCACGCGCGGGGCAGCCGGTCCACCGGCTGCCCCGCGCGCCTGCGTGTGGCCATTTCCCAGCGCAACCCGGCCCATGGGTGGCAATCTGCTGAGCAGTAGATACGCACAGCTACACAGCCGGAGGTGCCGTTTCCGTGCCGACCAACGTCAATCCCACCGTCAGGCGACGCCGGTTGGGTCAGGAATTGCGCCGCCTGCGCGAGCTCAAGGGCATGACGGCCGAGGAGGTGGCGGAGCGGCTGCTGGTCTCGCAGTCGAAGATCAGCCGCCTGGAGAACGGCCGCCGGTCCATCAGTCAGCGCGACGTCCGCGACCTCTGCGGGGTGTACGAGGTCGAGGACCACCGGATCGTCGACTCGCTCATGCAGATGGCCAAGGACTCCCGCCAGCAGGGCTGGTGGCACGCCTTCGGCGACATCCCGTACAGCGTCTACATCGGCCTGGAGACCGACGCCGAGTCGCTGCGGGTGTACGAACCCCAGGTGGTCCCGGGGCTGTTGCAGACCCGGAGCTACGCCGAGGCGCTGATCAACGGCGCACTTCCGGAGGCGCCGCCGAACGACATCGACAAGCGCGTCAGCGTCCGTGCGCGGCGCCAGGACCGGATCACCGACCAGGAACATCCGCTGCGGCTCTGGGCGGTCATCGACGAGGCCGCGCTGAGCCGGCAGGTCGGTGGCCGGCAGGTGATGATCGAGCAGCTGGAGCAGCTCGTCGAGCTGTCGCACCTGCCGCATGTGACCGTGCAGGTGCTGCCTTTCGAGATGGGTGCACACCCGGGCATCAACGGGCAGTACGCCATTTTGGAATTCCCGGACGCCGCGGACTCCAGCGTGGTCTATATCGAGGGCGTCACCAGCGATCTCTATCTGGAGAAAGCGAATGATGTGCAGCGATACAGCGTCATGTACGAGCACTTGCGGGCGCAGGCGCTGAACGTGGAGCAGACCCGGCACTTCATCGCCGACATCGCGAAGAAGTACGCCCGGCTGAGCAGCGAGTGAGCAGCGGCTGAACGCCGGGCGAACACCGGCCGAATGCCGACCGAACTGCAGCCGTCAGTAGTCCGGCGCCAATATTCCGCAAAGTCCGTTATGCGAGAAAAGGGGCGATGTTACGGGTGGGGCGACGGCACGGTACACCGTCGCCACCTCAAAGTGGAAGGCCCGAATGGAATATGCCATCCGGTCGAGTGAACGGCCCCTTCACGCAACGATGTTGGCGAGTAGCGTCGATCACGCCAACGGGTTTTGCGGTTGGCACCTCTCACACAACTCTCTGAACCGGAGTGAACATGGCTATTCGTCAGGGTGCTACGGACAATTGGACGAAGTCGTCGTATTCCGGGGGCAACGGCGCTTGCGTCGAGGTCAGGTCCCCTCTCGCCCAGGCGATCGCGGTGCGTGACTCGAAGGCCCCCGAGGGCCCCTCGATCACGTTCGTGCCCGGCGCGTGGAACGCCTTCGTCTCCGACATCGCGAAGGGCTCCGTCGACGCCTGACCCATGCCCTTCCACAGACCGGGGTGCGGCACCGACGCCGGTGCCGCCGGAAGCCCTCTCGACTGGTCCGCCGTCCCGGCCGAGGGGGCTCCTCCAGCAGATCCGGTCAACGCAGTTGATCCACATACCGGTCCGTGCCGGGCACGGTCGGAATGAACGGCGCCACCAGTTCGACCCGGCCCAGGCCGGATTCCGCGACCGCCACGTCGAGCCCGGTGAAATGCTCCGCCCAGCAGTCCCGTGGGTCCTCCTGGAGGAACCAGAGCAGGGTCAGGCGGGTATCGACGCCCTCGACCTGCTTCACATAGGTCATCCGGTCGCCCGGCAGCGGCGTGGGGCGGAAGACGGTCACCATCGCCGCCGGTGAGCCGCCGAGCCGCTTCGGCAGATGCCGGGAGCGCAGCCACTCCAGCAGCTCGGCTCGCTGCCCGGCGCCTTCGGCGTCGATCACCTGCAGCACCAGCCCGCGGTAGGGGTGGTCGAGGGCATGGTAATCCCTGGGGCCTGCGGCGCCGTCCCGGTAGACCGTCGCCTCGTGGTCCTGGAACGCGGTGAACACATGGGTGCGGTCCTGGTATACCCGGCCGTCCCGGTTCAGCCGCTTGTTGATCCCGACGGTCCACTTCATGTGGTCGTCATAGCGTCCGTCCGTCACCCAGTACGTGGACAGGTAGCACCCGGCGCCGACCGGCTGCGCGACCGCGGACTTCTCCGGGTAGCGCAGCTCCTGGAGCTCCCGGGTGGCCACCCAGCGCCGCCCGGCGAACATCCAGGGCATCGCCATCGCGCCTGCGTAGTAGTGATCGTCTTCGTACCATCTGTTGTACGCGTACTCATGGCCCGGGCGCGGTTCCACCATGGTGATCAGCGCGTGGCCGGGATGGACTCCGTACGGCCCCAGCGCGGCCAGTTCGGCGTACGTGTCGCTGCGAGTCCCGTCGCTCATGCCATTCCCCTTCCGCACTCCGCCACAGCGTCCTACTCTGACGCCCCGTCAGGAAAACTGCCAGGGCCGGGAGGCGCCGATGTTGCTCACGGGGAAGACCGTCGTGGTGTCCGGGGTCGGGGCCGGACTGGGGCACCGGATCGCGGAGACGGTGGTACGGGACGGCGGCAGCGCGGTCCTCGGGGCGCGCACCGCGGAGCGGCTCGCCAAGTCGGCCGCCGAGATCGATCCCGAAGGCCGGCACACCGCACATCTGGCCACCGACATCACCGACGAGGCGCAGTGCGAGGCGCTCGCCGCGCTGGCGCTGGAGCGGTTCGGGCGGATCGACGCGGTGGTTCATGTCGCGGCCTGGGACAGCTACTTCGGTGGCGTCGAGGACGCCGACCTCGCCACCTGGCAGTCGGTGATCGACGTCAATCTGCTCGGCACACTGCGGATGACACGCGCCTGCCTGCCCGCCCTCAAGGAGCGGGGAGGCTCCGTGGTCGTCATCGGTACGCAGTCGTCGGTCGCCGCACCGTCCCAGGTGCGGCAGGCGGCGTATGCGGCGTCGAAGGGCGCGCTCACCTCGGCGATGTACTCCATGGCGCGGGAGTTCGGCCCGCACCGGATCCGGGTCAACACAGTGCTGCCCGGCTGGATGTGGGGCCCGCCGGTGCAGGCGTACGTCCGGTTCACCGCGCACTCCGAGGGCCTGCCGGAGGCCGACGTGCTCGGCAGGCTCACCGAACGGATGGCGCTGCCCGAGCTGGCCACGGACGGTGACGTGGCGGAGGCCGCGGTGTTCCTGGCCTCCGACCGCGCCCGGTCGATCACCGGGCAGTCCCTGCTGGTCAACGCAGGCGAGCTGATGCGCTGATCTGCTGTCGTTAAAGGCAGTTCTCCTCCTTCTCGGCCGCACGGGACCCGCATCCCGTGCGGTCTTTCTGCGCTCTCCAGTGCTCGTGATTGCTCTGCACAGCCTGACGAAGTGCCTGCTCATGGTGTGGCCGCCGTCACGTTCACGACAACGCCCCCGTGAGTCAAGAACAAGTAAAATCGTTCGACTTACTGATTGGCGTTCACATCCCTGATCGCCAAAAACCTTGACCGAGGTACCGAACAGGCGGTTCAATCCCCGATGTCCCCGCTCCCGCACGGGGCCCCGCTGGGCGGCCGTACTGACGAAGTGCGTAACCCCGTTCATAAGGCGGACCCCAGGAGGGGGCACATGAACAGTCTCGACTGGGTCGTGCTCATCGGCTACTTCGGCGTGATGATCGCGATCGGACTCTGGTCCCACAAGCGTGTGGACAATGTCAGCGACTTCTTCACGGCCGGCGGCAAGATGCCGTGGTGGCTGTCGGGCATCTCGCACCACATGTCCGGCTACAGCGCGGTGATGTTCACCGGGTACGCCGGCATCGCCTACCAGTTCGGCGTCACGTCGTTCGTGACCTGGTCGCTGCCGATCGCCATCGGCATCGGCATCGGCGCCCAGCTCTTCGCACCGCGGCTCAACCGGCTGCGCTCGCGACTGCACGTCGCCTCGCCGCTCGAGTACCTCAAGAACCGCTACAACATCCCGACGCAGCAGGCGCTCGCCTGGTCGGGCCTGCTGCTGAAGATCGTGGACGTCGGCGCCAAGTGGGCGGCCATCGCCACCCTGCTCTCCGTCTTCACCGGCATCTCGATCACCCAGGGCATCTTCATCACCGGCTGCATCACCGCCGTCTACTGCACGGTCGGCGGACTGTGGGCCGACGCGCTCACGGAACTCGGGCAGTTCATCATCCAGCTCTTCGCCGGGGTCGCGATGCTCGTCGCCGCCATGGCCAAGCTGGACGGTGTCAGCACGCTGTGGACGGTCTGGGACAAGCTGCCCGAGGGCCACACCGACCCCACGGCGGGCCCGTACACGGTGACCTTCCTGCTGGCATACCTCTTCATCAAGACGTTCGAGTACAACGGCGGCATGTGGAACCAGGCCCAGCGCTACATGGCCACGGACTCCGCCGCGTCGGCGAAGCGTTCGGCACGGCTCTCCGCCATCCTGTGGCTGGTCTGGCCGACGGTCCTGTTCTTCCCGATGTGGTGCGCCCCGCTGCTGGTCCACGCGCAGAAGCCGGACGCCTCCGACAGCTACGCCCTGATGACCGAGCAGCTGCTGCCGCACGGTCTGCTGGGTCTGGTCGTCGTCGGCTTCTTCTCGCACACGATGGCCATGTGCTCCTCGGACGCCAACGCCATCGCGGCGGTCTTCACCCGGGACATCGCCCCGGTCCTCTCGAAGGCGGCCCGCACCTGGAGCAGCCGCGCCGGTCTGCTGGCGGCCCGCGTGTCCACGCTCGGCTTCCTCGGTCTGTCGATGGCGCTCGCCACCCAGATCAACTCGCCGACGTTCAAGGACATCATCTCCGTCGTCATCAAGTGGGTGGCCGGTCTGATGGGTCCGATCGCGATCCCGTTCATGCTTGGCCTGCTGCGCAGGTTCCGTAAGTCGGGTCCGACGGCGGCGCTCGTCAGCTGGGCTGCGGGTCTGCTGGCGTTCTACTTCACCAATTACAACTTCGACGGTTCGGTGAAGACGACTGTCGCGCTCCAGTACCAGGTGGCGCTGCCGCTGGCGATCTCGCTGGTGCTCTACATCGCGATCGGCTTCATCAAGCCGGAGGACACCCCGGAGCGCGACGCGCTGATCGAGCAGATCAACACGGACGGCGACGGTTCGTCGGCCGCCGGCGCGACGGTTCCGGCGCAGGCCGGTTCCGGCGACACCACCGTCGCGGAGGGCGTGAAGGACTGATCCGCCCGCACGGAGCCGAGGGGCGGGTACGGACACGGCGGTGTCCGTACCCGCCCCTCGTACGTGCTCCGCGGGTCGGCCCGCGCGGGCGGTGGTCAGCCGCGGGGGTAGCGGGTCAGCCAGCCCGGTGCGGCGGCCGACGGACTGTGCAGGGCCGGGCCCTGGGTCATCTCCATGGCGAAGTCGTCGGCGAGTTCGAGGAGGGTGGCCCTGCCCTCCAGTTCGGCGAGCCAGGCCGGCGGCAGCGCGGTCTCGCCGTGCAGCGCGCCGAGCAGGGCGCCGCACAGGGCCCCGGTGCCCGCGGAAGGGCCGCCGTGGTTCACCGCGAGCCGCAGCCCGTGCCGCACATCCTCGCCGACCAGGGCGCAGTACACAGCGACGGCCAGCACCTCCTCGGCGGAGTCCGTGTCCCCCAGCGCCTCGATGAGGGCCGGGCCGGGGATCCCCTGGCGTACGGAGCCGAGGGCCTGCTTGAGCGCCTCGGTGACCTGTTCGTGGCCGGGGCGCTCGGCGAGCAGCGCGAGGGCGTGCTGCACGGAGCCGTCCAGGGTCTCGCCGCGGGCCAGGCCGTGCACCATGACGGCGAGGGCGCCCGCGGAGAGCAGGGCGGTGGGGTGGCCGTGGGTCTGGGCGGCGCATTCGACGGCCAGCTGGAGGACGAGCTGCGGCTCCCACCCGACCAGCAGCCCGAACGGGGCGGACCGGGTGAGGGCCGCCGAGTCGCGTGCGGTGGGGTTCTTGGGCCGGTCGAGGGTGCCCATCGTGGCGTCGCCGAACCCGGTGAGGCATTCCCGGGTGGGCGCGCGGCGGGCGTACAGCCACTCCTCCTGGGCGAGCCAGCCGTTCTCCTGACGGCGTTCGTCGGGCCCCCACTCGTGCTGGGTGGCGGCCCAGCGCAGATGGGCACGGTGCACATCGGTGGGCGGGTGCCAGGCGCCGGTGTCGCGGCGGACCTGGGCGCGGATCAGCCCGTCGACGGTGAACAGGTTGAGCTGGGTGACCGCGGTGATCGCGCCGCGTCTGCCGTGGACGGGGACGAAGTCGGTGACGGCCTCGGCGCCGTGGGCCGCACGGATCTCTTCGAGCGAGAGGCCGGCGACGGCCGCACCGAGCGCGTCGCCGATGGCACCGCCCAGCAGACAGCCACGTACCCGGCTGCGGAAGTCCTGCTGTTCGACACGGCCCCAGACAGCTGTGGCTCCTGTGCTCACCGTGCCCCTTCCCCGTCCTCGTACGGCTGCGCAGCTTCGACTCCGCAGCACTTTAATCGAACGGGGAACAGCCGGTTGAGGACCGGATCGGTATGTACGGAGTGACTCTCGCGGTCACTTTTGAACGGCATTCTCCAGGGATTTCCGTACCGCGGGACAACAGTCGACCATGGGCCGTAGCAACGTCTGACTCGCAACGTGCTCGCGCTCGCGCTCGCTGCCATCCTGGCCGATCCGCTCGACCGGACGGCGGCCGCCGCGATCGGCGGGACGGTCCGTGCCGGTCGGGGCGGTCCCGACACTGTCATGCGCTGTACGTCGCGACACCGCACCAGGAGAGCGGCGGCATGTCGGTCATTCTGACCGGACGTCAGGCCGACCACCCGACCGGAATCCTCACCGCCGACATCGACTCTTCGTGCATGCTCGGCATCCACTGAACCTCACCCCGGAAGCAGCGGCATCCGGCGGCGGCCGATCAGGTCGTGCGGGCGGCCCTGCCCGGTCTGGTCGGTGGCGCAGCGCCCAGCCGTGACCGTGCCCCGTTCAGAGATCGTCCGGGAGGATCCGGAAGTGGGTGTATCTCCCCCCGAGTGGGCGCAGGGCCCGGAAGTCCCGGATGTCTCGTGTCAGGACGACGTCGGTGTCGTACTCCGCCGCCAACGCGACGTTCACCGCATCCACGAGGTCCAGGTCGAGCGAGTCGTACCGCGCGCGCACGGACAGTGCCACATCGAGGAGTCCCGGGGTGGGGGAGGCCAGCACCAGCCGCCGCTCCCGAACCCGCGCGTTGAGGGAGCCAAGGATGCCGTCTGCGGCCCGGCGCCCCGCACGGCTCGTGGCCACCTGGTGCACCTCGGTCAGTGCGAGAGGTGTGGCAACGAGCAGGCCGCACTGATCGGCGGCCTTCCTGGCTGCCACGTGATCCGGGTCCGAACGGTTGTAGAGGACGAGCAGTCCGGATGTGTCGACGACGGCGATCAAGCCGCGTGCCCCTTGTTTCGGCGCTCCCGGGCTTCGGTACCGGCGGCCACAGCCTCACGGACCTCAGTGCGGGTGACAGGACCGCCCAGGTCGAACGTCTCCTCGTCGGTGACGAACGGCTCGTCCCAGATGCGATGGGACAGGGCGATGCGATGAATACCCTCACGGATCAATTCGGCCTCGGAGACTCCGATCCGGGCCGCGGCCTCCTTGATCAGCGCGAGATCCTCGTCGTCGGCGTAGACGTTCGTGCGCTTCAGTGCCATACGCATCATGGTACAGGACGTGTACCACACCCGCAGCGGTACGGAAGCCGGAGCGGCCCCGGCTTCCGTACCGCTGCGGCCACCACACACCCACCCCACGACTCCCCCATAGCGCCTCTATGGCGACGACTACCGGGGTGGGAATCGTCTTCACCGGCGACGAGGGCCGATGGGGCCGGCAGGCCGAGCCCCACACCACGTTTGTGCACGTGGACACGTCCGGCGATCTCCCATGGGCCCACTGCCTCGCCGCTCACATCGACAGCGAGGCGCTGTGGGCCCTGCCGCCCTGTACGCCGCCTCCGCCTCAGCTCGGCAGCACCGGCAGGAGTTCCGGGAGATGTCCGTCGGACGCCGCCGCCGTCAGCTGCCGCTCCTTCGGCACTGCCCCGTACAGCGTCGTACGCGGCTTCGCCGGCCGGCCCGCCAGCTCCGCGATGGCGACCAGGTCCTGGACCGACCGGTACGAGCCGTAACTCGACCCCGCCATCCGGGAGATGGTCTCCTCCATCAGCGTGCCGCCCAGGTCGTTCGCCCCCGAGCGCAGCATTTCGGCCGCGCCCTCCGTGCCGAGCTTGACCCAGCTGGTCTGGATGTTGGTGATGTGCGGGTGCAGGAGGAGCCGGGCCATGGCGGTGACGGCCCGGTTGTCACGGTCGGTCGGGCCCGGCCGGGCGATGCCCGCGAGGTACACGGGGGCGTTGGTGTGGATGAACGGCAGTGTCACGAACTCCGTGAAACCACCGGTCTCCTGCTGGAGGCGGGCCAGGGTCCTCAGATGGCCGAGCCAGTGGCGGGGCTGGTCGACGTGGCCGTACATCATCGTCGACGACGAGCGCAGCCCCACCTCATGGGCGGTCCTGATGACGTCGAGCCAGGTGGCCGTCGGCAGTTTCCCCTTGGTGAGGACCCAGCGGACCTCGTCGTCGAGGATTTCGGCAGCGGTGCCGGGAATGGAGTCGAGCCCGGCCTCCTTCGCGGCGGTCAGCCAGTCCCGGACGGACATCCCCGTGCGGGTGGCGCCGTTGACGACCTCCATCGGCGAGAAGGCGTGCACATGCATGCCGGGCACGCGCTCCTTCACCGCGCGTGCGATGTCGAAGTACGCGGTGCCGGGCAGGTCCGGGTGGATACCGCCCTGCATGCACACCTCGACGGCGCCGACGTCCCATGCCTGCGCGGCCCGGTCGGCGACCTGGTCCAGCGACAGGGTGTACGCGTCGGCGTCCGTGCGCCGCTGGGCGAAGGCGCAGAAGCGGCAGCCGGTGTAACAGACGTTGGTGAAGTTGATGTTCCGCGTGACGATGTAGGTGACGTCGTCACCGACCACGTCCCGCCGCAGCTCGTCGGCGATCCGGCACAGCGCGTCGAGAGCCGGTCCGTCGGCGTGGAGCAGGGCGAGTGCCTCGTCGTCGGTGAGCTTCGTCGGATCGTCGGCGGCGGTGGCCAGCGCGGACTTCACATCCGTGTCGATCCGGGACGGGACCATGCCGGGCGCGGCGGCCTCGCGCAACGCCTCCCAGTCCCCGTAGACCTCGTCGAAGTCGTCGCGGCGGTCGCCGGTGCGGCCCTCGGTGTCGATGGTGCGGTGCAGATCGGTGCGGCCGGAGGCGTTGAAACCCGCGTCGGGCTCCTGCCAGGGCAGCCCGGCCGGGATCGCCCCTTCCTTCGCGAGACCCGTCTCCGGGTCGGCGAGCGCCCGGACGTGCGGGAGGAGGCGGGGGTCGAGCCACGGCTCGCCGCGCTGGATGAACTCCGGATAGATGGTGAGCCGTTCGCGCAGCGTGAAGCCCGACTCGGCGGTCTTCGCAGCGAGTTCCTCGATGTGCGGCCAGGGACGCTCGGGGTTCACATGGTCCGGGGTGAGCGGCGAGACACCGCCCCAGTCGTCGATCCCGGCGCCGATGAGCAGCGCGTACTCGGCGTCGACGAGGTTCGGCGGGGCCTGGATGCGGGCGGACGGGCCGAGGATGTGGCGGGCGACGGCGACGGCCGCGGCCAGCTCCTCCAGTTCGGCGTCCGGCATCCCGCGCATCGCCGTGTCGGGCTTGGCACGGAAGTTCTGGACGATGACCTCCTGGATGCCGTGGTAGGCGCGAGCGGTCCTGCGGAGCTCGAAGAGGGAGTCGGCGCGTTCCTCGTACGACTCGCCGATCCCGATCAGGATCCCGGTGGTGAACGGGACGTTGGAACGGCCCGCGTCCTCCAGCACCCGCAGCCGCACCGCGGGCTCCTTGTCCGGGGAGCCGTGGTGCGGGCCACCCGGCTCGGACCACAGGCGGGTCGCGGTGGTCTCCAGCATCATGCCCATGGAGGGGGCGACGGGCTTGAGCCGCTGCAGATCGGTCCAGGTCAGCACGCCGGGGTTGAGGTGCGGGAGGAGTCCGGTCTCCTCCAGGACCCGGATCGCCATGGCCCGTACGTACGCCAGGGTGTCGTCGTAACCCTCGGCCTCCAGCCACTCCCGCGCCTCGGGCCAGCGGTCCTGGGGCCGGTCGCCGAGGGTGAACAGGGCTTCCTTGCAGCCCATCGCGGCGCCCTTGCGGGCGATGTCCAGCACCTCGTCGGGCGACAGGAACATCCCGTGCCCCGCCTTGCGGAGCTTGCCGGGGACGGTGACGAAGGTGCAGTAGTGGCACTTGTCGCGGCACAGCCGGGTCAGCGGGATGAAGACCTTGCGCGAGTACGTGATGACTCCCGGCCGGCCCGCGGCTTCGAGGCCTGCGTCCCGCACCCGGGCGGCGGACGCGGCGAGGTCCGTCAGATCGTCGCCGCGCGCCTGGAGCAGGACGGCGGCCTCGGTCACATCGAGAGCGACCCCGTCACGGGCCCGCTTGAGAGCGCGCCGCATGGAGTTGGTGGTCGGGCGTCCGCGCTGAAGATCGGTCATGAACCGAGCATACGAGCGATGCGGGCGAGCGGGAGGGACGCCTGCGGGGCGGCCGGGACCCTGCTGGCCGTGCCGGGCGCCCGCCTCGCCGTCGGCGGCCACCTGACCGACGAGCGGGGACGACCGGCCCGCATCCCGCAGATGGCCGTCAACGGCGGCCCGGAACTCGTCCGCGACGGCCGTCCCCATGTGACGCCGCAGGCCGACGGCATGGTCCGGCCGGGCGACCCGAGCTTCTACTACGGCTGGGCGGCCGAACGCAACCCGCGCACGATCGCCGGCGTGGACGGGCACGGCCGGATCATGCCGGCCACGGTCGACGGCCGCGCGGTCGACAGCCTCGGACTGTCCATCGCGGAGAGCGCCGCGGTGGCCGACTCCCTCGGCATGGAGAACGCCGTCAACCTGGACGGCGGCGGCTCGACGACGATGGTCGTCGACGACAAGATGATCAACCACCCGTCCGACGCGGCAGGCGAGCGCCCGGTCGGCGACGCCATCCTGGTGCTGCCCTGACCCAGCGGAGGCCTGCCGAGGTCACAGATACTGCGCGTAGTCGTCCAGTGTGCGCAGCACCTCCGCCTCTCCTGCCGGAGGCAGCTGCAGCACGACCTCCTCGATGCCCAGCTCCGCGTAGTGCGCCAGTTTCCCCGCACTCGGCAGCACCGCGTACGGCACCACCTGGAGCTGCTCCGGGTCGCGGCCCGCCGACTCCCAGGCCGCGCGCAGCACGGGCACCGACTCCGTGAGCCCACGGCCGCCGATCGGCAGCCAGCCGTCCGCGTACTCCGCGATGTGGGCGAACAGCTTGGGGCCGGCCGCGCCGCCGATCAGGGTGCGCGGGCCGGACACCGGGCCGCGCGGTTTCTGGACCGGCTTCGGGTGCGCATGGCTGGCCCGGACCGAGCCGAACTCGCCCTCGTACCCCATGGGTTCGTCCGCCCACAGGGCGCGCATCAGCGCCATCCGGTCGCGGCCCAGCTCCCGCCGCGTCGACCAGGTCACCCCGTGGTCCGCGGCCTCCTCGACGTTCCAGCCGAAGCCGAGGCCGAGCGTGAACCGGCCGCCGGAGAGATGGTCGAGCGTGGCGATCTGCTTCGCCAGGTCGATCGGGTCGTGCTGGGCGATCAGTGTGATGCCGGTGCCGAGCGCGAGGTGTTCCGTGACCGCGGCGGCCTGGCCGAGGGCGACGAACGGGTCGAGGGTGCGGCCGTACTCGGGCGGAAGTTCGCCGCCCGCCGGGTACGGGGTGTCCCTGGTCACCGGGATGTGAGTGTGCTCGGGCAGATAGAGCCCGGCGAATCCGCGCTGTTCGAGTTCGCGCGCGAGCCGTACCGGCGTGATCGTCCCGTCGGTGAGGAAGATCGTTGTGGCGATCCGCATGCGAGGGCACCTCCGTCGTCGTGTGGCCCCAAACTATGCGGTGCCGGTCAGGACGCCCAGGGCTCTCGGGTCACGGTTCTTGTCCGTGAACCTTCTTCCGTTTGCCGTGAGTTCATGGCCCCATAGCAGGGTTCGGGTCCGTCACCCTCGTCACACACGACACCCCGGGGAGCCACTCTCATGACCGGATCGCACACCCCGCAGAACGGCCCGCTCCGCAGGCGCGGCCTTCTCGTCGGCACCGCCGCCACCGCCCTAACGTTGTCCACTGTGAGCTTCGCGAACGCCGCGCCCGGCAAGGACAACGGCAAGGGTGGCGGTACGGACCAGGCCGACCTGACGAAGACCGTGCGCGGCACCCTGCCGGCCGGGTCGCCCGACTTCGTCTATCTGCCGGTCGAAGTACCGCGCGGGGTAAGGGAGATCGCCGTCTCGTACACGTACGAGAAGACGCCCGTCCCGGCCGGCACCCAGGGCAACGCCCTCGACATCGGCATCTTCGACGAGCGCGGCACGGAGCTGGGCGGGCGCGGATTCCGTGGCTGGTCCGGCGGGGCGCGTGCCGACTTCTTCATCCGGGCGGACGTGGCGACGCCCGGCTATGTCGCGGGTCCGGTACGGGCCGGGACCTGGAACATCGCGCTGGGCCCGTACACCGTCGCGCCCGAAGGGCTCCCGTACGAGGTGACGATCACCCTCCGTTTCGGCGAGCCCGGCACCACGCCGACGCCCGTGTACCCGCCCGAGCGCGCCAAGGGCCGGGGCCGCGCCTGGTACCGCGGCGACTGCCATCTGCACTCCGTCCATTCGGACGGCAAGCGCACCCCCGCCGAGATCGCCACCGCCGCGCGCGCCGCCGGGCTCGACTTCATCAACAGCAGCGAGCACAACACCCACGCCGCGCACAGCGCGTGGCAGGGGCTGTGGGGCGACGACCTGCTCATCCTGACGGGCGAGGAGATCACCACCCGCAACGGTCATGTGATCGCGCTCGCCACTGACCCGGGCACTTTCGTCGACTGGCGCTACCGGGCCCGCGACAACCGCTTCGGGCATTACGCGAAGGCCGTTCGCCGAGCGGGCGGTCTGGTGGTCCCCGCCCACCCGCACGCCACCTGCATCGGCTGCCACTGGAAGTTCGGCTTCGGCGAGGCGGACGCGGTGGAGGTGTGGAACGGGCCGTACACCCCGGAGGACGAGATCGCGCTCGCCGAGTGGGACAACTCCCTCGTGGCGGCCGTCCGCGCGTCGAAGCCGTGGGTCCCGGCGATGGGCAACAGCGACGCGCACCGCGAGCCGGACAAGGTGGGGCTGCCGCAGACCGTCGTCCTCGCCGAGGAGCTCTCGCGCGACGCGATCGTCGCGGGCATCCGGTCCGGGCACTCGTACATCGCCGAGTCGTCCGCCGTCAGCCTCTCCTTCGGCGCCTCGGGCGGGCAGGGCGGCCACGCGGGCATCGGTGAGCGGCTGCGGGCCGACGCGGACAGCCCGGTCACGGTACGGCTGGAGGTGGCCGGGGCGCCCGGGTGCACCGCCCACTTCGTCACGGACCAGGGCACGCTGTTCACCGCAGCGCTGCCGGAGTCGGGTGCGGGCACGGTGGAGTGGCGTACGACTCCGGCGTACGCCGCCTATGTCCGCGCCGAGGTCCGCCACCCGTCGACCGTGCCGGGGCTGCCGGGGGCACTGGCGGCGGTCACCAACCCGGTCTTTCTGGAGGGTTAGCGCCTGTCCGGCCCTGAACCGCCGGGCAGGCCTCAGGGGGTCGGCGCGGGGGCGGTCCGCTTCAGGACAGGTGGTGGGACAGTACGAAGCCGTCGCGTGCAGGCTCGTCGTTGCACGACCGAGAGGCCCGCGACCAGTGCACCCAGCACCAGCCAGCCCGCCGGCCCGGCAGCCATCACCGCACCGGTCAGCAGCGGTGGCCCGGCGGACTTCTGGATGGACTGGGACATCCCCGCCACCCCCAGATACGCGGCGCGGGCGTCCTGGGGTGCGAGGAGGACTGCCAGCTCCCAGGAGCTCACCGAGCGCATCAGTTCCGCCAGGGTGACCACCAGCGCCGCGGCAAGCAGCACTGCAGTGGCCACCCAGGTCCCGCCCCGGGTGGCCGCTGCCAGGAACGCACAGCAGACGAACATCATGGCCCCGTACAGCAGCACCGCCCGGGTGGCCCGGCGCGGACCCTCGGCCCGCGCCGACACGCTGATCTGCAGCACCACGACCGTCACGGTGTTGATGATCAGGAAGGCCGGGGCGAGGGCGTGCGGCGCCGAGGTGCGGTTCACCAGCCACAGCGGCAGGCCGACGTTGAGGACGGAGTCGTCGAGGTTCATCGGGATGTCCAGCAGCACGAACGTGAGATAGCCCCGGTCCCGCCACGGGGTGGCCCTGCGGACGGGCGGCCGCGTCCCGTCCGGGGCCCCGGCTGCCGAGCCGTCGGACCGTGCCACCTCGATGGCCTTGTCCCGCGGCTCGCTCGTACGCCATACCAGCGCCGCTGCGACGACGAAGGACAGCGCGTTGCCCAGGATCAGGGCCCGGTAGGCGTCGCTGGTCCCCACGGCCAGGCCGATGGCCGCGACCCCCGCGCCGAGGGCATAGCCCCCGTTGGCCACGCTGCGGGACAGCGCCTGGTAGGCCGCGCGCTGCTCGCCCGCCGTCCTGGTGGCGAACAGCATCTCCAGCATCTTCGCCGCCCTGTCGCCCAGGTACGTGACGGCGATGACGGGCAGGAGCGCCTCGAAGCCCCCGCACACCAGTACCAGGACGAGCGTCACCAGACGGAGCAGGTGGCATCCGATCAGCAGCGGGCGCACCGGGAAGCGGCCTGCCAGACGTCCGGCCAGCGGTGAGCCGGCGATGCCCGCCACTCCGGCCACGCCCAGCAGCACGCCGATCTGTTGGGCGCTCAGTTGCGTCACGAAGGTGAGATACAGGACCGAGGACGCGGCCCACAGCCCCGAGCCGGTCCGGTCCAGCGCCAGGGCGAGCAGCATGACCCGCGCGTTGCGGCCGCCCGGCGGATTGCGCAGCCGGGCCGGCAGACCCTGCCGGCCCTTCCGGGTCTCCGGTTCCCTGCTCCCCTTGCCGCGCCGCATCGCACGCCCCCTCGGTTATGCCTCGACATCAAGAGATCAATGAGTCAAGAGAGGAGCCTGCGAGAAGGTCGTCTTGATGTCAAGATACTTGATATCAACATACCCGCGTACCGGCCCACCCCGTCCCTGTGCGCTTCTCCGCCGGGCGCGACACAGTGGAAGGGGGACACCGGGCGGGGCTGCCGGGAGGAGGCGTCCGGACATGACCGGCGAAAACGACGACCGGCTCCGGGACTACCGCGGCAAACGGCACTTCGACATGACCGAGGAGCCACGCGGCGACGACGGACGGACGGGGGCGGCGCCCTGCTTCGTCGTCCAGATCCACCAGGCGAGGCGCATGCACTTCGACTTCCGCCTGGAGGTCGACGGCGTACTGAAGTCATGGGCGGTGCCGCGCGGCCCTTCGGAGAACCCGCGCGAGAAGCGGTTGGCCGTCCCCACGGAGGACCACCCGCTGGAGTACCGCACGTTCGAGGGCGTCATCGCGAAGGGCGAGTACGGCGGTGGCACGGTGATCGTCTGGGACCAGGGCACCTACCAGCCGCTCAGTCACGACCGCTGGGGCGCACCTGTGCCGTTCGAACAGTCCCTGGAGGACGGGCACGCGACCTTCTGGCTCGACGGCACCAAGCTGCACGGCGAGTTCGCCCTCACCCGCTTCAAGGGAAGCAGTGAGAGCGATGCCCCGGGCGAGGAGATATGGCTGCTGATCAAGGCCAGGGACGGGCGCGCCACCCATGACGGGCCTGGCACACCCGACCCCTACCGGGCACGTTCGGCCCGTACGGGGCGCACCCTGCAGCAGGTCGCCGCCGAGGAAGGGGGCGGGCCTTGATGACCGCCCGCAGGACCGTGGAGGTCCTTCTCAGCCGCTACGGCACCACCTATGCCGCCGAGGCCGGCATCCAGCTGCGGAACGCACCGCAGCCGCTGTACCAACTCCTCGTGCTCAGCGATCTGCTGAGCGCCCGCATCCGGGCGTCCGTGGCGGTGGCGGCGGCACGCGCGCTGTTCGCCCACGGCATGCGGTCCCCGGACCGGATGATCGGGACGACCCGGCAGCAGCGCGTCGACGCGCTGGGCGAGGGCGGCTACCAGCGCTACGACGAACGCACCGCCACGCAGCTCGGCGACGGTGCACAGCTCCTGCTGGTCGAGTACGGGGGTGATCTGCGGCGGCTGCGCAACGAGGCCGACGGCGACCTGGACATCCTGCGGGCCGGGCTGCGCAGAACCCCGGGCATGGGCCCGGCCGGTGCGGACATCTTCGTGCGCGAAGTGCAGGCCGTGTGGCCGGAGACGGCACCGTTCCTGGACGCGAAGGCTCTTCAGGGTGCCGAGAAACTGGGGCTGCCCGCCTCGCCGGCGGAGCTCGCGCGGCTCGCGGAGCAGGCGGACGACCGCGGGCCGGCCGTGCTCGCGGCGGCTCTGGTGCGCGCCGCGCTGGACAAGCACGTCGTCGAGGACGTCGGGGCACCGGCCTGAGGTGCGGCCCGTCGGCGCGGGTCGAAGTGCACGCCGACCGCGGGCGACCCGTCAGCGCCGGTCTCGCGCCCGTTTGCGGCAAGGTGGGCCGACCGGCACCGCCCGTCGGCCCCCTGCACGCCCCTTACGCCCCCGCGGCAGCCGTCCGGCTCAGGAACGCCAGCCGGGCCCGCTTCTCCGGCTTGTCGATCTCCGGGCCCAGCTCGAAGCCGGCCCGGACCATCCGGGCGACGCCCTTCGCGTTGCGGGCGTCGGGCTCGACGACGATCCGCAGATGGGCGGGGTCGCTGAAGACGTAGCCGATGAGCACGGAGAGCAGCGCACCGGTGAAGCCCGCTTCGGGTCCGGCGGTGCCGGTGGGCCCGATCAGCAGGTGGACACCGTGGTCGCCGGGCTGTACGTCGTAGCACTCACCGAGCGGGTCGGCGTCCGGCTCGTACGTCTGGAAGAGCGCGACCGGGACGCCGCCGCGGTACGCGAGGTAGGCGTGGTGCGTGGTGAGCGAGTCCAGGAACTCATAGGTCTCCAGGACCTGTTCGCGGCTGTACCCGCCCATGCCCCAGAAGCGGGCGCGGTCCTCGGTGACCCAGGCGTGGAGCACGTCGAGGTCGCGGGCCGGGTCGACGGGGACGAGGGATACGGTGCCGAAGCTGTCGACCTCCCGTTCGAACACGGCGGACCCGGCTCTCGCCCCGGCGCTTGTCTCAGCACTCACGTCACGTCTCTCCTCTTCTCGGTGCAGCAGATTCCAGTCCGTGACGACGGGGACGAGCTCCCCCCGCACCCACAGCGGAAGTTGATCACGGTGGTGCGCGCCCCCCGGGACTCCGGACGACCCGAACGGGACCACCCAGAGGCTGTCCTCGCGCCGCGCCAGGTCCCACACGTAGCGGGCGGCGGGGCCTCGTGCGCTGCGGTCGGTGACGCCGGGGACGCTGGACGTGGACAGCACACAGTCGTGGTCGCCCGCGAGCCCCGGCCGGCTCTCTTCGGAGTCGGTGCCGGGCAGCGCCTGCCAGGGCGAGAGCCGGTGCAACTCGCCCCAGGGACGCGTCACTTCCGCGCCCGCGACGCGCTCCATCGCGCCCGCGACCACCGCCACCCGGTCCGCGTGCGTCAGCGGTCCGTCCTCCCCCGTCAGCAGGCCTTCCAGGGCGTAAGCGATCCTCGGCACCGTCGCCAGCCACGGGCGGAACAGTTCCGGGTACGGATCCGAGTGCGCCGAACCGTTCAGCGGAGCGAGCGCCGGGTGGGCCGCCAGCCGGTGCACGACCTCGGCGCGCAGCGCCGCGTACAGCGTGGCGTCCGTGCTGTCGGCGTCCATCCTCCGGTCCCAGCGCAGCAGCCGGTCGCGCTGCCGTACGGCCTCCGGGCCGTCGAGCCCCACCACCTCCTCCAGCAGCCTCAACAGGGGTTCTGCGGAGGCGAGATGGGTGTCCATGTGGAGGGCCGCCATGTCCTTGGCGGTCCAGCGGACGGGCTCGTCGAGCAGTTCCTGAATCCGCTCGGCGCGGTGCGGGGGTGCGAACTCGACACCGAGCGGGGCGGCGATCCCCCGCTGGTTGGCCATCACCGCCGTGCCGTGGACGTCCGCGCGCACCATCGGTACGCGGCCGGTCTGCCAGGCGTACGCGGCGTCCCAGGCGGGCACCGTGCGCAGCCGGTTCGCGTGCGGGCGCAGGGGCACCTGTCCGGCGACCCGATGCAGCGTCGCGCCCGCCGTGTCCGCCGCCAGGACCACATTGACGGGCTCCACCCAGCGGTCCAGGGCGCCGTCGAGGTCGGCGACCGTGCGGGCGCGGAGCAGGGCGGGCAGGGCGTCGAAGCCGAGTTCGCCGGTGACGCGGGGCGGGTGGCGGAGGCTGACGGCTTCCTCGCCGGTGTCCGGGCCGCCGCTGATCACCGGCCCGCGGCCGGTCTCGACGACCTCGACGGTCACGGTGGCGGCGCCCGCCACCTCGATGGTCTCGGTGTGGGAATCGGCCGGCTCCCAGCCGTCGGGGCCGAGCGCCTGCACCCCACCGGCCGGCGTACGCCGCAGCCGTTCCCGGTAGAGGTCCTGGTAGTCGGCCATGGCATTGGTGATCGCCCAAGCGACCTCCCCGGTGTGCCCGAAGTGCGCGATGCCGGGAACGCCGGGGACGGCGAGGCCCACCACGTCGAACTCGGGGCAGGCGAGCCGGATCTGCTGGTAGACGCCGGGGTCCTCGATGAACCGGTGCGGGTCACCCGCGATGATCGGCGCCCCGGTCGCAGTGCGCTCGGAGCTGACGAGCCAGCCGTTGCTGCCGGAGGTCCCGGGGCCGTCGGTGGCGAAGAGTTCGATCGCGTCGTCGCCCAGCCGGCGGGCGGCCTCCTCGCGCCAGAGCTTGGTGGGGAAGCCCGCGAACAGGATGTGGGTGGCGAGCCAGACGCCCAGCGGGGTCCACGGCTGCCAGGTGCCCGGGGCGAGTCCGGCGGCGGCGAACTCGGGTGCCTCTCCCGCTCCTTCGCCCAGCCCCGCGTTGACGCCGTCGACGTACGCCCGCACCCAGTCGGCGGTCTCCGGAGCGAGGCGCTCGAAGCAGCGGCGGGCGGTGTCGTCCAGCCGGGCCCGGCGGGCGAACCGGTCCCACTCCACGGCCTCCGCACCGAGGAAGGCGGCCGTCGTGCCCTGCACCCGGTGGCGTTCGACCTCGATCTGCCAGGCGCGGTCCAGAGCGGCGTTGTGCCCCTGGGCATGGGCGAGTTCGCGGGCACCGGCCGCTCGCAGATGGGGTATGCCCCAGTCGTCCCGGTAGACCTCGTTGCGCATGCCGTTCCCGCCCTCGCTCGACCCTTCAGCCCCCATAATTTAGGTTAGCCTAACCTAAAGGCGATCTGAGATGATTCTCCGGGGAGGAGACAACTGTGGGGCATGGCTGGGAGGGCGTCGTCCTCAAGCTGATGCGCGGGAGGGACTTCGAGTTCACCGTGACCGGGGCCGAACAGGTCACCGAAGACTTCCGCCGGGTTCATCTGACCGACGGCGGGCTGCTCGCCGCGACCGGCGGCGCGCACCCGACGATGTGGGTCAGGATCTGGTTCGAGCAGGCGGGCAAACCGCACCAGCGCGCCTACACGCTGGTCGACCCGGACCCGGCCGCCGGGACGTTCAGTCTCGAATTCGCCCTGCACGACGGCGCCGCGAGCGACTGGGCACGGAAGGCGCAGCCCGGCGACACGATCGAGGCGACGCTCCAGGGCACCGGCTTCACCCTGCCCGAGCTACGGCCCGCCCGGCTCTTCGTGATCGGCGACCCGGCCTCCCTGCCCGCGATCAACTCCCTGCTGGACGCGGTCCCGCGGACCCCGGCGACGATCTGGTTCGAGACGACGCACGACTCCGACGAGGAACTGCCGTTCCGGCTGGACCCGGACTGCCACACCCTGCACAGGGTCCCGCGCCGCGACGCGGGCACCCACCTGGTCGACGAGGTGAGGGCCGCGCTGCCCGCGCTGCTCGGCGACCCCTCGGAGGCGTACATCTGGATCGCCTGCGACACGGCGACGACGCGCTCGCTGGCCACGTACGTACGCAAGGAACTGGCCGTCGCCAAGGAACGGGTGAACGCGCTGGGTTACTGGCGCACGGCTGCCTGAGAACCCGCCCGCACCGCGCCGTATGGGCCCGCGGGCATCCGCTCAGTCCTCGACGACCAGCGCGGGAGTCTCCTTCGTCAGCACGTCCCCGCGAAAGAACGAAGGGCTCCTGCGCTGGATCACCAGCATCAGGACCACGCCGAGCAGCAGCAGCCCGACGCCGATCACGAACACCGAGCCGACGCCGAGGACCGACGAGCCGGAGCCGTAGGCCGGGTCCCACATGTCGTAGAGGGTCTTGGAGAACACCGCGGTGAGCAGGATCCCGCCGACGACCGGGAAGAGGCCCTTGAAGACCAGGTCCCGGGCGGAACGGGTGAGTTCGGCGCGGAAGTACCAGGCGCAGGCGAAGGCCGTCAGCGCGTAGTAGAAGCAGATCATGAGGCCGAGCGCGTAGATCGTGTCGACCAGGACGTGCTCGCTGACCAGGGTCATGACGGTGTAGAAGACACCCGTGGCGACGCCCGCCGTGACGGTTGCCTTCCCCGGAGTCCTGAAGCGCGGGTGGACGCGGGCGTACGAGGCGGGCAGGGCCTCGTACGTGGACATCGCCAGCACTGTGCGGGCCACCGGGATGAACGTGGTCTGCAGGCTCGCGGCGGCCGAGGCGAGGACGGCGACGAAGAGCAGGATGCCGAGGCCGGGGCCCATGACCGGGCCGGCGAGCGCGGCGAAGACGTTGTCGGAGGTGTCCGGGTCGGCCAGGCCGGGACCGGTGGTGCCTGAGCCGACGGCCATCTGGGCGGCGACGGCAGTGGCGAGGTAGGAACCCACCAGGGCGACCATGGCGATGAGGGCGGCACGCCCCGGCGTCCTCTCGCTGCCGGTCGTCTCCTCATTGGCGGTCAGACAGGTGTCCCAGCCCCAGAACATGAAGATCGAAAGAGACAGGCCCGCGGTGAAGGCCGCGAAGGACTTCACGGCGAACGGGTTCAGCCACGACCACGAGAAGCCGGCCGAAGTCGCGAATCCGCCGCTCGTTCCCTTCTGTACCGCCATCGCCACGAACAGGGCGAGGACTACGAGTTGGAGTCCCACCAGCGCGTACTGGATGCCCTTCGTGGTGGTCATCCCCCGGTAGCTGATCACGGTGGCGGCCGCGATCAGGAGGAGACAGGTGAGGATGTGGACGGGCTTGCTGTCGTCCAGGGCGGCGATCGAGTCACTGCCGGTGATCTCGCCGGCGAGCAGCCAGAAGTACGAGGTCGCCACGCCTGCCAGGTTCGACAGGACGATGATCGTCGCGATGACCAGGCCCCAGCCGCACATCCAGCCGATGCGCGGGCCGAACGCCTTCACCGTCCAGGTGAAGGAGGTGCCGCAGTCCGGCATGACCTTGTTGAGTTCGCGGTACGCAAACGCGACCAGCAGCATCGGCAGGAAGCCGGCCAGGAAGACAGCGGGCATCTGGACGCCGACCTCGCCCGCGGTGGAGCCGAGGGTGGACGTCAGGCAGTAGACGGGAGCTACGGTCGAGATGCCGATGACGGCGCTGCCCATCAGGCCGACGGAGTTCCCGCCGAGCCCCTTGCCGCGTACACCGCCGTCGGCCGGGGCGGTGCCCCGTACCGCGTCTCCGGCCCGGGGCCGCGCGTCCAGCTGAGTCATACAGGGGACGCTATGCGCTGCGATATCCACATCCGGAGGGCCGAACTCCGAGACTCCCACCTTGGATCATTGGTCGAATTGCAGCTTTGATTCAATGAACTGAAGGTGAATCGAGTATTGCGCCTACTGATGGATGGTCGACCCTCGATCGGAATCCCGTGCGAGAACCGCAGCACCGTCCGCTTTGTGCCGGTTCAAAATTTTCCCGCGCCTGTCCGCATACCGGACGGCCGCGCCGCACCGATGCTCAGCCCGGCCAGACGATCGCCTGCAGTTCGCTGTACGCGTGCAGCGCGTACGAGCCGACGTCGCGCCCGACTCCGCTCCTCTTGAACCCACCGAACGGCGCCTCCATGTTCCGGCCGATCGTGTTCACCCCGACCCCGCCGGCGCGCAGCCGCCGCGCCACCCGGAAGGCCCGGGCCACGTCCCCGGACCACACGTAGTCGATCAGTCCGTAGTCGCTGTCGTTGGCGAGTGCGATGCCTTCCTCCTCGTCGTCGAAGGGGACGACCACGACGACCGGACCGAAGATCTCCTCCCGGACGACCCGCATGTCGTTGGTGCAGTCGGCGAGGAGCGTCGGCGCGACGTAGAAGCCGCGGTCGACGTGGGAGGGCCGCTCGCCGCCGGTGACCACCCGCGCGCCCTCCTTCCGGCCGAGCTCGACGTACGACTCGATGCGGTCGCGGTGGGCCGCGGAGATGACCGGCCCGACGACCGTGCCCGGCGCCGCCGGGTCGCCGACCGCCAGACGACCCGCGTACGCGACGAGCTTCTCGATCAGCGCGTCGTGGCTGCCGCGCTGGACCAGGACGCGCGTCGGAGCCGTACAGATCTGTCCGCTGTAGAAGGAGAACGTCGTGCCGATGCCCGCCACCGCCGCGTCCAGGTCGGCATCGTCGAGGACTACCGCGGCGCCCTTGCCGCCCAGCTCCATCAGCTGCCGCTTCATCCCCCGTCCGCATACCTCGGCGATGCGCTGTCCGACGGACGTGGAGCCGGTGAAGCTGACCATGTCGACGTCCGGCGAGTCGACGGCCGCCTCGCCGGCCTCGGGGCCCGCACCCGTGACGACGTTGACGACGCCCGGCGGCACGCCCGCCTCGGCGAGGGCCTCGGCCATCCGGTAGACGGAGAGCGGGTCCTGCGGGGCGGGTTTCACGACCACCGTGTTGCCCATGGCGAGCGCGGGGGCGACCTTGCCGGCCGGGTTGGCCCACGGATTGTTGTACGAGGTGATGCAGGTGACGACGCCGACCGGCTGGCGTACGGCGACCGCGCCGAAGACACCGGCCCGGCCCATCGGACCGGCCTCGTTGATCTGCGGCGCGATCGCCTCCTCGACCGGCTCCAGGGCGCCCTTCGCGTACCGCCGGAAACGGGCCGCGCCTACGGCGACCTGCATGGACCGGGCCGTTCCCGTCGTCGCACCGCTCTCCGCCCGGGCGAGTGCGGCGTTGGCGGCGAAGTCGCGGTGCATCAGGTCGGCGGCTCGGTCGAGGATCGCGGCCCGCTCCTCGGGGCGGGTGCGGGACCATGCGGGGAACGCCTCGCGGGCCGCGGCGGCTGCCGCGTACACCTGCTCGCGGCTCGCCTCGGGTGCGAGACCGACGGCCTGCTCCGTGGCCGGGTTGATCACCTCGTAGTGCCCGTGGTCGGGTTCCGTCCACTCTCCGCCGATGAAGAGGCGCTGGAGTGCGGTGGTCATCGCGTGCTCACCGTCCGGGTGTCGCGGCCGGAGCGGAGCACCGTACCGGGGACCGCGCCGGTCACCTTGTCTTCGCGCAGCGTCTCGATTCCGTTGACGCGGACCGACACGATGCCGATGGCCTTGGAGTCGAGGCGTGGACTGTCGCCGGGCAGATCATGTACGAGGATGGCGGGCCCGGCGTCGATGCGCTCGGGGTCGAGGAGGACGAGGTCGGCGTGGAAGCCTTCCTGGATCCTGCCCCGGTCGCGCAGCCCGAAGAGCTGGGCGGGGTCGTCGGTGAGCATCTTGACGGCCTGTTCGAGGGTGACGAGTTTCCGGCCGCGCAGGCAGTCGCCGAGGAAGCGGGTGGTGTACGGGGCGCCGCACATCCGGTCCAGATGGGCGCCCGCGTCGGAACCGCCGAGCAGGACGTCCTCGTGCTGCCAGGTCTGCTGCCGCAGCGCCCAGGAGTCCGGGTCGTTGTCGGTGGGCATGGGCCACAGCACCGTACGCAGCTCGTCGGCGGCGCAGATCTCGACCAGGCAGTGGAACGGGTCCTGGCCGCGCTCGGCGGCGATGTCGCGTACGACGCGCCCGCCGAGGCCCTCGTTCGCCACGCTGTACGTGTCGCCGATGACGTACCTGCCGAAGTCCGCGAGGCGCCGGAAGACACCGGCCTCCTTGCTGTCGGCGCGACGGAGCATCTCGGCGCGGGTGGAGGCGTCGCGGAGCCGCTCGATCCGTTCGGGGACGGGGAGGGAGAGGATCTCGCCCCAGCCGGGGATGAGGTTGAGGGCGCAGAAAGTGCCGAGCGACATGTTCATGGGGGTGAGGATCGGCATGGTGAGGGCGACGACCCGGCCGCCCGCCCGGCGGGCGCGTTCGCTGGGGACGAGCTGGCGCGGTACGCGTTCGGGGACGGCGGCGTCGATGGTGAGGACGTTCCAGTTGAGGGGGCGGCCCGCTGCGGCGGTCATGTCGACGAGGAGGTCGATCTCGTCGTCGGAGAACTGGTCGAGGCAGCCCGCGACGATCGCTTCGAGCTGGGTGCCCTCGTGTTCACCGACGGCGCGGGAGAGGGCGAGGAGCTCTTCGGGCAGTGCGTGCCGGGAGGCGACGGGCTTGCCGTCGCCGTCGGAGTGGGTGGTGGACCGGGTGGTGGAGAGCCCCCAGGCCCCGGCGTCCATGGCGTCGTGGAGGAGCCGCAGCATCGCGTCGAGCTGGGCGGGTCCGGGCTGTCCGCCGACCGCGTCGGCGCCCATGACGTGGCGGCGCAGGGCGCAGTGGCCGACCATGAAGCCGGCGTTGACGGCGATCCGCCCTTCGAGGGCGCCGAGGTATTCGCGGAAGGTCGACCAGGACCAGTCGACGCCCTCCTCCAGGGCCTTGAGGGCCATCCCTTCGACCTTGGACATCATGCGGCGGGTGTAGTCGGCGTCGTCGGGCCGGTCGGGGTGGAGCGGGGCGAGGGTGAACCCGCAGTTGCCACCGGCGACGGTGGTGACGCCGTGGTTCATGGACGGCGTGGCGTACGGGTCCCAGAAGAGCTGGGCGTCGTAGTGGGTGTGGGGGTCGACGAAGCCGGGGGCGAGCACGAGTCCGGTGGCGTCCTCCGAGGTCACGGCCGCCTCGGTGAGGGTGCCGGGCTCGGCGATGACGGCGATGCGGCCGTCGCGGACGCCGAGGTCGGCGACGTACGAGGGAGCACCGGTGCCGTCCACGACGGTCGCTCCGCGGATGAGGTGGTCGAGCATGTCGGGTTCCCTTCTGATCTGTACGGGATGCAGCCGGGGTGCGTACGACCGCGGTACGCACCCCGGCTCGCGGAGCGGCGGTCCGGGAAGACGCCGCTCCAGCTCAAGCCGCTCCGGGGAGCGGGGATCCGAGGGCAGCGCCCCCGCCTACGCCGCTGTGCGGAACCGCGTCGTCCGGTGCACCGGATCCGTATCGATCTTCGGAATCACATGCTCACCGATCAGCCGGATCGAGTTCATCGTGTCCTCGCGGCTGATCCCGATCGGCAACCCGAAGCTCAGCTGGTCCGCCCCCGCCTGCTCCCACCGCCGGCACTGCCGCAGCACCTCGTCCGGGTCACCGCAGATCATCAGTTCCTCGGCGATCAGCAGCTCGATGATCTCCTCGCTGTACTCGGGCAGCAGCTCCGGCCACTCCGGAATGCCTTCGGGCCTCGGGAACGTGTCGTGGTAGCGGAACAGGAGCGACTGCAGGTAGTTCAGCCCGCCGCCGACCGCGATCTCGACGGCCTTGGCGTGCGTCTCGGCGCATATGGCCGTCGACGTCACCATGACGTTGTCGTTGACGAAGCCGCCGACTGGCTCAGCGTCCTTGACGGCCGACTTGTACGAATCGACGACCCACTCCATGTCGGAGACCTTCTGCACGCTGAACCCCAGCACGCCGAGCCCCTTCCTGGCTGCCATGGCGTACGAGGACGGCGACCCGGCCGCGTACCACATCGCCGGGTGCGACTTCCCGTACGGCTTCGGCAGGATCTTGCGGGGCGGCAGCGACCAGTGCTTGCCCTGGAAGCCGACGTACTCGTCCTGGAGCCACATCTTGGGGAACTCGGCGATGGTCTCTTCCCAGAGTTCCTTGGTGTGGTTCATGTCGGTGATGCCCGGCATGAACCCGAGGATCTCGTGACTGCCGGCCCCGCGCCCCGAGCCGAACTCGAATCTCCCCTCCGACAGATGGTCGAGCATGGCGACCTTCTCGGCCACCTTCACGGGGTGGTTGACGGGGGCGAGGGGGTTGAAGATGCCGGAGCCGAGGTGGATCCGTTCGGTGGCGTGCGCGAGGTATCCCAGGTACACGTCGTTGGCCGAGAGATGCGAGTACTCCTCCAGGAAGTGGTGCTCGGAGGCCCAGGCGTACTTGAAGCCGGACTTGTCCGCCTGGATGACGTACTCGGTCTCCTCGATCAGCGCCTTGTGCTCGGCCTCGGGGTCGGCCTCGGCGCGCGCGGCGGGTACGTACCCCTGTACAAACAGCCCGAATTCCAAGGGGGTTCACCGTCCTCATTCATTTCTGACACACCGTCAGATTACGATGCGACCGACTGTTCCACCGACGGTCCGACCCGTCAATAGCTGACGCCTCGTCAGCTATTGACGCCCTCAGAAAAGGCTGACGCCCGCCAGCCACCCGCCGTCGATGACGAACGGCTGCCCGGTGATGTACGAGGAGTCGTCCGAGGTCAGGAAGAGTGCGAGGGCCGCCACCTCCTCGGGCTGCCCGATCCGCCCGAGCGGCACGAGCTTCTTGTAGAGCCCGGCCACCGCCTCCCGCGACTCCTCCGGGTCCGCGGCCGGGTCCAGCGCGGCCGGGTTGGTCATCGCGGTGTCCACGGCCCCGGGGCAGACGGCATTGACCCGTATCCCCTTCGCCGCGAGCTCGACCGCCGCGACCCTGGTCAGCCCCAGCACGGCGTGCTTGGTCGCCGCGTACGCCCCCACGAAGGCCATCCCGGTGAGACCTGTGTACGAGGCCGTGTTGACGATGGTCCCGCCGCCCGCCGCCTCTATCTCGGGCGCGACGTTCTTGATCCCCAGGAAGGCGCCGACCTGATTGACCTGCACGACCTGCTGAAACTCCTCCAGAGGCGTGGACACCAGCTCGTTGAACCGCAGGATCCCGGCATTGTTGACCAGACCGTCGATCCTCCCGAAGGCGTCCTTGGCGGCGGCCACAGCGCGCTGCCACTCCTCCTCCCGGCTCACATCGAGATGCACGAACCGGGCGACCCCCTCCCCCAGCTCCTTCGCCAGGGCCTCCCCCTGGTCGTCGAGCACATCGGCGATCACCACCCGCGCGCCCTCGGCGACGAAGAGCCGCGCCTCCTGCTCGCCCTGCCCACGCGCCGCGCCACTGATGAGGACGGTGCGCCCATCCAGCTTGCCCATGTCCCTACTCCTTACTGCTGGTCGAGGTATGGAGCGACATCGGCGGCGAACGCCGCCATCTGATCGGTCAGTTCGCTACGGCTGCGGCTGCGGAACCGCACCTGGATCTGGTGCACGCCCATCGCCCCGTACGCACGCAACGACTCGGCGATGGCCTCCGGTTTCCCGCTGAGCGTGCGCCGCCCCACGGACCACGCCGGCTCCCCCACGTACAGCGGCTCGGTGATGGCACCGACGACCAGCGGCTCCTCGATACCGGCCTCCTCCCGCAACGCCCGCACTCGGGCGATCTGCTGCGGCAGCCGGTCCCTGGGATCCCCCTGCGGCAGCCACCCGTCCCCGCGCAGCGCGGCCCGGCGCACGGCGGCGGGCGAGGAACCGCCCACCCAGACGGGCACCCGCTCCTGCGCGGGCCGCGGCCGCTGCCCCAGCCCGCTGAACGAGAACCGTTCCCCGGCGAACTCCGGGTACTCCTCCGGTCCGAGCGCGGCCTTCAGCGCGTCGATGGTCTCGTCGAGCACGCCGCCGCGCCCGTCGAAGTCCGCCCCGAGCGCCTCGAACTCCTCCCGCACATGCCCGGCCCCGACTCCGAGGATCAACCGGCCGCCGGACAGGTGGTCGAGGGTGGCGTACTGCTTGGCGGTGGCGAGCGGGTGGCGCAGCCCGACGACGGCGACATGACTCATCAGCAGAACGCGTTCGGTGATCCCCGCGAGGAAGGCGAGGGTGGCCACCGGGTCATACCAGACGGTGCTCATGACCTCGGCGAGCCGCCGAGGAATCGCGACATGGTCGCAGCTCGCCAGATAGGCGAAGCCGGCGCGGTCGGCGGTGCGGGCGATCTCGGCGAGATCACCGGGCCCGGCCGAGGCCTCCCACGCTTCCGTATAGATGGTGCTCTGCGACTGGACCGGGAGCTGCATCCCGTACGACAGCCGCCCGGCGGGCAGTATCGGCACCGGGTCGCCTCCCTTCCTCCGTGTCCGCCCCGACCGGATCTGACGTACCGTCATTTTCGAGGCGGGTGCCATCGTCGTACCTGACGGTGCATCAGACAAGAGGGAGGGGAGCACGGCGGATCCGTCGCCCCGGGCAGTCGCCGGACAGCCGGACAGCCGTGACGGCGGTTGAAGCCGACACCGCCCTCGGCCGATCGAGATCAGGTCCGTGGTGGGGCCGATGCCGCACGGGTGTCAGAGGCGCGCGATACGGTCCCCGTCATCACCCCGGACCGAGGAGGAACCATGTCGACCAGGTGGACCGTGACGCTCGACTGCGCGCACCCGACCAGGCTGGCGGAGTTCTGGGCGCTCGCTCTCGGCTACGTGCCGAAGCCTCCGCCCGCCGGTTTCGGGAGCTGGGAGGAGTGGTTCGCCCACCATGGCATCCCGGAGGAGGAGTGGGACGACGGCGCGTACCTGTGCGATCCCGACGGGGTGGCGCCGACGCTGTCCTTCCTCAAGGTGCCGGAGCCGAAGGTGGCGAAGAACCGCGTGCACCTGGACGTACAGGCCGGCGGCGGCCGCGGGACGCCGTGGGAGGTGCGGTGGCCGCGCGTGACCGACGCGGTCACGCGCCTGACCGCCGCCGGCGCGACCGTGGTGCGCGAGCACGAGATGGACGGCCGGCCCGATCACGTGGAGATGACCGACCCGGAGGGCAACGAGTTCTGCGTGCTCTGACTCCGGCTCCGTCACTCCGTGGGTGATCCGCCGGGCGGCGTCTGCGCGTCGCGGCGGAACAGGGCCGTCCACAGGAACGGCTCGCCGAAGTACGGGGACTCGGGCGGCTCGTCGTGCATGCGGCGCAGTTCGACCTCCGTCAGGTCGGAGAAGATCCGGCGCAGGGACTCCGGCGTGTAGGCGAGCCCGCCGTGGAGACCGGACCGCCGGTAGAACTCCGCGTCGGGGAGTTCGGAGCCCATCCCTCCGGCTGCGAAGCAGGTGAGGGCGAGGTGGCCGCCGGGGGCGAGGGCGCGGTCCAGCAGAGCGAGGTAGCTGACGCGGCGGTGCGGCGGCAGGTGGTGGAAGCAGCCGGAGTCGTGGATCAGGTCGTACGGGCCGCCCGACTCGGCCTCGGTGAGGGCGAAGGCGTCACCGCAGCGGAACCGGATGTCGGCCCCTGCCTCACGGGCGCGCTCCTCGGCCCAGGAGATGGCGGCCGGGGAGAGGTCGACGGCGTCCACCTGGAAACCCAGGGAGGCGAGATGGAGAGCGTTACGGCCCGGACCGCACCCGAGGTCGAGCGCCCGGCCCGGCGTGATCAAGGATCGGTCGAGGTACGAGACCAGGTTCTCGTCCGGCTTCGCCACGAAGAACGGCACCGGCTTCGAGCGGTCGGCGTAGAAGCCGTCCCACCAGCCGGCCCCGTCCGCCGTCCAGCGATCGGCCTCCGGCGCGAACAGGCCGTCCATCAGCTTCAGGACGTCGTCGACCGTGCGTATGTTCCGATCCATCGGATCCCCTTTCACGATGGGGCCACGGTAGGGCTGCCCTCCACAAAAGCCCAGCTCAGGTGGCATGTGGAAAGGCCGCGAAGGGGCGTCCGGGCGGGCCGCCCGGAGACGGCGAGGGCCTCACCCGCGACCGCCCCGCACGGTCGCCCACGCCCCTGCCGAAGGCCGTCACGGTGGCATTCCCGGGCACGCTCACGCAGGTTTCCCGACGAATTTCCGCGGCCCCGACGCCTGGTCGGGCTCGGCACCCCGCCGGGCCCTCGCCGCCGCTCCACCTCGTCCCGACCCGGCCTGCCCGGCCCCCCTCCCTGCCCGGTCCACCGCGCCGGGATCGTCCGCCTACCTCCGGTACAGCGCCTCGATCTCCGCCTCGAAGTCCCGCAGGATCGCATCCCGTTTCAGTTTCAGCGACGGCGTCAGATGTCCGCCCTCCTCCGTGAAGTCCACCGGCAGCACGACGAATTTGCGGATCGACTCGGCGCGCGAGACCAGGCGGTTGGCCTCGTCGACCGCGCGCTGGAACGCGCCGCGCAACTCCTCGTCCGCCACCAGGTCCCGGATCGGCACGTCCTGCTTCTTTCGCATCTGGCGCCAGTGCAGGAGCCCGTCCGGCTCCAGGGTGATCAGGGCGGTGATGAACGGGCGGTTGTCGCCGACCACCATGCACTGGCCGACCAGTGGGTGAGCGCGCAGCCAGTCCTCCAGCGGCGCCGGGGCGACGTTCTTGCCGCCCGTCGTCATGATGATTTCCTTCTTGCGGCCGGTGATGGTGAGGTAGCCGTCCTCGTCGAGGGCGCCCAGGTCGCCGGTGGCGAACCAGCCGCCGTTCAGTGCGGGGACGGGCGCGCCGCGTTCGGTGTCCCAGTAGCCGCGGAACAACTGGCCGCCACTGAGCAGCACCTCGCCGTCCTCCGCGATCCGCACGGCGGTGCCCGGCAGCGGCCAGCCGACCGTGCCGAGGCGCGGCTTGAGCGGCGGGGTGACGGTGGCGGCGGCCGTGGTCTCCGTCAGCCCGTATCCCTCGAAGATCTCGATGCCCGCGCCCGCGTAGAAGGCCGCGAGCCGGCGGCCCAGCGGGGAGCCGCCGCAGATCGCGTACCGGACGTGTCCGCCGAGGGCCGCCCTGATGCGGCGGTAGACCAGCGGGTCGTACAGGGCCCGGGCGGCCCGCAGGCCCCAGCCCGGTCCGGGACCGGTGCCGTGTTCGGCGGCCTCGACGGCCTGTCCGTACCGCTGGGCGATCCTCGCCGCGCGGTCGAAGGACGAGGCGCGGCCCATCTTCTCGGCGGTCGCCCGGCCGGTGTTGTAGACCTTCTCCAGTACGTACGGGATGGCCAGCAGGAACGAGGGCCGGAAGCCCGCCAGGTCGGCAAGGAGGTCCTCGGTCCGGATGGACGGGGCGTGGCCGAGCCGGACCCGGGCGCGCAGACAGCCGACCGCGACCATCCGCCCGAAGACGTGCGACAGCGGCAGGAAGAGAAGGGTCGAGGCCGGTTCCTTGCTGACCGATTTGAAGACGGGGTGGAGGAGTTCGATGGCGTTGTCGACCTCGGCGAAAAAGTTGCCGTGGGTCAGGACGCAGCCCTTGGGGCGTCCGGTGGTGCCCGAGGTGTAGATGAGGGTGGCGGGTGTCTCCGGTTCCAGGGCGGCCCGGCGGGCGGCGACCGCGTCGTCGGGGACGTCCCTGCCTAGCGCCTTCAGCCGGCCGAGTGCGCCGGTGTCGAACTGCCACAGGTGGGCGAGATCGCCGAGCTGTTTGCGTTCCTGGCTGATCAGCCGGCCTTCGTCCGCCGTCTCCACGGCGCAGGCGACGGCGCCCGAGTCCTGGAGGATCCAGCGGGCCTGGAAGGCGGAGGACGTTGGGTAGATGGGGACGGTGACGAGTCCGGCGGCCCAGCCCGCGAAGTCGAGCAGCGTCCATTCGTACGTCGTACGGGCCATGATCGCGATCCGGTCGCCGGCCCGCAGGCCCTCCGCGATCAGGCCCTTGGCGACGGCGAGCACCTCGCCGGCGAACTGTTGGGCCGTCACGTCCTGCCAGCTGCCGTCCGGCTGCTTGCGGCTGATGACGGCGTCGCCCGGGGCCTCGCGGGCGTTGTCGAAGGGGATCTCGGCGAGCGATCCGTGCCGGACGGGCGGCGCGATCGGCGGTACGGAGACCTGCCGTACCGATCCGTCCGCCGCCCTGACCTTCGTCGGCTCGACCAGGGCGGGTACGGCAGGCGTCGCGGCAGGTGCGGCGGCAGGGGCTGGCGTGGACACGAGCGGCTCCTCAACAGGGGGAAGGGCGGTTCGGCCGGTCCGACCGGCGGCCGTTTCGTCCTCGGCCGCCGCTCGGGCTTGAAGTTGTCCTCGATCGCTGAAAGGGGCTTGGGAATCAGGGGCGTTCCAGGATCGCGGTGACTCCCTGGCCGCCCGCGGCGCAGATCGAGATCAGCCCACGGCCCGGAGCTTCCCGCTCAGCGAGCAGTTTGGCGAGGGTGGCGACGATCCGCGCCCCGGTCGCGGCGAACGGATGCCCGGTGGCGAGCGACGATCCGGCCACATTGAGCCTGTCCCGGTCGACCGGGGCGAGCCCCTGCTTCTCCCAGGCGGCCAGGGTGGCGAGCACCTGGGAGGCGAAGGCCTCGTGGATCTCGAAGAGGTCGAAGTCCTCGATGGTGAGCCCGGCGCGCTCCAGCATCCGCGGTACGGCGTACGCGGGAGCCATCAGGAGCCCGTCATCGCCGCCCACGTGGTCGACGGCGGCGGTCTCGTACAGCGAGAGATACGCGAGCGGCCGCAGGCCGTGCGCCTCGGCCCACTCGTCGCTCGCCAGCAGCACGGTGGCGGCGCCGTCGGTGAGCGGGGTCGAGTTGCCCGCGGTCATCGTCGCGTCGGGATGGTCGGCGCCGAACACCGGCTCCAGGGTGGCGAGTTTCTCCACGGTGGAGCCGGGGCGGAGGTTCTGGTCGCGGGCCAGGCCGAGGTGGGGGACGACGAGGTCGTGCAGGAAGCCGCGTTCGTACGCGGCGTCGAGCCGCTGATGGCTGGTGGCGGCGAGGAGGTCCTGCTCGGCGCGGCCGATGTCCCACCGCCGGGCGGTGATCGCCGCATGTTCGCCCATCGGGAGTCCGGTGCGGGGTTCGGCGTTCCGCGGGATGTCGGGGACGAGATGCCGGGGCCGTATCCCCGTAAGTGCCTTGATCCGTCCGCCGGTCGACTTTGCCCGCCGGGCCGCCAGCAGCAGTCTGCGCAGCTGGTCGTTGACGCCGAGGGGTGCGTCGCTCGTGGTGTCCGTGCCGCCCGCGATCGCGGAGTCGACCGCGCCGAGCATGATCTTGTCGGCGGCGGCGATGACGGCCTGGAGGCCGGTGCCGCAGGCCTGCTGGATGTCGTACGCGGGGGTGCGCGGGTCGAGCGCCGAGCCGAGGACGGTCTCGCGGGCCAGGTTGAAGTCCCGGCTGTGCTTGAGGACGGCGCCTGCGACGAACTCGCCGACCTGCTGCCCCTGGAGCCCGAACCGCTCGACCAGACCGTTCAGTGCGGCGGTGAGCATCTCCTGGTTGGAGGAGTGTGCGTACGGGCCGTCGGAGCGTGCGAACGGGATACGGCTGCCGCCGATGACCGCGACCCGGCGCGGCTGCGGGAGAGCAAGGGGGATCATCTCGACCAACTCATCTCGACCTGCTCCTGACTCTTGAGTAACCTTACTCCGCAGTAAAATCTACGACCGCGCAGGGAGTCTGGACAATGGCCGACCGCTATCTGCACTTCACCGGCACAGCACCCGGCCGATTTCTGACCCGGAAGCTCGGCCTGCCGCAGCCGGCGCGGCTGCGTCGCTGGTCGCTGGAGACGCAGTCACTGGACGGCCCGCTGCTGCACCTCACTGCCGGGGACTCCGCCGTTGCGCAGGAGCTGGGTGCGGTTCTCGCCGCCACCGGCCTCACGGTGGTCCGGAGCGCCGAACCGGCAGCCCGCCCTGCCGGAATCGTGTTGGACGCGACGGCAGTTGCCACCGTCGCCGGGCTCGGCGACGTGCACGCGGCGCTGCACCCTGTCGTACGGTCGCTGACGCCGGGCGGCCGGATCGTGATCGTCGGGGTGCGGCCGTCGGCCGAGGACCATCATCAGGCGGCCGCCCAGCAGGCTCTTGAAGGGTTCGTGCGATCGCTCGGCAAGGAGATCGGCAGGGGCGCCACGGTCCAGCTGCTCCGGATCGAACCGGATGCAGCCGCCTCGGCGGAGTCCACCCTCAGGTTCCTGCTCTCCCCCCGGTCCGCGTACGTCAGCGGCCAGGTCGTCGAACTCACCGGCGCCGCGCCCGATCCGGCCGCCGACCCGGCCGCACCACTCGCCGGACGCACCGCGCTGGTCACCGGCGCGGCTCGCGGCATCGGCGCCTCGGTCGCATCGGTCCTGGCGCGGGACGGAGCGCAGGTCATCTGCCTCGACATCCCGCAGTCCCGGGACGAGCTGGCGCGTACCGCCGACCGGCTCGGTGCGTCGGCGCTGCCGCTCGACATCACCGCGGACGACGCCGCCGAGCGGATCGCCGCCGCAGTCCCCGGCGGCCTGGACATTCTCGTCCACAACGCGGGCATCACCCGCGACCGGCGGCTCGCCAACATGCCCGCCGACCGCTGGACCCAGGTCGTCGAGGTCAACCTCGACAGCGTGCTGCGCACCACGGATGCGCTGCTCGAGGCGGGCACCATCAACCGGGGCGGGCGGATCGTCGCCACCGCGTCCATCGCCGGTATCGCGGGCAACACCGGTCAGACGAACTACGCGGCCAGCAAGGCGGGCATCATCGGCCTGGTCCGCTCCCTGGCCCCGCGCGCCGCCGCCGACCACGGCGTCACGGTCAATGCGGTCGCCCCCGGATTCATCGAGACCAAGATGACCGCCGCCGTCCCCCTCTTCATCCGGGAGGCGGGCCGCCGGATGAACTCCCTTGCACAGGGCGGTCTTCCGGTCGATGTCGCGGAGACGACCGCATGGTTCGCCCAGCCCGCTTCGGCGGCCGTGAACGGCCAGATCGTGCGGGTCTGCGGCCAGAGCCTGCTCGGGGCGTGATGTCGATGTCGACCACTGCCACTTCCCGGGGTCTGACGGCATCACTGGTACGTGGCGCCGTCACGTCCCCGTTCAAGCGGGCGGGCCGGCCCGGCGCCGCGCTGCCGGCCGACCGCCTGGTCGTCCGGGACGTACGGATCGCACCCGGCCCTCTCGCCTCGTACAGCAGGATCTGCGGCTTCGCCGAGTCGGGCACACTGCCGCTGACGTATCCGCATGTGCTGGGCTTCCCGCTCGCGATGCGGCTGATGACCGGACGGAGCTTCCCGCTTCCCGTCGTCGGGCTGGTCCACACCTGGATCGAGATCACCCGGCACCGGGCGTCACACCCAACGGAAGTGCTCGAACTCACCGTGTACGCGGATGCGTTGGCGCCCCATCGGCGAGGCACCGAGGTGACGATGGTGACCGAGGCGCGGTCGGGCGGCGAGCTGGTGTGGGAGTCCCGCAGCGGCTACCTTTCCCGCCACTCGGCACGCGGGGCCTCGCCCGCTGCCGAGGCCGGGCCCCCCGCCCTCCCCGCCGTCGAACTCCCCGCCGCCGCCGAGTGGCGGTTGCCCGGCGATCTGGGTCGTCGTTACGGCGCCGCGTCGGGTGACCGGAACCCGATCCACCTGTATCCGCTCACCGCCCGGCTGTTCGGCTTCCCGAGGGCCATCGCACACGGCATGTGGACGGTCGCCCGCTGTCTGGCCGAGTCCGCCGAACCGGGCAGGATCAGTTACGTCCGGGCCGACTTCAGGGCTCCCGTCCTGCTCCCGGCGACCGTGACGTACGCGGTGGACGGCTCAGGCACCGCCTTCCAGCTCCGCAACGGCGGCGGCCGCGTCCACCTCACCGGGTCGACGGCACGGGACGGTGCGCAGCCGCAGTCCTGACCGGCCGGCCGGCCGCTACGGTCTTTCGTTCGGATCGGGTTGGACCAGGGAGCGGCCCGCCGCGGAGCGGCTGATGTCACCGTGGTGCGTGCAGCTGCAAGGCGGAGGAGGGAGTCCACGCGGAGCGAATGGGGCCTCCCCTGCGCGAGCGAAGCCGAGAGCTCGGGGAAGACCGACGACAACGCGGCAGATGCGCGTGCCGGACCCTGCGAGCCCAGCATGATCCAGACGAGAGGCCCTAGGTCCGAGCGGCTGCCTGGGCCCGCGGCGCCCACGGGCGGCCGTGCATGAGGTTCTCCAGGCCCGCCCACGAGAAGTTCATCAGCGTGGCCGCGGCTTCCTTCGCCGAGACGCCCGGGGTGTCGTTCGCCCAGCCGGCGAGCGACTCCGCGGCCCCCACGAGCGCCTGCGCCAGGCCCGACACATCGCGGTCCGGGAGCGCCGGATCGTGGTGCGCCTCGCGCGCAGCGGCGCCGATCAGACCCGTCACGAACGCAACGATCTCGTCCCGCATCACCATGACCTCGGTGGCGAACGGCTCCCCGTGCGTACGTGCCTGCCGGTGCAACACCGCCCAGCCGTCCGGGTTCTCCGCGGTGTGCGTGAAGAATGCCCGTAGCCCGGCCCACAGTTGCCGGTCCGCCGGCAGCCCCGGCTCCACCCCCGACCGCACCGCTGCGACCAGCGCCTTTGCCTCACGCTGGATACAGGAGGTGAAGAGCTCCTCCTTGGAATTCAGGTACAGATAGACCAACGGCTTGGACACGCCGGCCAGCTCCGCGATCTCGTCCATCGAGGCGGCCCGGTAGCCACGCTGCCCGAAAGTCTGCACCGCGGCGTCCATCATCTGCTGCTCACGCACGGCACGCGGCATCCGTTTGCTCTTCACAGCACCCACGTCCGACTTCCTCCCACCCCACTGCGCCACTCCTCGGCAAGAGTACGGCGCAGACCCCTCGGGCGGCGGACGGAGAAGCCTTCCCGAGCCGTCCGGTGGCCGGTTTCACCCCCACCGAAGGTCATGTCTTCCCGCGCTCCGGCTCCCCCTTCCGTACGCGTACAACGGCGAGCGCCCCCGGTCCTCGAAGGACCGGGGGCGCTCGCCGGAGGTGTGCCCGTTACGCGGCGACCGGGACGCCCACCGGCTCCGCGTCGCGCACCTCGTCGTCGACCGGGGAGGACGAGGCCGAGTTGTACGCGTCGAGGTCGAGGATCTTCTCGCGTGCCGAGACGATCACCGGGACCAGCGCCTGGCCGGCCACGTTGGTGGCCGTACGCATCATGTCCAGGATCGGGTCGATGGCCATCAGCAGGCCCACGCCCTCCAGCGGCAGCCCCAGCGTGGACAGCGTGAGGGTCAGCATGACGGTCGCACCGGTGAGACCGGCGGTGGCCGCCGAGCCGATCACCGAGACGAACGCGATCAGGATGTAGTCACCGACACCCAGCTGGACGTCGAAGATCTGCGCGATGAAGATCGCCGCCAGCGCCGGGTAGATCGCGGCGCAGCCGTCCATCTTCGTCGTCGCCCCGAACGGGACGGAGAACGAGGCGTACTCCTTCGGGACGCCGAGACGCTCGGTGACCTTCTGGGTGACCGGCATCGTGCCGACCGAGGAGCGGGAGACGAAGGCCAGCTGGATCGCGGGCCAGGCGCCCTTGAAGAACTGGAGCGGGTTGACCTTGGCGACCGTGGCGAGCAGCAGCGGGTAGACGCCGAACAGCACCAGGGCGCAGCCCACGTAGACGTCGACGGTGAACGTCGCGTACTTGCCGAGCAGGTCCCAGCCGTAGTCGGCGATCGCGTAGCCGATGAGGCCCACGGTGCCGAGCGGGGCGAGACGGATGACCCACCACAGGGCCTTCTGGAGGAGCTCCAGGATCGACTCGCTGAGGGTGAGGATCGGCTGGGCCTTCTCGCCGAGCTGGAGCGCGGCGATACCGGCGACGGCGGCCATGAAGACGATCTGCAGGACGTTCAGCTCGGTGAACGGGGTGATCACGTTCTCCGGGATGATGCCCGTCAGGAAGTCGAGCCAGGAGCCCGCGCCCTCCGGCAGCTTGCCGTCCTTCGGGGTCAGGCCGGTGCCGGCGCCCGGGTTGGTGATCAGGCCGATCGCCAGGCCGATGGCGACGGCGATCAGCGAGGTGATCATGAACCAGAGCAGGGTGCGGGTGGCCAGCCGGGCGGCGTTGTTGACCTTGCGCAGGTTGGTGATCGACACCAGGATCGCGAAGAAGACGAGGGGCGCGACGGCCAGCTTCAGCAGCTGGACGAAGATGTGGCCGACCTTGTCGAGCGTGGTGTACAACCAGCCGATGTCGTAGCTGCGGGCGAGCCAGCCGAGCAGCACGCCGAGGACCAGACCGGCGACGATCTGGGCCCAGAACGGGACCTTGGGTATACGGAAACCGGAGCCGGACTGCCGGCGGGTGCCGGCGGTGGCGGACGCGGGATTCGCGGACACGGACACACTCCAGATGTGACGCATCGGGGCGCACGGGGACGGCGCGGGGGGACGGGGGTGCGGCGCCCGCGTCAGGGGCGGCGCCGCTGCATGATGCCGGTTCAGACGTTGCGGCAACAGACCGCGGACATACAGCGGCAGAGATCGACATGCAGGCGCCCCACGAGCTCAAGGCCGGCTCGATGGCGGGGGCGCACAGCTGTCTTCATGTCGAACACGTTAACACTTGAACTTTGAGAACCTCAAAGGTGTTCTTTGGGGAGCCTTGGCAAAAATGCATCTCGCACCACGCGACGGGACGCAAAAACCCCAGCGCAGGAGCGCGTGCTCCGGCACTGGGGCGTCGAACGAACAGTGCGCACGTGTGAGGAACCTTACGTAACCCTCACCCCGACATCACGCGGGCTTCACGCGGTACCGCGGCGCAGCACGGCGCTACGGGGCGACGCCGTCCTCCTGGCCCTGGTTCGCCGCAAGCCGGGCCTTGGCGCGGTCGATCTTGGGGGCGATCTGCGCGGACATCTCGTCGCGCTGCTTGCGCAGCAGGATGTAGCTGAGCGGTGCGGAGAGCAGCAGGGCGAGCATGACGACCCACATGACGTTGGATCCGCCGAGCCCGGAGGGCAGCACACCGTAGGCGACAGCCACGGCGACGACGGCGAGACAGCCGACGAAGATGCTGAGGCGCATCAGCGTGTACCGGATCGTTGCGCTCGGCTTGGCAGCGGACACGGCTGGCCTTCTCTCTACGTACGACAACCCTGCCCGACCAGTGAAGCATGCCCCGAATTCGATCACTTCGGCGGGCGGGCCAGGCGAGTCACCCCAGCGGGAGCAGCATGATGATGTCGTCGCGGTCGTCCCCGTCGGCGACCCGGATCGCGCCGGGCACCCGGCCGACCTCCTTGTATCCGCACGTCGCATAGAAGCGGTCGGCCCCGGTGCCGCCCCGGCAGGTGAGCCGGATGGCCTCTATCCCGTCGGCCCCGCGGGCGGCCTCCGCCGCGGCGGTCATCAGCTCGCGGCCGTAGCCCTTGCCCTGGTGGCCGGGATGGACCATCACCGTGTAGAGCCAGAGCCAGTGGGACATCAGCCGGTGGGTGTTGCGGACGAGGAAGGCCGTGGCGGCGACGGCGCCCTTCTCGTCGTACCCGACCAGCAGCCGGGTACGGCCCTCGGCCATCGAGGCGAGGTGCTTGACCAGCTCGGGCCGGATGTCCTCGGTGGTGACGGGTGGCACGAAGCCGACGGCACCACCCGCGTTGGAGACATCGGCCCAGAGTGCGCAGATGCCGTCCCGCAGAGTGCTGTCGAACTTGGGATCCACCTCGAATGTAAGCGCCATAGCGGCAGATTAGCCATTACAACATGGTTACCTCAAGCGCCGTCCACAACGCGAGAAAGCCCCGGCCGGGGACGGCGGCCGGGGCTTTCGTACAGAGAGCTCTGCGCCGGCAGTTCGACGGCGGAGCGAACCGCCGCGTCAGACCCGCATCGGCTGCGGCGACTCACGGCGCTCCGCGTCCGGCCCCGGGTACTCGCGGATGATCTCGTAGCGGGTGTTCCGCTCGACGGGGCGGAAGCCCGCGTCCCGGATCAGGTCCAGCAGATCGTCGCGGCCGAGCTTGTTCGGCGTGCCGTAGTTGTCCGCGTCGTGCGTGATCTTGTACTCGACGACCGAACCGTCCATGTCGTCCGCGCCGTGCTGGAGCGCGAGCTGGGCGGTCTGTACCCCGTGCATCACCCAGAAGACCTTGACGTGCGGGACGTTGTCGAACAGGAGACGCGAGACGGCGAAGGTCTTCAGAGCCTCGGCGCCGGTCGCCATCGTCGTCCGCGCCTGCAGCTTGTTGCGGACCTTGCCGTCCTTCATGTCGACGAAGTCGTGCTGGTAGCGCAGCGGGATGAAGACCTGGAAGCCACCGGTCTCGTCCTGCAGTTCACGCAGCCGCAGCACATGGTCGACGCGGTGACGCGGCTCCTCGATGTGCCCGTACAGCATCGTCGCCGGGGTCTTCAGACCCTTCTCGTGCGCGAGGCGGTGGATGCGCGACCAGTCTTCCCAGTGGGTGTTGTGGTCCACGATGTGCCGGCGGACCTCCCAGTCGAAGATCTCCGCGCCGCCGCCGGTCAGTGACTCCAGGCCGGCTTCGATCAGCTCGTCGAGGATCTCCGAGGCGGAGAGCCCGGAGATGGTCTCGAAGTGGTGGATCTCGGTGGCGGTGAACGCCTTGAGGGAGACCTGCGGAAGGGCTTCCTTCAGCGCGCTGAGGGAGCGCGGGTAGTAGCGCCACGGCAGCGTGGGGTGGAGCCCGTTGACGATGTGCAGCTCGGTGAGGCTCTCGCCCTCCATCGCCTTCGCGAGACGGACGGCCTCCTCGATGCGCATGGTGTACGCGTCCTTCTCGCCCGGCTTGCGCTGGAACGAGCAGTAGGCACACGACGCGGTGCACACGTTCGTCATGTTGAGGTGCCGGTTGACGTTGAAGTGCACGACGTCGCCGTTCTTGCGCGTCCGCACCTCGTGGGCGAGGCCGCCGAGCCAGGCCAGATCGTCCGACGCGTAGAGGGCGATGCCGTCCTCACGGGTCAGGCGCTCCCCTGCGCGGACCTTCTCCTCCAGCTCGCGCTTGAGCCCGACGTCCATGCGGCTGCCTCCCAGATGTCTCTGACGTGCTGTGCGGTACGTGCGCTCCCCCGGAAACCCCCGGTGGAACCCCCGGTCACCCGGGGGCTCCACCACGTTACGCCTACGACTCCTCGGGAAGTTCCCCGACCCGGTTCTCCCACTTGGTGGAGAGCACGATCGTGGTGCGGGTGCGGGAGACGCCCTTCGTACCGCTGAGCCGGCGAATGGTCTTCTCCAGACCGTCGACGTCACCGACGCGCACCTTGAGCATGTACGAGTCGTCGCCCGCGATGAACCAGCAGTCCTCGATCTCCGCGAGGTCCTTGAGCCGGCGTGCGACGTCCTCGTGGTCAGCGGCGTCGGAGAGCGAGATACCGATCAGGGCCGTGACCCCGAGACCGAGCGAGGCGGCGTCGACGGTGGCGCGGTAGCCGGTGATGACACCGGCGGTTTCCAGCCGGTTGATGCGGTCGGTGACGCTGGGCCCGGAGAGCCCGACGAGCCGCCCGAGCTCGGCGTACGAGGCCCTGCCGTTCTCCCTGAGGGCCTGGATGAGCTGCCTGTCCACCGCGTCCATATGACTGAAACCTTCCATTGTTCAGCAGTACCGCGAGTTTACGTATAGAATCTAAGGCATACAGGGTTCACGCCCTGCAGATCTTTCAGATTTTCAAAGAAGTTCTTTCGAATCCTCAGGAGTGAAGACACCGTGTACACGATCGAGATGGCCTACGCCCGGATGCGCGAGCTGCAGGACCTGGCCAACCGCTCGCGTGCCCACCAGCCCGCCGCCGCGCGCGAGATCGACAAGACCCGCATCCAGCGCGCCCCGAAGAAGCGCTGACCCCCGGCCCCACCGGGCCGGCCTCAGTCACGGGAGCCACCGAGCTCCCCCTCCCACCGGCGGTACAGCTGATGCGGCACCCCCGCCGCATCGAGCACCCGCCCCGCGACGAAGTCCACCAGATCCTGGATGTGCGTCGCGCCCGCATAGAACGCCGGAGAGGCGGGCAGCACCACGGCACCCGCCTCGTCCAGGGCCACCAGATGCTTCAGTGTCTGACCGTTCAGCGGAGTCTCGCGCACCGCGACGACCAGCTTCCGCCGCTCCTTGAGCGTCACGCTCGCGGCCCGCTGCAGCAGATCCTTCGAAAGCCCGAGCGCCACCCCGGCCACACAGGCCGTCGAGGCCGGCACGATCAGCATCCCCTTCGCCGGGTACGAGCCCGAGGACGGCCCGGCCGCGAGATCACCGGCCGCCCAGTGGCGCACCCGGTCGACCTCCACATCGAAGGTGTGCGGCTTCCCGTCCGCCCCGCGCGCCAGCCAGCTCCGCAGGTCCTCCTGCCAGTGCGCGTCGCGGAAGGCGATCCCGGTCTCGTCCAGCAGCGTCAGCCGCGAGGCCCGGCTCACCACCAGATCGACGCTCTCCCCCGCGGCCAGCAGACCGCGCAGCACGGCGGCGGCGAATGGTGTGCCCGAAGCACCGGAAACCCCGACAATCCAAGGCTGCCGCTGCTGCTGACTCACTGAAGTCCCGGATTCCACACACCCGAGCCTATCCGGCGCACGGCCTGCGGAACCGAGCGAGGGGTTCCGGGCGTTCCGACAGATGAAGGACAGGCCGGGGACAGAGCCGAGGACGGCTGTGAACAGGCCATGGACAGGGGGGCGGCCATGACCGGTACCCGTACAGGCACCTCCGCACGGGCAGTGACGGCCGGCGCGCTGATGCTGGGCTGGATCGCACTGCTGTGGGTGCTCGAATCCATCGACATGGCGACCGGCCAGGCGCTCGACACCTACGGCATCACCCCGCGCGAGCCGGGCGAGCTGCTCGACATCGTGCCCGCCGCGTTCCTGCACAGCGGGTGGGAGCATGTCGCCTCCAACACCCTCCCGCTACTGGTCCTCGGCTTCATCGCCGCCCTCGGCGGGATACGCCGGTTCGCCGCCGTCGCCCTCACCGTGATCATGGTCAGCGGCCTCGGCGTCTGGCTGACCGCGCCGCCGCACACGGTCACGCTCGGCGCGTCCGGCGTCGTCTTCGGCCTCTTCGGCTATCTGCTGGTCCGCGGCTTCGTCGACCGCAGACCGCTCGACATAGTGGTGGGCGTCGTGATCGCCGTGGTCTACGGCTCGCTGCTGTGGGGCGTGCTGCCGACCGACTCCGGGATCAGCTGGCAGGGGCATCTGTCCGGGCTGATCGGAGGGGTGGGTGCGGCGTTCGCGTTCCGCCGCCCGCGCCGCGCCGCCCGTCCTGTGCCCCCTGCGTTCACGGTGTGAGGCCGCGCACCAGCAGATCCAGCAGGGCGCATGCGAACAGCGCGATCCCGATGAACCCGTTGACGGAGAAGAACGCCCGGTTCAGCCGGGACAGGTCGTGCGGCCGCACCACGCGGTGCTCGTACACGAACGCCACGGCGACGATCACCATGCCGATCCAGTAGAAGAGCTCCGCGCCCGTCGCGAGCCCGAACCAGACCAGCAGCCCGGTCGTCACCACGTGGCAGACCCGGGCACCCCAGAGCGCCGCCGGGATACCGAAGCGGGCCGGGACCGAGAACACGCCGTGCGCGCGGTCCGCCTGGACGTCCTGGCAGCCGAAGATCAGGTCGAAGCCACCGATCCAGACACCGACCGCGAGGCCGAGGATCACCGCGTCCCACGACCAGCTGCCGGTGACCGCGAGCCAGGCACCGATGGGCCCCATGGCCTGCGCGATACCCAGGATGGCGTGCGGGTAGTGGGTGAACCGCTTGCCGTACGGGTAGACGACCATCGGTACGACGGCGATCGGCGCGAGCGCCAGACAGAGCGGGTTCAGCAGGGCGGCGGCCCCGAGGAAGACGACCACGGCGACGAGCGCACCCGTCCATGCCGACCTCACGGTGACGGCACCGGTGACCAGCTCGCGGTTGGCGGTACGCGGGTTCCGCGCGTCGATCTCGCGGTCGATGATCCGGTTCGCGGCCATCGCGAACGTGCGCAGCCCGACCATCGCGACGGTGATGAGCAGCAGCCGCCCCCAGTGGATGTTCTCGTCGAGCTGGAACATCGCGCTCAGCGCGGCGATGTAGGCGAAGGGCAGCGCGAAGACCGAGTGCTCGATCATCACGAGCCGCAAGAACGCCTTGACCCTGCCGGTCGGTTGCGCGGGCCCGGGGCCCAGCGCCGCTTCGGCCGCACTCACAGCCCGTACTCCTTCCACCGGCGGTCGACCTTCGCCGCCGTCTCCGGGTCGGACTCGACCATGTTCGGCCAGCCCCCGTCCCGGGTGTAGCCCTCCTCGGGCCACTTCTTCGTCGCGTCGATGCCGGCCTTGCCTCCCCAGAACTGCTGGTAGGAGGCGTGGTCGAGATGGTCGACCGGGCCTTCGGCGACAGTGAGGTCCCGGGCGTAGTCGGTGTTGCCGAGCGCCCGCCAGGAGACCTCGTGCAGATCGTGGACGTCGCAGTCGGAGTCCACGACGACGATCAGTTTGGTCAGCGACATCATGTGCGCGCCCCAGATGGCACTCATCACCTTCTGGGCGTGCTTCGGGTACTTCTTGTCGATCGAGACGATCGCACAGTTGTGGAAGCCGCCGGACTCGGGCAGGTGGTAGTCCACGATGTCCGGCACGATGATCTTCAGGAGCGGCAGGAAGAACCGCTCGGTGGCCCGCCCCAGCGGGCCGTCCTCGGTCGGCGGCCGGCCCACCACGATCGACTGGAGCAGCGGACGCTTCCGCATGGTCACGCAGTCGATGGTGAGCGCGGGGAAGGGCTCCTGCGGCGTGTAGAACCCGGTGTGGTCGCCGAACGGCCCCTCGGGAAGCATCTTCCCGGGTTCCAGCCACCCCTCGATGACGACCTCCGCGTGCGCCGGGACCTGCAGCGGCACGGTCTTGCAGTCGACCATCTCGATCCGCTTGCCCTGGATGAACCCGGCGAAGAGGTACTCGTCGATGTCCCCGGGCAGCGGGGCCGTGGAGGCGTACGTCACCGCGGGCGGCGCCCCGAACGCGATCGCTACGGGCAGTCGCTCGCCGCGCTTGGCGGCGACCTGGTAGTGGTTGCGGCTGTCCTTGTGGATCTGCCAGTGCATCCCGATGGTGCGCCGGTCGTGGCGCTGGAGCCGGTAGAGCCCCAGGTTCCGTACGCCGGTCTCCGGGTGCTTGGTGTGGGTGAGCCCCAGGTTGAAGAAGGAGCCGCCGTCCTCGGGCCAGGTGAAGAGCGCAGGCAGCTGATCCAGGTCCACGTCGTCCCCGGTGAGGACGACCTCCTGCACGGGGGCGTTGTCCGACTTCACCTTCTTCGGCGGTACGTGCACCATCGAGCCGAGCTTCCCGAACGCCTCGCGCACCCCGACGAAGCCGTGCGGAAGTTCCGGCTTGAGAAGGCCGCCGATCTTGTCGCTGATGTCGGTGTACGACTTCAGCCCCAGCGCCTTCAGCAGCCGCCGGTCGGTCCCGAACACGTTCATGGCCAGGGGCATCGACGAGCCCTTGACGTTCTCGAAGAGCAGCGCGGGCCCGCCCGCCTTGTTCACCCGGTCGACGATCTCGCCGACCTCCAGATAGGGGTCGACCTCGGCCTTGATGCGCTTGAGCTCGCCCTCGCGCTCCAGCGCCCGGAGGAGGGAACGAAGATCGTCGTAAGCCATGCGGACAAGTATCGGCCACGGGCTACCCTGGCCCCGTCACCGGGGGCGGGACAGCGCCCCGCCATCTCTTCGCGGGGGGACCCTTCACCATGTTCCGGGCCTTGATCTATCTCCTGCCTCTGGCACTGACGATCTACGCGTTCATCGACTGCCTGAACACCCCGGAGGACGAGGCCAAGCATCTTCCGAAGATCGCCTGGGTCTTCATCATTCTGCTGTTCTGGATCGTGGGCCCGCTCGTGTGGCTGGGCGCGGGCAAGATGCGCCACGCGCCCGCCGGGGGCCGTACGCCGTCGGAATGGCACCGCAACCACCGACATGAGTGGGTGGCCCCGGACGACAACCCGGAATTCCTGAAGGCGCTGAAAGAGGAGAGCAAGAAGGACGAGTCGCTCCTCAAGGACTGGGAGGCGGATCTGCGCCGCCGCGAGGAGGAGCTCAAGCGCCGCGAGAGCGGAGCCGGGCCGGAGGAGTCCGCTCCGCCCGCCTCGTGACCGCACGCAGGTTCACGGATGCTGCAGCTGTCGGTTCGCGTTCCGGCGCCGGGCCCGCTCGGAGATCAGGCCCGTCCGGCGATTGAGGACGACGGGTGACCGGTGACCGCACGTTGCCCCGGTGTTCCGCGACCGGGAGAGTGAACGGCATGAGGGACAGGGACGACGCCGGGGGCACCGGCCAAGACGTCGACAGGGAGCGCCTCGGGACCGCCGTCGCGGAGGCCCGCGCCGGACTGGCCGAGGGCGGCATCCCGATCGGCGCCGCGCTGTACGGGGCGGACGGCTCACTCCTCGGCCGCGGGCACAACCGCCGCGTCCAGGACGGCGACCCGTCCATGCACGCCGAGACCGCGGCCTTCCGTGCTGCCGGGCGGCAGCGCTCGTACCGTGGAACGACGATGGTGACCACCCTTTCGCCGTGCTGGTACTGCAGCGGTCTGGTCCGCCAGTTCGGGATCTCCCGGGTGGTCATCGGCGAGGCGGCCACCTTCCACGGCGGGCACGACTGGCTGGCCCGGCACGGCGTCGAGGTCGTGCTCCTCGACGACGCCGAGTGCACCGCCATGATGCGCGCCTTCATCCAGGACCACCCGGATGTATGGAACGAGGACATCGGCGATGAGTGAGCCCGGGATTCCCACCATCGATCTGCGACCGTGGCTCTCCGGCGACGCCGGGGCCCGCCGCGAGACCGCCGCGACTGTCGACACGGCGCTGCGGGCGGCAGGCTTCCTGCTGGTCACCGGGCACGGCGTGGACCCCGCGCTGCGGACCGCGATCCGCGACGCCGCACGGGGGTTCTTCCGGCTGCCCGCCGCGGCGAAGAAGCCGTACGCCGTCAAGGTCGGCGGCCGTGGCTGGCTCGGCCCCGGCGCCGAGGCCAACGGCTGTGCGGAAGGTACGCGGACGCCCCCGGACCTCAAGGAGTCGCTCTCCTTCGCCGCCGAGGACCCCACCGGCGACCCGGAGATCGACGCCGAGTGGTTCCTGCCCAACACCTGGCCCCGTGAGGCACCCGGGCTGAGGGCCCTGGTGACGGAGTACCTCGCGCAGATGCGGACGCTCTCCGACCGGCTGCTGGAGCTGCTCGGTGCGGCGCTCGGCGAGCCCGAGGACTTCTTCACCCGGCACACCACCCACCCCACCTGGGGTTTCAACATCAACTGGTATCCGGGCACCGAGGTGGTCGGGGAGCCGGAGCCGGGTCAGTTCCGGATCGGCCCGCACACCGACTTCGGTACCGTCACGGTCCTCGACCGGCAGACCGGCAAGGGCGGGCTGCAGGTCTTCACGGACGACAACGGCTGGGAGGACGCGCCGTACGACCCCGAGGCCTTCACCATCAACATCGGTGACCTGATGGCACGCTGGACGGGCGACCGCTGGCGCTCGGGCCGGCACCGGGTGCTGCCGCCGCCCTCCGACGCCCCCGCCGAGGAGCTGATGTCGCTCGTCTATTTCTACGAGTGCGACCCGCGCACCACGGTCGAGTCGGTACCCGCGCCGACCGGCCGGGTCACCCACGAGCCGGTGGACTCCCACACGTATCTGCGCGCGAAACTGGACGCTATCTCGGTCGGCTGACGAGGGCCCGCGACCTGCCGGCGGCACCGCCCGTATCGTTCGAAAATCTTCACCCACCTCCAACACACCGTCGATATCCTGCTGTTGACGGTGCGACAGTTCATACATGGTGTCGGCACGGGGGGTGCTGTGGACAGAGAGCTGTACGGGCGCGAGGCGATCTTCGGCAACGACGGACTTGCGGCGCGTCTGACAGGTCTCACCCCAACCGGCTCCGCCAGGGCCGCCTACGAGCACCGCGACGATCCGCCCGTCGTCGTGCTGACCGGCGGGCGCGGCATGGGCAAGACCGCGGTGCTCAAGCAGCTGCGTCACGTGTACCGGGAGATCACCCCGGTCGCCCTGATCGACTGCGAGGCGGTCGTCCCGCCCGAGGACCCCGGGCCCGGCCGGACTCCGGTCACCGGCGCGCTGCCGGAGCTCGCAGCGCAGTTGACGGTGCGGGTGCATGGTGCGCGGCCGGTGCAGTTCCCGCGGCTGAGTCTCGGGCTGGTGGCGGTCGCCTCGATCTCCTGGAGCCGGGAGGACGAGACCCGGGCGCAGCGGGATCTTCAGTCGCTCGGTCCGGTGCTGGCCACGGTCGACACCAAGGGGGACGCGGCGACCGGCTGGGTCGCGAAGGTGCTGACGAAGCTGGCGGCGAGCGCGTTCGACTCGATGGTTCCGCTGGCGGGGCTGGTCGCGGAGGCGACCGTGGAGACGGTGCTGGAAGAGACGTTCAGCCGGCTCCAGCGGCGGTCGGCGGACTGGTACGGGAGCTATCCGCAGGCGGGCGGCAACGGCCGGATCGGGCTGCGGCAGCTGGCCGTGGACTTCGAGCGCGGCGGTGATCTGCGCCGCCGGGCCGAGGACCATCTGGTGCTGGCGCTGGTCGAGGACCTGGTCCGGGCCTACCGGGGTATGGCGCGCGGCGCCCGCCGGGGCCGTCCGGTGCTGCTGCTCGACAATGCGCACACGGCGCTGGGGCGGCTGCTGGTCGAGCCGCTGCTGCGGCAGCGCGGCGCCGGGGGCCGCGATCAGATCGCCGTGTTCGCCTCGTCACGGGCCCGTGACCACGAGGGGCTGAGCCATGCGGTGCGGCGCCGGCTGCCCGAGGTGGCGCACGGCTCGCACTGGGCCAGGTCCACGGAGGTGACGTCCGGGATCCTCGCGGTGGACCTCACCCCGCTGAGCGCCACGCAGGTGCAGGCGGCGTTCGACCGGTTCGATCCGGCGGGCCGCACCCCGGCCGGACTGGCCCGCGGTGTGCACCGGCTGACGGGCGGGCGCCCGCTCGGGGTGGCGCTGCTCGCGCAGGCGGCGGGCGAGGCGGCGGAACCGGCGGCACTGGTGCCCGGGGCACTGTTCGACCGCACGGTGGAACTGCGGGAGGACCGGCCGCCGGTGCGGGTGGCGGACGAGCTGTTGAAGCAGCTGCTGCCGGGGCAGCGTCCGGACGTCCTGAGTGTGCTGGCCGCCGCGCACGGCGAGGAGTCCGCCCGGCTGCTGGCGAGGACGCGGCTGCGCGGGGTCCCGCTGGACGGCGATGTGGCGCTGCTCGTACGGGATGTGCTGCGGTCGGAGGACTGGCAGGTCGGTCCCGACTACTTCGTCGCCGATCCGCTGCTGCGGTCGCTGCTGCTGCACCGGCTGCGGTTCCAGGACGGTGACCACCCGCATTACGCGATGTGGCGTGCGGTGCACGAGTCGCTCCGCACTGCCTATGTGCCCGAGGGCAGCTTCCCGAGCGTCCCGCACCGCCTGCACCAGGAGCTGGTGCTGGGCGGTGCGGGGGCCTGTGTGACCCATCTGCGGGTGCAGTTCGCGCTCACCGACGTGATGCGCTGGCTGCGCGCGCTGCGGTTCATCGCCGCGGCGCCGTATCCGCGCGCGCCCGGCAGCTCCGGCCCCGATCCGCGGCGGGCGATCGCCCTGGGGCAGGAGTCGGCCGGTTCGTTGCCGGACGAGGAGACGGGGCTCGCGGGGCTCGACGAGCGGGCGACGGAGCTCCAGCTGCAGCTGCGCCGGCTGCTGCACGCCGTCTGGCTGCTCTCCGATCCGCTGGCGCTGCCGGACGACGAGGTGACCGAGAAGATGGCGTTCGAGCTGCGGCAGCTGTCCGGCAGGCATCCGACGGGCAACAGTGTGCTCTGGGACGCGGCGACGCACTGGCCGCAGGACATCAGGGCGTGGCGGCCGCTCGCCATGCCACCGGGGCCGCCGGCCCACCCGCCGGTCACCGCGCACGGACCAGGACGGACACAGGGGGACGGTGGCTCGTATGCGTAATCCGCTGCGTTATCGCGTCTGGTACACGGCCCGGCAGAGGATCGTCACGACGATCGTGGTGGGGGCGCTCGTGATCACCTCCGGGTGGTACGGCATCAGCCGGCTCACAGCCCCGGAGAACCGGCGGTGCGTGCCGGGCGTCGAGCGTCCGCAGGGCAGTGACGAGTGCATCGGTGTCTCCGGCTCCGGCTACGACTTCGGGATGTCCGAGCTGACCGATGTCGCCGCGGCGATCGGGCGGGAGAACGCCGGGCTGAAGCCGGGCCGGTACGTGTCCGTCGCCCTGCTGCTGCCGCTGACATCGATCGACGGCTCGATGAGCACGAAGATGCGGCGGGAACTGCAGGGCGCGTTCGCCGAGCAGTACCGGGCCAACCATCTGTCGAACGACCAGGTGCCGAAGATCCGTCTGCTCCTCGCCAACACCGGGAAGAACAACCTGCTCTGGCGCCCCACGGTGGACCGTCTCAAGACGATGACGGGCGCCCCGGACCGGCTGCGGGCCGTGTCGGGAGTGGCCACCAGCAGTACGCAGGTGAAGTCGGCGGTCAAGGAGCTGACCGCCGCGCGCATCGCGGTCGTCGGTTCGACGATCACCGCGGACGACATCGCCAACGGCCCGAAGGGCGACCCGTTCCCGGGGCTGGCCCGGGTCTCCCCCACCAACCGGGACGAGGCGCGCGCCCTCGCCCAGTTCGGCAAGGTGCGGGCCGACAAGGCGCTGCTGGTCCAGGACACCCGTACCGGGGACCACTACACGGACACGCTGAAGGCGGCGTTCGCCGCGCTGGTGAAGGGCACCCGGTACGAGCCGCAGCTGTTCACCTCGCCGAAGGATCCGACCGACGAGGGCACCACGGCCAACACGTTTCAGCAGATCACGCATCTGATCTGCGACTCGGGCGCGGAGACGGTGTTCTTCGCCGGGCGCCACACCCAGCTGCGGCAGTTCATCAACGCGCTCGGGGCCCGTGGCTGTCAGAACCGGGCGTTCACCGTACTCACCGGCGACGAGGGCTCGTACCTCGGCGGCGACAAGAAGCTCGACCGGAACACGCTGCGCCGGAAGGTGACGGTCCGCTACGCCTCGCTCGCGCACCCGGACGCCTGGGCGGCGGGAAAGGGCGGGGCGAAGGAGAAGACGGGCGGCTCCCCTGCGGACTACCAGGAGTTCCTGGATCTGCTGGAGGTTGTGGGGAAGAAGCCGGTGGGTCCGATCGGCCCGACCGGTCGCCAGGATCTGACCGACGGCCAGGTGATCATCGCGTACGACGCGATGGCGACGGCTGTGCACGGCATCCGGCAGGCGACCCCGGACGGCAAGCGCCTTCCGGAGCCCGCGGACGTGGGCGAGCAGTGGCCACGGGTGAAGGGGTCGTTGCGGGTGTCGGGGGCCGGCGGCTGGATCTGCCTGGACAACCACGGCAACCCGTACAACAAGGCGGTGCCGGTGGTGGAGCTGGCGCCGGAGGACGCCTCGCAGCGGTTCGTGGCGATCGCCTGGCCGGAAGGGAAGCCCCCGGCGCGGAACTGCCTGCCGCCGTCGTCCGCACCCTGACCGCCACCGCCGCCTGGACCGTCAGCCCGGGCCCCGGCCGCCGTCCGCCGCGTACCCGTCCCGCAGCTCCTGCCACCGCGTGAGCGTCCACGCGGACCAGTCGGCGGGACGCCCGTCCAGCGCCTCCACCAGGTACTCGAAGTGGTTGTGCCAGCCTGCCAGGCAGTCCAGCCGCAGAGCGTCGTCGCCGCGGAACTCATTGGTGAAGCGCAGCACCACATGGTCGCCGCGCGGCGGCTCCAGGTGGAATCGGATCCGGCCGTGCACCCCTTCGAGGGTGTATTCGGCCACCCGCTCGACGTCCCAGGCGGTGACGGTGCCGGAGGCGACCGTGGCGTTCCCGTCCTGGTCGGTGGCCCGCCAGCGCAGCGTGATCGCACCGCCGATGCGCGGTTCGAACGGTTCGGCGGCGGCGAGCCAGTCCCGCAGCCCCTCGGAACTGGCAACGGCTGCCCACACCCGTGACACGGAGTGGGGCAGCCGGAGCGTGAACCGCAGGATGCGGCGGTCGCCGTCGGTCTCCGCCGCACCACGTTCGATCACCGGGTGCGTGTCGCTCATGGTTCCAGCGTGGCCCGGTGAGGCGGGTTCCGCACCCGTACGGACGCGGGAGGTGTCTCAGACGCCGGCGTACGGGAGGTGGCTCAGACGCCGGCGTAGGAGTGCTTGCCGGTGACGAAGATGTTCACGCCGTAGTAGTTGAAGAGCCAGCAGCCGAAGGCGATCAGCGCCAGATAGGCAGCCTTACGGCCCTTCCAGCCTGCGGTGGCGCGGGCGTGCAGGTAGCAGGCGTAGGCGACCCAGGTGATGAAGGACCAGACCTCCTTGGGGTCCCAGCCCCAGTAGCGGCCCCAGGCGTCGCCCGCCCAGATCGCGCCCGCGATGATCGTGAACGTCCACAGCGGGAAGACGGCGGCGTTGACGCGGTACGAGAACTTGTCGAGGGTCGCCGCGGCGGGCAGCCGGGACAGTACGGACTGGGCGAACGAGCCGGGCTCGACGCCGTTCGCTAGCTTGCTCTCGTAGCTGTCGCGGAACAGGTACAGCAGTGTGCCGACCGCACCGATGTAGAAGACGGCGCCGCAGATGATGGCGGTGGAGACGTGGATCCACAGCCAGTACGAGTGCAGTGCGGGCACCAGCTGGTCGCTGGAGGTGTAGAGCACGGTGGTCGCGATGCCGAGGTCCAGCAGGACGGTCGTGACCAGCAGCAGGCCCATCCAGCGGACGTTCTTCTTCAGCGCGAGCAGGATCAGGTACGCGGCTACGGCCACCGTGGAGAAGGTGATCGAGAACTCGTACATGTTGCCCCAGGGGGCACGCTGCACGGACAGCGCGCGGGCGACGACCCCGCCGGCCTGGACGAGGAAGGCGAGCACGGTCATGGAGACCGCGATCCGCCCCCACAGATCACCCTTGAACGTGCCGCCGGCGGCGCCGGGCCCGTCCGGGACGTCACGCGAACCGGCGGCGGAACGCGTAATGATCTTCGGTCGGTCCAGTACGGCGGTGGCGCCGCCCTTCTGTGCGACCTGGACCTGGATCTTCGCCGAGGAGGCGCGGGCGGCTCCGGCCCCGGTCAGCGCGGCGGCGGTGCGGCCGACCTTGCTGCGGCTGCCGAACACCCACTCCGCGATGTGCGCGAAGAAGGCAATGGTGTAGACGGCCATCGACGAATAGACCAGCACATTGCTGGTGTGTGCCAGATTCTCGTTGGTTGCGGCGGCGAGATTCACTTCTCAGCCCCTTCGGCAGGTTCTTCGGAAAGTGCTTCGGCAGATGCGTCGTCGGGCGCGGAGGGCGCCATGTCATGGAGTGTGACCGCGAGATCGGCCAGCTCCTCGGGAAGCTTCGCGGACTCGCTGCGGCCCAGGCCCGCCATCTCGACGACGGTGACGCCGTCCGCCCCGCGTACGGCCCGGACCCAGACCCGGCGCCGCTGGATGAACAGCGACCCGGCCAGACCGGCGATGGCCCCGATGGCTCCGGTGAGCGCCCAGCCGCTGGCGGGCTGTTGCGAGATCTGGAAGCTGGCCCATTGCTCGATGCCCTCGAAGGTGATCGATCCGGCTCCGTCCGGCAGCTTCATCGTCTCGCCGGGCAGCAGCCTCTGCTTCAGCTTGTCGCCCTTGCCGTCCTTGAACGCCTCCATCTTCGAGGTGTTCAGCTGGTACACGTTCTGAGGCAGTCCGGAGTCGACACCGAGGCTGCCGTGGTACCCGTTGAGGGCCAGTACCGGGAAGTCCGCGGCCGGGAACTGGGAGAACATCGTCCCCTTGCCGTTGCCCGCGAACGTCGGCACGAAGAACGCCTGGAAACCCAGCTGGTCCTTCTTGCCGTCCTTGTCGCGGTAGCCGTCCATCACCTTGATCGCACCGGTCGAGGTGACATTGCTGTCGATCGGCAGCAGCGGAACGGCGGCCTTGTAGACCTCGTTGCCCTTGCCGTCCTTGACGGAGACGACGGGGGCGTAGCCGTGCCCGATCAGATAGACCTTGGAGCCGTCGACCACCAGCGGCTCATTGACCTTGATGACGGCCTTCTTCGGCTTGCCGTACGCGCCCTCGGAGTACGTGACGTGAGCCTCGTACTTGCGTGGGGTGCCGACCTGCGGGCCGTTGCGCTCGTACGTGCCGACGAACTTGTCGAGGGTGAAGCTGAACGGGGCGAGTGAGTCCGTGTCGTACAGCGATCCGGACTTGAAGTCGTCGTACTGGGTCAGCGTGTTGGAGAAGCCGTCGCCGTCGACGATCAGCTTGCCGCCCTCGGACTTGAAGAGCTGCCCGGTGGCGAAGGCCACCAGCATGACGATCAGCGCGACGTGGAACATCAGGTTCCCGGCCTCGCGCAGATAGCCCTTCTCGGCGGCGACCGCATCGCCGTCCGCGTGCGCCCGGAAGCGCCGCTTGCGCATGATCGCGAGCGCGGCCTCGCGCACCTGCTCGGGCTCGGCGTCGGTGCGCCAGGTCGTGTACGCGGGCAGCCGGGTCAGCCTCTTGGGGGCGCCCGGCGGCCGGCTGCGCAGCTGGCCGATGAACTGGCCGGTGCGCGGCACGATGCAGCCGATGAGGGAGACGAACAGCAGGATGTAGATCGCGGAGAACCACACCGAGCTGTAGACGTCGAAGAACTGGAGCTTCTCGTAGATCGGCGTGACGGTGGTGTGGGCTTCCTTGAAGGTCTGCACCTTCAGCTCGTCCACGCTGTTCTGCGGGATCAGCGAGCCGGGGATGGCGCCGAGCGAGAGCAGGAAGAGCAGGATCAGCGCGACCCGCATCGAGGTGAGCTGGCGCCAGAACCAGCGTGCCCAGCCGATGACGCCCATGGCGGGCAGTGCGGCCAGGGCTTCTTCGCGCGGTGCCGTGGAGAGCTGCGAGCCGGCCGCGCCGAGCTCGGCCGCGTTCTCCCGCTCCTGTCGGCTCTCGCGCTCGCGCTCGTTCGCGCGCTCTTCGGCCGCGTCGGTCTTGGTGTTGCTCATGGAACTCAGATCCCCACCGTGAAGCCGTTGGACCAGCCCTGCAGTTCCTGCATCATGCTGCTCCACACACCGGTCAGCAGGAGCAGTCCGGTCACGATCATCATTGCGCCGCCGATCCGCATGACCCATACGTAGTGGCGCTTGACCCATCCGAAGGCACCGAGCGCCTTGCGGAAGGCGACTGCGGCCAACACGAACGGCAGGCCGAGTCCGAGACAGTACGCCAGGGTCAGTACGGCCCCGCGCCCGGCGGTCCCCTGTTCGAGGGCGAGCGTCTGCACAGAAGTGAGCGTCGGGCCGAGGCACGGCGTCCAGCCGACCCCGAACAGCACCCCGAGCAGCGGCGCTCCGGCGAGGCCGGACACCGGCCGCTTGTGGATGCGGAACTCGCGCTGGGTCATCCAGGGCATCAGCCCCATGAAGAAGACGCCCATCAGGATCATCAGGACGCCGAGAATCTTGGAGATGACCTCGCTGTGGTCCTGCAGCCGTTGCCCGAAATAGCCGAAGAGCGCGCCGCCGGAGACGAACACGGCGGAGAAGCCGAGTACGAAGAGCGAGGCGCCGACGACCATGCGCCCCCGTCTGGCCTGGGCCAGATCGGTCCCGCTGACCCCGGTGACGTACGAGAGGTAGCCGGGTACCAGCGGCAGCACGCACGGCGAGAAGAACGAGACCAGTCCGCCGAGTACGGCGATGGGCAGGGCCACCAGAAGGGCCCCGTTGAACACGGTCGTGTTCATGCCCGTGGTCGCGGCGAGCGTGAGCACGTGATCACTTCTCCGCGATCAGCGGGTCGATCATCTTGTGGAGCTTGACGTCGTCGAGGGCGACGAGGGTGCGGGCCGCGATCTTCCCGTCCCGGTCGATGACCACGGTCGACGGAATGGCCTGCGGGTTCAGCGTCCCCTTGGGGAAGCGGAGGATGAGCTTGCCGATCGGGTCGAAGAAGCTCGGGTACGTGATGCTGTTGTCCTTCTCGAAGTTCACCGCCGGGCCCTTCTCGGCGTCCCGGGTGTTGATCCCGATGAACTGGACACCCTGGCTCGCGGTCTCCTTCGACACCTTCGCGAAGTGCTTGGCCTCCAGCCGGCAGGGGCCGCACCACGAGCCCCATACGTTCAGCACGACGACCTTGCCCTTGTAGTCGGCGACGTCGAGGGGCTTGCCGTCCAGCGTCGCTCCGTCGAGCTTCGGCGCGTCCTGACGGTCCGCCTTGGCCACGGTGGAGATCCCGCCACTGCCGGTGACGAAGTGGGAGTTGCCGCCACCGCCGGCCTTGTTGCCGTCACCACCGCAGGCGGTCAGGGTCAACGCCAGTGCTGCGGCCGCTGCGGGGGCGGCGAGCAGGGTGAAGCGGCGTCGGGGTGCGCGGCCAAAGCTCATGTGAAAAGTTTCGCATGGCGGTTTCGGGGATCTTGCGCACCCCCCTCGGTGCCCGTAAAGACCGTTGTCAGGCCTGTTTAAAGAAGGTGTTCCAGCCACCGCCGGGCGACTCGCCGACCCCGAGGGTACGGAGCTTCGCAAGCACGGCCGGGTCCTGGACATCGAGCCAGTCGACGAACTGCCGGAACGAGACGAGCCGCACATCCGGCTTCCCCGCGATCCTTTTGAGGGTCTCCTCGACCGCATCCATATAGATACCGCCGTTCCACACCTCGAAGTGGTTGCCGATGAAGAAGGGCGCACGATTCGTCTTGTACGCCCGCTCGAAACCGGCGAGATACGACTGGATGGCCTGCTCGCGCCAGGCCGGAAAGCGCGACGGTATTCCCTGGGTGGAGTTCTTCGACTGGTTGGCCAGGATGTTGTAGTCCATCGACAGCACTTCGAACGAGTGCCCGGGGAACGGTATGGCCTGGAGCGGAAGATCCCAGAGCCCCTGGCGCTTCTCCGGCCAGATCTGGGTGCCGCCGGGCGAACTCGCGTCGTAGCGCCAGCCCAGTTTGCGCGCGGTGGGCAGCAGATTGTCCTGGCCGAGCAGACAGGGTGTGCGGGCGCCTATGAGTTCCTTGCGGTAGTCGAAAGGCAGCGGGTCGAGATCGGTCCAACCGGTATTGGTGCGCCATTCGGTGACGAAGGAGACCGCCTGATCGACTTCGTTCTCCCACTGGCCGGGCGTCCAGTGGGCCACCGATCCGGAGCCGGCACAGAAATGCCCGTTGAAGTGCGTGCCTATCTCATGACCGTCGAGCCAGGCCCGGCGTACCTGGTCCAGCGTCGCCTTGATGTGATCATCGGTGAGATACCCGATGTCGGAGGCGCCGATGGCGTTGTTCGGCGGTCGGTACAGGGATTTCTTCGACTCGGGCAGCAGATAGAGCCCGGAGAGGAAGAAGGTCATCGCCGCGTCGTGGTCCTTGGCGAGTTCGAGAAAACGCGCGAAGAGCCCGGTGCCGACCTCGCCCGCCCCGTCCCAGGAAAAGATCACGAACTGCGGCGGGGTCTGCCCGGGTTCCAGCGGGACCGGCGCGGAAGGCTGGTTCGGCTGCTCTCCGGTGTCAGCGGTGGAACCGTCCCCGATCTCCCGCACGTCGTTGTCCCCGGCACCGCTTCCCTCGGCCTCGCCGCCCGCCCGCTCCCCCGGGCCGGAGCCCGACCCGCCCCTCGCGGCAGAGTTCAGGGAACCGCAGCCCGCCATCCCGATGGCAGCCGCGGCTCCCAGTCCGGCTGTGAGCAGACTCCTTCGGCTGATATCGCGCACGGCGTCCCCATCTACGGTCGTTCTGGCCCAACTCCATACAAACTGGCGAAGGCTTAGATGGGTGAAACAGCACGGTGGTTCCACCGATCGGCACATGACTCCTGATCGCGACCGGACCGACGCCGGTCGGACGCAGCGCGGGCCCCGGCCGACGGATCGGCGGGGCCCGCGGAGTCGGCAGAGAGAAGCCTCTAGGCTCCGAACGCCTTGGACTTCCCCTTCACCGGCTTGGCACCGGCCAGCAGATGCGCAGGCACCAGATCGCGGGCCGGCTCGGTGTAGCCGACGGAGACGATCTTGTCGCCCTGGTACGTGAAGGTGGTCAGCGAGGCGAGCGTGCACTGCCGCTTGCGCGGGTCGTGCCAGAGCCGCCGCCGCTCGACGAAGCTCCGGACGATCCAGATCGGCAGCTGATGGCTGACGCAGACCGCCTCGTGCCCGCGGGCCGCGTCGCGCGCGGCGTCGAGGGCACCCATCATCCGTACGACCTGCTCGACGTACGGCTCGCCCCAGGACGGGCGGAACGGGTTGGTGAGGTGCTTCCAGTTGTCCGGCTTGCGCAGCGCGCCGTCGCCGACCCCGAAGGTCTTGCCCTCGAAGACGTTGGCCGCCTCGATCAGCCGCTCGTCCGTGGCCAGGTCGATGCCGTGCGTCTTGGCGATCGGTGTCGCCGTCTCCTGGGCGCGCTCCAGCGGGGAGGCGACGACATGGGTGATGTCGCGCTTCTCCAGGTGATCGGCCACCCGGTCGGCCATCTGCCGGCCGAGCTCGGAGAGGTGGTAGCCGGGGCGGCGTCCGTAGAGCACACCCTCGGGGTTGTGCACCTCCCCGTGACGCATCAGATGGACAACGGTGATGTCCTTGTCGGCCGGGCTCATGCGGTGGCCTCCGATGCGGCGCGGGCGGCGGCGGGCAGCGCGGCGGCGATCCGCTCGACGGCCTGCGTGTCGTGGGCGGTGGAGACGAACCAGGACTCGAACGCGGACGGCGGCAGGTAGACGCCCTGCGCCAGCATCGAGTGGAAGAAGGCAGTGAAGCGGAAGGCCTCCTGCTTCTTGGCGTCGTCGTAGTTCCGCACCGGCTGGTCGGTGAAGAACACGGAGAACATGTTGCTGGCCGCGGACACCGTGTGCGCCACGCCCTCCTTGGTGAATGCCTCGCCCACCAGGGCCTGGATCTCCGCGGAGACCGCGTCGACCTTCGCGTACGCCGCGTCGTCGAGCAGCCGCAGCTGGGCGAGCCCGGCCGCGGTGGCGACCGGGTTACCGGAGAGGGTGCCCGCCTGGTAGACGGGGCCGACCGGGGCGAGGTGCGCCATCACATCGGCGCGCCCGCCGAAGGCCGCGGCCGGGAAGCCGCCGCCCATGACCTTGCCGAAGGTCATCAGGTCGGGCCGCACCCCGTCGACGCCGAACCAGCCGGCCTTCGAGGTACGGAATCCGGTCATGACCTCATCGGAGATGTACAGCGCGCCGTTGGCGGCGCAGATCTCCTTGAGCCCGGCGTTGAAGCCGTCCAGCGGCGGCACGACGCCCATGTTGCCCGGCGACGCCTCGGTGATCACACAGGCGATCTCACCGGGGTGCGCGGCGAAGGCGGTCCGCACGGCCTCCAGGTCGTTGTACGGCAGCACGATCGTGTCGCCGGCCTGCGCGCCCGTGACCCCGGGGGTGTCCGGAAGGCCGAAGGTCGCGACCCCGGACCCGGCGGCCGCCAGCAGCGCATCCACGTGCCCGTGGTAGCAGCCGGCGAACTTCACGACCTTCGCGCGGCCGGTGAACCCGCGCGCCAGCCGGATCGCGGACATGGTCGCCTCGGTGCCGGACGACACCAGCCGTACCTGCTCCACGGGCTCGATCCGGGCCACGATCTCCTCGGCGAGCGCGACCTCGCCCTCACCGGGCGTACCGAACGAGGTGCCGCGGGCGACAGCCTCCTGGACTGCGGCGATGACCTCGGGGTGGGAATGGCCGAGGATCATCGGCCCCCACGAGCACACGAGGTCGACATACTCACGACCGTCGGCGTCGGTGAGGTACGGACCGGTACCGGACACCATGAAGCGGGGCGTACCGCCCACGGCCCGGAAGGCACGTACGGGAGAGTTCACGCCGCCGGGCGTCACGAGGGACGCGCGGTCGAAAAGCGTCTGCGAAACTGGGGCGTCATAGGGAAAGCTCACACAAGCCATGGTGTCAGAGCCACCGACGGTCTTGCGGACGGGTGTTTCACACCACGCCCGCGGGGGAGGTCACTGACACGATGATCGGGTTGCGCGGCGGGGGCTGTGTCTCCTAAGTAGTAGTCGGGTGGATGAGATATGCATCGCGGTGGCGGAGTGGGCGAAGGGACCGACGACCTGGGGCCCGAGCCTGCCCGGCGAGGTCGGCACCGGCGTGAGGCTGAGCGCAAACAGGGCATACATCAGGCCGGCAGTGCACAGGCCGGAAGCAGGAGTGGTGGTCGGGTGGGGGTGACCTACAAATATTTCGGGGCCCCCGACGGGGCCACTGCCGCACGCGTGCCCATTTCGATGCGCCCCGAGGAACTCGGCGGTGACGAGCTGGGCATGGGCGGCATGTTCAGCAAGATCAAGCCGGAGACGGTCGCGGCCATGGTGCTCACCGGCATCCAGGGCATACCCCTGCACAAGGTCCCCCCGCTGGAACTGGTCGTCCTGCACCCCGACTACGCGGTGGTCAAGCTCCCGATGACGGTCGTCGACCCGCTGCGCGACGTCGGCGAGGAGTCGGTCGGCGCCGCGGCCTTCATCTGGTCCACGGTCCCGGACCGCGGCGGCCCGCGCGACGCGTTCAACGTCTACCAGCTGCTCCACGAATGGCAGGATTTCAGCCATCGTCTGCATGACGCGGGGCATCAGGCGTACTGCTTGGTGTGGCCCTGAGCCGATCCCGATCCGGCCGTGAGCCGATCCCGATCCGGCCCCGGACGTGCTGCCCTGGCCTCGTCCCGGTCCGGCCCCCGACGTGCCCTGCCCTCGTGGTCCCGTCCTGACCTGGTCCTGAGCCGGTCCCGACGCCACCCCGTAGCGCGGCTGTCACCCCGGGGCTCTACGGTTCTCCCCTGTTCTCGTGCACGCTGCACGCTGCACGTTCGGGAGGGGACCCATGACCACCAGTGCCGCATCCGCTCGCCTTGTCGCCACGCTCACCGCACCCCTGGACCGGGATCGTGACGCCGCATACGCGCCGTCCGTCCTGCGGTGGCCGGATCGCCGTCTGCTGATTCAGCGCGGCGACTTCGAGGCGGTCGCCGTCGACCTGGACGACCCGTCCGCCCCACAGACCCGCTTCCCGGCCCCCTGGCCGCGTCGCTTCGGTACGTTCACGGTGGCGCCGGGCGGGGATCTCGCGGTCTTCGCGGGTGTGCATTCGGTACGCGCGGTGGATCCGGCGGGGGCGGTGCGCTGGGAGGTTCGGCACGGTTGCTGGGAGGGCAGTTGCCGCATCCTGCACGAGGCGTTCGAGGAGTACGCGGACAGCAGGTCGCATCTGTACGCGGACAGCGGCTCGGCGGTGTTCTCGGCGGACGGGTCGCTCGTGTGGGCCCACGTCCGCGGCCCCGTGGCGACGGCCGGGCCGGATCCGGAGGCGCTCGACGAGTGGCTGGTCATCGATGCCGCCGACGGTCAGGTGCTGGGACGGGCGGACGCGGAGACCGTGGCCGCGGGCTCGGAACACGTACCGCATCCCGATCCGGCGCAGATGGGGCTGAGCGTCGGCGAGGGCCAGGACGGGGCGCCGCTGCTGTGGGGGCGGTGGGACGGGGCGGAGCTGTCCGTGGAGCACTTCGGCGAGGAGGAGCGGATCCTGACCTCCGTGAGCCCCACGGGCCAGCACTTCCTGACAGTGGCTCACGATCTGGACTCGCTGGCTCTGCACCGGGTCTCGGACGGTGCGGTGGTGGCCGAGCTGGAGGCGGCGGATGCCGTCTCCCGCCACCCCGACGCGGATCCGGACGACTTCGACGCCGACGACGTGATGTGGGACTACGAGTGCGGGTTCGTGGACAAGGAGACGGCCATCTCCAGTACGGATCAGGACGAGGAGTACGGGCCGGTGCGGCACTGGCTGCTGGACGCGGCGGGGATGCGCCCGGCCGGTCAGGTCGCGTACCCCTTCCCGGTCTCCGGTACTCCCACGGCTCTCGGCGACGGCACCTGGTACACGGTGTCCGGGAGCGGGGACGCCGTGCACCTGTGGGCCTTGGACGCGTAAGGCCGTCATACGACCATATTTCGGCCATTCATTGGCCGAAGAATGATCTTCAGCAGACCTGCCGTCCTTGCCGATGTACCCCATACAGCCGATACCGCCGGTGCGGTCGGTGTGCGAGGCATCGACATCTAGGAGGCCCGCTCATGGGCGACATTCTGCTGGCCCTGTCCATCCCGGTACTGGTCTTCGCCGTGGGGATCTACGCAGGGTGCGAGACGTGGTGGCGGCGCCGGCATCCGGCGCCGCCGTCCCCGTACACCCATCAGGCGGCGCGCCTCTCCGAGCGCGAGATGGTCGCGTCCGCCGAGGAGATCGTCGACGGGGCGCACGTGAGGCTCGAGGAGCTCTACGGCACCTCAGGAGGGACGATTCCGGCCACGGGAGCCACTGGAGTCATGGGCACCCCGGGAGCCACCGGCGCCCCGGGAGCCCCGGGGCTCACGCCCGAGGCGGTTGCCAGTCCGGGTCGCGGCCGGTCACAGCCAGCATCCGCTCGAAGGGGCTAGCACCGTCCGGCACGGGGAAGGGCTCACCGAACACCTTCGCCTTCCGCGCATTCGGAGCCATCTCGGCGAGCCCGGGGCCGAGTTCGCTCACCACCGTCTCGTCCGGGACGTATTCCTGACCGGTGGCCCGTGCCAGGTCCCACGCATGCACGGTCAGGTCGCCCAGCACCATCCGCGCGACGGTTCTGGCGGGGAACCCCATGGAACCCGCGGTCCCCTCGTCCGCACCCGGCGCGTCCCACGCCGCCACCAGCTTGGCCGTCTCCTCGCCGAAGCGGCCCCGCCAGTCCCCGGTCACCACGGTCGGCCTCGCGCCGAAGTCCGGCTCCTCCCTGGCCGCCAGGGCCTGGAAGTTGACGACCACTTGGAAGAGATGGTCGATCAGGGCCCGCACGTCGTAATCCGTGCACGGTGTGGGGTCGCCCAGTCGGCCGTCGTCGATCCCATGCACGACGGGAGCAGCGCTGTCGGCGGCCGCAGCCAGCAGTTCACTGATTTTCTTCATGCTGCGACCGTCCGCCCGACGACGGCCCGTGTCTTGAATAAACGCGACACCACCGATACGAACGTACGTTCGCAATAGAATCGCTGCCATGTCTGCTCCTCGACGCGACACCCGGGGCATCGTCGACGCCCGCGAACTCTTCTCGCACGTGCACTTCCGCCGGCGTGAGCCCGCGCCCGGGCTGCGGACGCAGGTGGCGTTCTACTGGCTGATCGACTGGGACCTGCCGGAGCCGTACACCTCGCACGTCGTGCCGCACCCGTCGGTGAACCTGGTCTTCCAGCACCACGAGAGCAGCGGCGAGGCCGCCTTCGCGGAGGTCGCGGGCATCGGGCTTGAACTCTTCACCCAGAAGCTGGAGGGCCGGGGACGGGTGTGCGCGGTGAAGTTCCGGCCGGGCGGCTTCCGGCCGTTCGCACCGGACCGCCCCGTGTCGGAGTGGACGGGCCGACGGCTCCTGGCGCACGAGGTCCTCGCCGTACCCGCTCCTGTGGCGGCCGTGCTGGACCCGGCCAGGGAGGACGCGCGGGTCGCCGCGCTGGACGCGTACCTGCTGGCACTCGCCCCGGAACCGGACCCGCAGGCCGAGCGTGCGATGGCCCTGGTCGAGCGCGTGCGCACCGACCGCACCATGCGCCGGGTCGACGAACTCGCCCGCGCCGAAGGGCTGTCGGCACGCTCGCTGCAGCGGCTCTTCGCCACGTACGTGGGCGTCGGCCCCAAGTGGGTGATCCTCCGCTACCGCATCCACGAGGCGCTGGAACGCGCCGAGTCGGACCCCGAAGTGGACTGGGCGGAGCTGGCCGCGGACCTCGGCTACAGCGATCAGGCTCACCTGACCAGGGACTTCACGTCGACGATCGGCGCCCCACCGACGGCACTCGCCACCCGTTGACGGTCGGTGCCGGTGGTTGTCAGTAGTGCGGCCTACTGTCTTCGGTATGGAACGCACCTCGTCATCGCCGGCGCCCGTCGTACGGATCGTGCCCTGGTCGGACGGCGACCTGGAGCTGCTCCGCCGCACCAATGCACCGGAGCTGATGGACCACCTGGGCGGCCCCGAGTCCGAGGAGCAGCTCATGGCGCGCCACGACCGCTATGTCGCGCTGAGCGAGGACCGGACGGGCCTCGGCAGGATGTACCGGATCGCCCTGACCGACGGCAATGGGGACGAGGCCGTGGGGACCATCGGTTTCTGGGAGCGGGCCTGGCGAGGGCAGGAGGTGTACGAGACGGGGTGGGCCGTCCTCCCGGGATACCAGGGGCGGGGCATCGCGGCGACCGCGGCCGTGGCCGTCGCCGAGCAGGCCCGGGCCGAGCAGAAGCACCGCCACCTGCACGCATACCCGTCCGTGGACAACGCCGCGTCGAACGCGGTGTGCCGCAAGGCGGGCTTCACCCTGCTCGGCATGTGCGACTTCGAGTACCCGCCCGGCCATGTGCTGCTGACGAACAACTGGCGGCTGGAACTCGCCCCGGAGTCCGCCCCGTAGCTCAGCACGGAGCTCGTGGTGGTCAGTCCCGGTCCCGGACCAGCCGCTTGGTGAAGCTGAAGGCGACGATGGCCAGCCGCTCCCGCAGATAGAAGCGGTGGGCATCCGTGCGGTGGGTCCCCGAGTCCAGACTGAACTCCAGGCATCCCGACTCCTGGGCGCGCTGCTCCAGATACCCCAGGAGTCGGCGGCCGACGCCGGTGGAGCGGGCATGCTCGGCGGTGACCAGATCGTCGACGTACAGCTTGCGGATCTGGCTGGTGTTGTCGACGATGCGCCATCCGGCCGCGCCCACGCAGACGCCGTCGTCGTAGCAGGCGGTGAAACGGAGCCCCTGCGCGTGTCCATTCCCGTACACCTCGCGGAAGAGGTCCTCGGTCAGATGCGGACGCAGTTCACGCAGGACGGGGAGCAGGTCGTCTGCCAGTCGGGCATCGCCGGGTTCGAGATCGAGAATTTTCATGGGGGAACTGTAGGCGGGTCGTCCGGAGGCCCGAAGACGCATGGCCGGGCGGGCCCCGACCGGGCAATCCATCCGCAATGCACAGCTTCTGAGTAATACAACTGAATACTCTGCAGACCTGTCCGGACACACTGCCGCGTTGCGCGCCCGAGCCACCACCTCTCCCCCACGAGTCCCCTGGCTGCCACGGACCCCTCAATGGCATCCTGGCGACGTGAACGGACCGGAGATCCACCTCGAGGTCGACCCCGAACTGCGGCTCTTCGTCGCGCACGAGCGCCGCAACGGGCGCACGGTCGTGATCACCGACGGCGTCTCGACGCTCGGCCATGTCGTGGAGTCGCTCGGAGTGCCTCTCACCGAGGCGGGCCGACTGCTCGTCGACGGCCGCCCCGTTCCGGTCTCGCACATCCCGGGCGCGGGTGAACTCGTGGAGGTGCGTGCGGTGGCACGCCCCCAGCGCATCGAAGGCGCGCCGCTGCGCTTCCTCCTCGACGTCCACCTCGGGACGCTCGCCCGGCGGCTGCGGCTGCTGGGCGTCGACGCCGCGTACGAGAGCACGGACATCGGCGATCCGGCGCTGGCCTCGCTGTCTGCGAGGGAGCGACGGGTGCTGCTCTCGCGCGACCGGGGGCTGCTGCGGCGCCGGGAGATCTGGGCGGGTGCGTACATCTACAGCGACCGGCCGGACGACCAGCTACGGGACGTACTCGAACGGTTCGCACCGGTGCTGGCCCCGTGGAGCCGTTGCACCGCATGCAACGGGCAGCTCGCCGAGGCCGACAAGGACTCCGTCAGCGGGCAGCTGGAGCACGGCACACAGCGGTCGTACGACGTCTTCGCGCAGTGCGTGGAGTGCGGCCGGGTGTACTGGCGCGGCGCCCACCACGCACACCTGGAGAAGATCGTCGCCAGCGCGGTCCACGAGTTCGGCGACGCCTCCGATCAGGCCGGCCCACTCGTATAGACGGTGTCCGGCCGCGCCCCCGCCGAGGCGAGCGGGGACGTTCAGGGCGGCCGCCACCCGCCTCCTGGCGATGGCGCGTCCGGCCGGCGACAAGGCGATGGGCATGATCTCCGGCATCGGCATCGCGTACGCGGCGCCGCGCGGCTCGCATCCCCTCACCGGAAAGCGCGCTCCCGACCTGGGACTGGTGGAGGGCCGCCTCCAGGAGGAGCTGCGCGACGGCGAATTCGTCCTCGTGACTCCTGCAGACACGCCCACGCCGGTATCGCCGGCCCCGCTGGTGCACACGCACTGGACGGACGGCCGCTCGACCGTGCTGCTCGTCCGCCCCGACGGTCATGTCGCCTGGGCGAGCGACCGGCCCGACCCCGCGGCGCTGCGGGCCGCCCTCACTCGATGACCGGGTCGGCGCCGCCGAACCCAGCGCGTTGCCGGCGAGGAAGACCACCGCGATGCTCGCGTAGCTGAGGTGCGGTACGTCGGGACCGCAGAACGCCCGGACCGACGCATCCAGACACATCACGAACAGGCCGGTCAGCAGCCACACACCAACACCGCAGCCGCAGCCGCGTATCCGGCCACGCCGGACACGCGCCAGTGGCGGTCAGAAGACGTATTCGTCCCCGGTGGCAGGCGCCAGCACCTCATGCCGGTCGTTCTGCGGGTTCCGATCGGTCACGCCGCCGTTCCACGCGGTGTCGATCCGTACGACCACCTCGTTCGGCCGCCCCGCGAGCTGCAGTTCGAGCGCGAACTGCCGCCCCGCCGCCCCACCCGCACGCAACGGTCCTGTCCGGCACAGCACGGTGCGGGCGTTGGCCTGCAGACAGGCGCTCGGCATCTCCTGCCGACCGGTGAGGGCCACCGAGAAGCGCAGCCGCACGGTCGAGCGCATCACGTCCGACGGGCCATGATTCTCGCTGAGCAGCCAGACTCCGAGCTCCTCGCCCCACAGCGAGACATGGCCGTGGTGGGAGATGTCCGCCTCCGGTGCAACCGACCGGTACGCCGGAGACGGCATGGCCGCAACTGCGGCCACCGGCACGAGCGCCGGGACCGCCCCGGTCGCCTTTCCGGCCCCCCACATCACAGACGACACCGTCGCCGCAGTCGCCATCGCGACGAAGACCATCAGTCGAGCCCTACGCGTCAATACCATGCCCCGAAGATACTGATCACGCCGAATCGTCCTTATTTACACACCGGTTCGACACACCAACTCCACCCGCCTGCCCCACCGTCCGAATCACGTCCCTCGTCCGGCCTCCCCACCGCGTCATCCCGCCCACATGAAACGCTGCTCCCATGGTCGTCGCCCGCTCAGTCGCACTGTTCGTCGTCGCCGCGCTCTTCGAGATCGGCGGAGCCTGGCTCGTCTGGCAGGGCGTGCGCGAGCACCGGGGCTGGATCTGGATCGGCGCCGGAGTCATCGCCCTCGGCGCGTACGGCTTCGTGGCCACGCTTCAACCGGACGCCGAGTTCGGCCGCGTCCTGGCCGCGTACGGCGGTGTCTTCGTCGCGGGTTCGATCGCCTGGGGCGTGATCGCCGACGGCTACCGCCCCGGCCGCTGGGACGTGATCGGCGCACTGATCTGTCTGGCCGGCATGGCCGTGATCATGTACGCCCCCCGCAACCACTGACCGCACCACCGATCACCCCGATGACCAGCACCGACCGCACCGACCGCACCGCCGACCGCGCCACCCCCACCGTCGGCCGGCACACGGCCGCTCGCCCCGCCTGCCTATCCTGAACCTGTACCGATCAGCCGTCCGAGGAGTCGAGTCCGCATGGCCGCCACCCCCATCGCCGTGATCACCGGAGCGAGCAGCGGCATCGGCGCCGCGACTGCCCGCCGGCTGGCCGCCGCCGGCTACCGCGTCGTCCTGACCGCCCGCCGCAAGGACCGGATCGAGGCACTCGCAGCCGAGATCGACGAAGCGGGCCACGAGGCCACGGCGTACGCCCTGGACGTCACGGACCGTGAGGCGGTCGACACGTTCGCCACCGCCTTCCGCACCCTCGCCGTCCTCGTCAACAACGCGGGCGGCGCCCTCGGCGCCGACCCCGTCGCCACCGGCGACCCGGCCGACTGGCGCCAGATGTACGAGACGAACGTCATCGGCACCCTCAACGTCACCCAGGCCCTGCTCCCCGCCCTCACCGCAAGCGGGGACGGCACGATCGTGGTCCTCTCCTCGACGGCGGCCCTCGCCTCGTACGAGGGCGGCGGTGGCTACGTGGCCGCCAAGCACGGCGAGCACGTCCTGGCCGAGACCCTCCGCCTGGAGATCGTCGGCACCCCGGTCCGCGTCATCGAGGTCGCCCCCGGCATGGTCAAGACGGAGGAGTTCGCCACCACCCGCTTCCGTGGCGACACGGAGAAGGCCGCCAAGGTCTACGCGGGTGTCGACGCCCCCCTCACCGCCGACGACGTGGCCGACACGATCACCTGGGCCGTCACCCGTCCCAGCCACGTCAACATCGACCTGCTGGTGGTCCGCCCCCGCGCCCAGGCCTCCAACTCCAAGGTCCACCGCACCCTCTGACCGCTGACAGCCGTCAGCGGCGCGCACACGCACGCAGAAGAGCCCCGGACCACCACCACAGGGTCCGGGGCTCTTCCGTTCATCGGCGCGAGAGGCACTCAGCCCTTCACGCACACCACCTGCTTCAGCTTCGCGACGACCTCCACGAGGTCCCGCTGCTGCTCGATGACCTGCTCGATCGGCTTGTACGCCCCCGGAATCTCGTCCACGACGCCGGAGTCCTTACGGCACTCCACACCCCGCGTCTGCTCCTCCAGGTCCCGTGTCGAGAAGCGCCGCTTGGCCGCGTTGCGGCTCATCTTCCGGCCGGCGCCGTGCGAGGCCGAGTTGAACGACTTCGCGTTCCCGAGGCCCTTCACGATGTACGAGCCGGTGCCCATCGATCCGGGGATGATGCCGAGGTCCCCCGACCCCGCCCGGATCGCACCCTTACGAGTGACCAGCAGGTCCATGCCGTCGTACCGCTCCTCCGCCACATAGTTGTGGTGGCAGGAGATGACCGGGTCGAAGGTCACCCGGGCCTTCTTGAACTCCTTGCGGACCACGTCCTGGAAGAGCCCCATCATGATCGCGCGGTTGCGCTTCGCGTACTCCTGGGCCCAGAACAGGTCGTTGCGGTAGGCCGCCATCTGCGGTGTGTCCGCGATGAAGACGGCCAGGTCGCGGTCGACCAGTGCCTGGTTGTGCGTCAGCTTCTGCGCCACCCCGATGTGGTGCTCGGCGAGCTCCTTGCCGATGTTCCGGGATCCGGAGTGCAGCATCAGCCAGACCGAACCCGACTCGTCGAGGCAGAACTCGATGAAGTGGTTGCCCGACCCGAGAGACCCCATCTGCTTCGTGGCACGCTCCCGACGGAACTTGACCGCATCGGCCACCCCCTCGAACCGTCCCCAGAAGTCGTCCCAGCCCGCCGTCGCGAAGCCGTGCAGCCGTCCGGGGTCCACGACGTCGTCGTGCATCCCACGGCCCACCGGAATGGCCTGCTCGATCTTCGACCGCAGCCGCGACAGATCTCCCGGAAGGTCGTTGGCGGTCAGGGAGGTCTTCACCGCGGACATTCCGCACCCGATGTCCACCCCCACCGCAGCCGGGCAGACCGCACCGTGCATCGCGATCACCGAGCCGACGGTCGCACCCTTGCCGTAATGCACGTCGGGCATGACGGCGAGCCCCTTGATCCAGGGCAGGGTGGCCACATTCTGCAGCTGCTGCATCGCGCCGCCCTCGACCGAAGCCGGGTCGGCCCACATGCGGATCGGGACCTTGGCCCCCGGCACCTCTACATACGACATAATCCCTCGATTCCCCCGAAAAGTCTGAAAGCGCAAAACTGGTGCCAAGGTCGGCAAATGAGTCGGTCGACCGGCATTCACAGCGGCGCGTGCGATACACATTGTGTCCACCGGCCGCCATCGAGCGGCAACCGTTTTTCGCACGAAGGGAGCCCAGGATCGTGCGACGAATGGCGTACGTACCCGGCGCCGCGCTCCTTGCAGCGCTTGTCGTCGGCTGTAGCGCCGGCACCGGAACCGACGGCTCCGCCGCCGACAGCAGGCCCGGCGGCCCGACGGCCTCCCCCGCCGCACCGGCGGGCAAGTACCGCACACTTCCCGACCCTTGCCGCTCCGTCACGCACTCCACCCTGAAGGACCTGCTTCCGGGTGTCGCCGAACTGCCGGAGGACCAGCAGGAGAAGGCGTACGCGGGAACGGCCTCCGTGACCTACGACACGGACCGCCGCGTCGGCTGCACGTGGAAGGCCGAGGCCCCGGACTCGTCCCGGAGCCTCTCCCTCGACTTCGAGCGGGTCGTCTCGTACGACACCTCCGTGAGCGACGACGACCGCGCCGGCGAGGTGTACGGGAAGAAGGAGGCCGCCGCCCATCTACCGTCCACCGCATCGGACTCCCCCTCGGACTCGAGCTCCCCTTCGGGCTCGGCACCGAGCGACGGGAAGACGGACGAGGAGACCGACGGGGAGTCCGACGGAAAGAGCGGCGACGGGGCCACCGGAGCCGCCGAAGACCTTCAACCGCGCGTCCTCGACGACCTCGGAGATGCCGCATTTCTGGACGATCTACTCATTCAGGCAGGTTCCACCGCACAGCACCGGACGGTGAGCGTGGTATTCCGCACATCGAACGTCATCGTGACCGTCCAGTACACCGAGCAGCCCGCCCTCTCGACGGAGATCCCCGACAGCAAGGAACTGCAGGAGAAAGCCCAGGCGCTGGCCCGGAAGCTGGTCGACAAGTTCGGCGAATAGCCCCGCGCCGATCGCCCCGGACCGGCGCCGGCCCCTCTCGGCGGCCCACCCTGCCGAGGCGGCATCCGGCCGCCGTCCGTCGTACCGTGGCCCTCCGGAACACCCGCCCGACCGCCCACCCGCGCCACCCGCGCCACCCGCGCCACCCGAGTGAAGGAACCATGCACCGATCAGCCTCGCGACTCACCCGCATACTCGCCTGCGCCGCCGTCCCGGTGATGCTCGTCGTCGCCGGCTGTTCGTCGGACTCCGGCAGCAAGAAGGAGTCGGACGGCTCGTCCTCCTCCGCTCCGGACGCGAAGAAGTCGGCGGCGGCGGTCGCGCAGGCGAAGTTCGCCGAGCTGCCCGACCCGTGCAAGGCGATCTCCGCCAAGACGATCACCTCGCTGGTCCCCAAGGCCAAGAGCAAGGCCGGTTCGCCGGCCACGTCCAGCGACACCTCGGCGCGCGCAGGCTGCTCCTGGAACGGCCTCGACGACAACGGCGTCAAGGGCTCGCAGTACCGCTGGCTCGACGTCGGCTTCACCCGCTTCGACTCGGACCAGGCCCTCGGCAGCGGCGCGAAGCGCGCCGAGGACGACCTCACGAAGCAGCTCGCCAAGACCAGGACGGCCGAGGGCGCGAAGAAGATCACGGAGGCCCCCGTCAGCGGTATCGGCGAGGAGGCCACCAAGGTCACGTACGACCTCACCAAGACCGGCGAGGACTTCAAGTACGCAACGATCGTGGCCCGTACGGGGAACGTCGTCGTCACCCTGACCTACAACGGCGCGGGTTACGCGGGTGCGAAGACGCCGTCCGGCGCCGACATCCTCAAGGACGCCGAGAGGGCCACCAAGGAAGCCGTCGCCGCGGTCGCCGACGCCAACGCCGCCGACGACGACAAGCCGAGCCCGTCCGCGAGCCCGTCGAAGTCGGCCAAGTCGTCGAACTAGGCGTCACGGGGAACCGGACCCGTCGCCGCTCGCCCGGCAGCCGTCCCGATCCCCAACCCCCCTGCCCAGAAGCAGTTTTACGAAGCCCGGTCCTGCCCCGAGGACCGGGCTTCGCCCCTCCCCGCGCAACGCAGTCCACACACATGTGCCAGGCTGTGCCCGCCAGAAGTCGAAGAAGGGGACACAGGGAGGGGATCGCGGGTGGCCGCGATGCAGCTGACACGCACGCACCGGGTACTCATCGGGGTCGTCGTCGCGGGCGCGGCAATCATCGCCGCGATCGGCTTCGCGGGCTCGTACGCCGCTGTGCGCGCGCTCGCAGAACAGAAGGGCTTCGGGAACTTCTCCCTGGTCTTCCCGATAGGCATCGACGCGGGCATCTGCGTACTGCTGGCGCTGGA